>JALRBE010000033.1 GCA_023262335.1 Candidatus Saccharimonadia bacterium | reverse complement strand
GCCCCATTGTCACGCAAATTTGGTGATTGAGGCCAAGAACATACATAAATCCTTCGCTAACAAGCCGGTGCTGAATGGCCTGGATCTTGAGTTGCAACCAGCATCGGTATTTGCTTTGCTCGGCCCCAATGGTGCGGGCAAAACCACCACGTTTCGCATGTGTTTGGGGCTGACTGCGCCCGACAGTGGCCGTGTGCAAGTGTTTGGCGAGGACATGCCGCAGCAGGCCTTGTCCATCAAATCGCGCTTGGGGGTGGTGAGCCAGTTCGACAGCTTGGACCCCGACTTCACTTGCGCAGAAAACTTGTTGGTGTACGGCCGTTATTTCGGAATGGCCCGCGCCGATATCGATGCCCGCATTGAACCCTTGCTGGCGTTTGCCGCGCTCGGCCACAAGGCCAACGCCAAGCCGGGCGAGCTGTCTGGCGGCATGAAGCGGCGTTTAAGCCTGGCGCGTTCTTTGATCAACGATCCGCAATTGCTGCTGCTGGATGAGCCGACCACCGGCCTTGACCCGCAGGCGCGCCGCAACCTGTGGGACCTGATCGAAAAGCTCAAGAAGCGCGACATCACGATCATCCTGACCACGCACTACATGGAGGAAGCCCAGTTGCTCTGCGACCGCGTCGCCATCATGGACGGCGGCGAAATCATCGCGCTCGACTCGCCGAACAAGCTGATCAAGAACTTGCTCGCGACCGGATTCAAGAAAAAAGAGGTCGTGCAACAGGCGGACCTCGAAGACGTATTCATCAACCTAACAGGAAAGGCACTCAGGGACTAGCATGAAAACCACGTTGCTCTACGCCAAATTGCAGCTGCTCCGCGTGCTGCGCGACCCGATCACGCTGATCGTGCTGTTTTCGATACCGCTCTTGCTGCTGCTCATTTTCGGGCTCTTCACGGGCGGCACGAACGACAACATCACGCTCAAAGTCGCGGTCATCAACAATTCCGAACAAGCGTTCGCCAAGGAGTTCGAGAAACAACTCGGCGAAGTGAAGGTACTCAAACAGCCCGAAGAATCGCTGAACCTTGACCAGGCCAAAGACAAAATGAAAGAGGGTGACATCGACGCCATCGTCGAGCTGCCGGAATCGTTCGGGCAGGTAACGAACGGCACGCCGACCGGCAAAGTCCAGGTTATCGTCGACCAATCCGACATGTCGACCGGCGATATCATGATGGGCGTCATGAACGGCGTCGCCGAAGCCACCAACGTTGCGATCACGGGCGCCGAACCGCCGATCCAAGTCGAGCGGCAGTCCATCACGGGCACCAGCACGCGCATTTTCGACAGCCTCTATTCCATGTTCACCGCCATGGGCATCATGATGGTCGGCATCTTCGGCGTCGCCTCGACCATACCGTCCGACAAGAAGACCGGCGTACTGCGCCGCATGCGGGTCACGCCGTTCAAGACAAGCCAGCTCATCGGCGGCATCGTGCTCGCGTTCTTGGTGGTCAGCCTCATCGCCATCACGCTCATGACGCTCCTCGCGTTCTTCGGCTTCAACATGAAGATGCAAGGCAGCTGGCTCGACTTCGGCATCTTCGTCACGCTTGGCAGCTTGCTTATGATCGCGCTCGGCGTCATGGTCGGCGGCTGGGCCAAGAACACCACGCAGTCCGACATTTACGGCCAGATAATCTTTTTGGCATCGCTGGCGTTCAGCGGCTTATGGGTACCGCGCGCGCTCATGCCGGAATGGCTGCAAGGCATCACCGCGTACTTCCCGTTGACGCCGCTCATCGAAGGCATCCAACGCATCGTCATCGAAGGCGCCTCCATCGCGTCGCTCGGTTTCCAACTCGCGGTCATCGCCGGCTGGTTCGTAGTCGTGTTCGTCGTCAGCGCCAAAACGTTCCGTTGGGAATAGCCGCCACGGTCCGCATGATATAATTGCATGAGTAAGGCAAGCATCCGTCTACCGAAAGGCCAGCATGTCTTCCACTCCCGTTGTCACGGCGAAAAGCACCCTGGCATCGCTCGCTCACAAAACCGAAGTCGTCGTGGTCGGCGAATACCTGACGTACATGAAACGCATGGACGGCCGACCCGACAGCTTCGAGATCACGAATAGCTGCCAGATCAAACTGGCAGACCGACCCGTGCTCATCACCACCGAGCGCGAGTTCCGCTACGCGCAGACGGCCGAGCCTGCAAAACGCGGCAGGTCACTGCGCCGGGACGACCGCGTGGCGATTCCCGCCGAAGTAGAGGTGGTCGTCGACCCGCTCGACGGCAGGGAGTACCGAGTACTGGTCGCGCGGGGGAACGAAGTCGAACCGGCACCAGGTGTCCACACGCCTTGAACGGGCAGCCCCGCAGCCATGCGGGGCATTTCATTTGGTGAAAAATATTTCACTGACTTGTCAAACGGCGTGGTTCATAGTGAGGAGCATGACAACATCACGAAGAAATTTTGACCTACCGACCAAACACATTAACGAAACCGACGGCGCCAATTACGTGCCGCCCCGTGCCTTCGAACCCCAAGAAATCGCACGACGGCAAGGGCAGCGCCCCGGCACGCTGCTCCGCGAATACCAAGCCTCGGGAGCGAACGTCGCCAAAGCCGTGTTCGATCATCCGTTCACCGAGCCCGAGGATATCACCTACGTACGGCGCAAATTGGCGATCCCGCTGCTGAACTCAGCTTGGTACAGCTTCGCCGACGGCACCAAAACCCCCGACATCTTCATGCGGCGCACCCTTAAGTTGCCTGTGCTTGCCGACGATAACGCCGAGTGGCGCGCAACCAAAGAATACCTGACCGGCCGTGCACGGCAAGGGCTGGCCGACACTGCGAGGTTGGCGAGCACCCTGGCACTGCGCTACCGCCAAGGGTACGAAACCACGCGCCTCGAAAAGAACCTTGGCCGCACCATGGGCAATACCGCCTTGACGCTCGTCAGCCTCGAGCACGCCAACGCGCCGCTTGGCATGAGCGAACAAGACATCCAAAACGTCGTTCTGCTCGACGCGTCCGAGCTCCTAGAGGACGCGCAGACCAGCTACGAAGGCACGGGAGTGCACGCATCGGTCGCGCAATTTCCCGATCCCTACAGTCCGCTCTCGATCGATTGGCGCCAAAACGCTCCGCGAAGCCTGGAAGCCTACGGCGCACTCGCGCAGGCTCAATCCGATTTTGGGTACGGCAAATAATCCCCGGCTGCCAAACAAAACACCCGCGCTAAGCGGGTGTTTTCGTTCGTCATCACTCCGCGTGTCCGCGATGTCCGCGTGCGTCATGCCGCGTCGACTCCTTCCACTTCGCGTGCTCGGTACCAGCTGGCACGGCTTCCTTGGCGCGGCCGGTCACTGAACTCTTGTGATTGTTCTTGCATGCATGCTCCTTGCCGGCTTTGTCGTGGACGTTCACCACCGTGCCGTCGCTAGCGCGCACGAGCACCTTCCAGCCGTCGTCGAACGTGAACGTGTATGCCGTCTCGCCCTTGAATTCCTTGGTTTTCGCAGTAATGACCACGCTCTGCGGGTGCTCGGTCTCCGCGATCGTCTGCGCTTGAGCCAGCGTGACGGCCGTCAAGGCAGGGGAAGGGCTTGCCGATGGCGCCGGTGCCATGGCAGGAACGATGGTCGCCCCTGCTTGATCGTCCGGCAACAGGCTCTCGGTCTCGGCTGGTTCTTCGTTCGTCACGTTGGCTGTTTCCTTGTCATTTGTTTTTTTCGTGGTGGAGTCTTTCGGTTTGTCTTCGCCGCCTTGCGCGTACACGTTCGCCGTGGCCGGCAAAGCGATCAGCGCCACGACGATCAGCGCCGTTGGCAACCACCTCGCGTATATCCGTTTCGCTACCATGTCCTATTCGTGCTCCTTATGTTGCTTATACGTTCTATGTAACGTTTCCGCGCGCCAAACGTTACATATACTATCAATCGCAAACTGTTTTTTGAGATTTTCGGCCAGCAAACGCCAGACTGAGCGGCCGTTTTCTCGCGAAAAGACGTACCGCACGATACGTCGATACGCGAAAAACGACCGGCAGGCGGGGTTGGCGGGCGAAAAATCAAAAAATAGCTTGTGATTGGTATACGATAGAAAATGTAAATGTTTAAGAGACGAAGGTTCGAGAAGATGTACGCAACATACGCTGATGACATTTTCAGGTTTCTCATGGTGCACGTGCGTGACGTGCCGACCGCCGAGGACCTTACCGCCGACACCTTCACCAAGGCGTGGCGCGCCATCGAAAAGTTCGACGGCAAACAGCCGCGAGCGTGGCTCTACATGATCGCCCGCAACACGCTAAACGATCATTGGCGCAAAACGCCGGCGCTGCCGCTCGACGAATCGATCGAGCTGCCAAGCGAGGCGCCTGGGCACGAGGAGACGATAGACAAGCAGTTCGCCGCCGCCAAGGTAACGCATGCCGTCGCCCAATTGCCCAAAGACATGCGCTCCGTAGTAACGCTCCGGTTCATGCAGGGCTACTCCGCAAAGCAGACCGCCGAGGCTCTTGGCATGAGCGAGGCGAACGTGCGGGTCGTGCAGTTCCGCGCCCTCAAAAAACTCAAGGGGTTATTGTCATGAAGTTCGTAAAACGGCTTGTTTTGGAACGACAGCTCCGCCGCCAACGCGTCAAGCGCGAGGACGTGCCGGAACTGCTCGGTGTCGCCGAGCAGTTGAACGCGACCGAACTGCCCGTACTGTCGCGGGCCGCCAGGCAGCGCATCGAACAAGCGACCGTACGGCCAAGCAAAGCGCCGCTCGTTGCCAAATGGTCGCTCGCCGGCGCATTCGCGGCGGTCGCCGTCGTGGTCACCACGGCGCAGTTCTCGTCGCCTGGCAGCCCGCTATATGCCGTCAAACGGGCCACCAACGACATCCAGGCGTTCTTCCAGCCAACCGCGCCAACAGAGGAAAAAACCGTCAAGCCCGTGCCAAACAAAATCATGGAACCGCTCGAACACGCGCAGCCGCCAGCCATCGAACGCACCACGGTCATCCCTGTGCCGACGCCCGCTCCTACGCCAAAGCCTGCCCCTCCGCAGCCGAGCCCGACCCCTGCATCTCACGACGAAAAGCAGCGTAAGCAAGAGCCTAAAAAGGAGGAGCCTCGAGACATCTTCACGTGGCTCAGGCAACGGTTTGGCCGCGACTGACCGCCAGCTTGAAGGACTAAACGAAGCAGCCATTCATAGCCTTTACCCAGCAACTGCATAACAGTAGTCAAACTATTGTATTTTTATTGAATTTATGCTATAATAGTATTAAGGTGAGGTCTCATACGTCCGAACCAGAAGATTTACATCTTTACTCACACATTCGCACACCTACCAAGGAGCACGCATGGACACCGATTCCCATACGCTCACGCTGGACTGGGTGGAACGAGCCACCAACGGCTTCGTTTTCGCCAAGGACATGCGCGAGGCCGTCTCGCTGGCGCTGACGTCAGGTTCCAACCTGATTTTCAGCGGCCCCGGCGGGCACGGCAAGTCGGAATTCCTGACCGCCGTTTTCGGCGCCATCAGCGACACCAAGCCGTTCGTGAAATCGTTCGGCCAGGGCACGTCTCCGGAGGAGCTGTATGGCGGCATCGACATCGAGGCCCTGAATCGTCAGGGTGGCGACCAACCGGCCGTCATCCAGTACAACCCGGAGCTCAGCTTCCTCAAGTGGCCGGTCGCCGTGTTCGAAGAGCTGTTCGACGCCCCTCCGCGGGTGCTGACCAGCCTCAAGGACACGCTGACCGCCAAGGAACTGCGTAACGGCCACCAGAGCTTTCCCATGGCGACCCGCGTCATCGCGGCCGCGACGAACCATTCGCCGCAGGACATCGCCGAGGGCGGACCGGAGATCGCGGCGCTCATCGAGCGCTTCCCGATCCAGCTGGAGGTCACGTGGCAAGACTACGGCGAGGGTTCCTACATGGAACTCTTCGCAACGGTCGACGCCGCCGCGCCGGAACCGTCCCGGGTCACCTGGGACGACGTCGCGAGCCTCCAAGCTCGCACGCTAGCCGTGGAGTGCAGCGTGTCGTTGCAACGCGTCTTGGCGAAAATCATCGTCGAGCTGCAGCGCGACGGCATCACCGTGTCGCCGCGTACGGCCATTTTGGCCTTGCGCCTGGCGAAGGCGGCCGCCGTCATCAACGACCGCGACAGCATGAATGCCGAGGACCTGCGGGCGATCAGCTACCTGCCCGGAGCATACGCGCTCAGGGTACGGATCAGCCAGCTGATCGACGACACCGTCCGGACAATCCAGCAAGAGGAAGTGCTGAGCAAACTCGAAAACGAACTCCAGTACGCCAACGAGCTCGAGCACACCGACATCGATGAGCTCGAGTATCTGGCGCAGTTGCTCCTTTCGCTTCGCAACGAAGCAAAGGACCTGTCAGTCGGAAGCGACTTGTACGACCGCTGGGATGCGCTCAGGGCGAACATCGAGCGTTCCGAGAGAAATGTCGCTTTGCAGCGGCAAGAGCTCGAGCTCGTGGCACTGACCACCCAGCACAACCACGAACTTTCGTGCGTCGAGCAGTCGCTGCATAAGCAGCAGAAGCTCCTGGTGGGCAGGAGCACTCGCACGTCCGACCGCCACAATGCGGAATCGACGCTCGAGCAGTTGGCCCGACAGCTGACTGGCATGGTCGTTCATTCCAGTTTGCAGCCACGTCAAAACCGTTTGTTGCAAACCGTCGAAACCGTACTCGCCAACAGCAGGCACAACACTGCATACGTTGAGCGTAACTACGGATCCAGCTATACAAAGTCACCCACGCATAGTCATTACGACGATTGGTACGATAACTACGACCCCTTTGACTAGGAGGAATCGTGCGGTACACCAATGACCCGCCCAACCTGATCCCGCCCACCGAGGCGACGATCGAGTGGCTCGCCAAACGCGAAGGAGTCGGCACGCTCACCAAGTTGGAATCGGATTTCGTCTGGGACCTGCTGGCCAAAACCAGCGGCGCCCAGGTGGCCGAGTTCAACGAGGCCGAAGCGATCGAGGAAGCCGAGTTCCATGCCATCGTCGAAACCGACGCCTACATGGAGCGGCACCCCGAAGCCGATGCCAACAAGGTCTCGCATAAGTTCAAGCATGACTACCACCACCTGCAACATCAGTTCCATGCGGTGCTAGAGCATTTGGACCTGAACGAGATCCCTGGCTACAATCACGCGGCCAAGGCAATCCGGGCCATCAAGCTGCTTCGGCGGCTGGAAGTGCTCTGGGTCCAAGTGGTCCACATGTTTGCCATGGCAAACCAGATGGCCACCATGATCCAGCAAGCAATCAACACCGTACAGTCGCTCAGCGACGACGACAAGGCCGCCCTGGAACGCCTCGTGGGTCCGGGCAGCGGCAACAAAAGCGAAGACGCCGAGTTGCTTGGCATCGAGCTTGAGCTCAGCCAACTCGACCTCGGCGAGGTCATCCGGATCGCGCGGCACCTCGACACGCTCAGCGAACTGCAACGGAGCCGTTCCAAGCTGACAGCCGACCCCAACGGGGAGGACGTCAAGCTGCGCGGCATCCGTGATCTCAGCGAGCTGGGCAAAGTGGGCCAGCAAGAATTCGCCTTACCCCGGCGGCTGCGCATGCAGCGTGCCGTCGAGGGCCAGCCGTACGTCCGCGAACCCCACACCCGCCGCGACAAAAAGCAGCTGCTGTTCATGGTCGTCGACGGCACCGGTTCGATGATGCATTACGAAGCGGTTTCGGCAAGCCGGGCAGCCGGGGTTGTCATGAACCGCCTTCAGGCCGTCATCGACGGCGACGCCGAAGTCTACATGCATTTCTTCGACGTCGACATGAGGGCCAAGGAATATCACGCGCACGACGCCGCGTCGGCCCGCGAGATCATGAGCATTGTCACCAACTCGATGCACTACCAAGGTGCAGGAACGGTATTCGACGCCACGCTCAAATCTGCCAGCAGCCGTGTCCGCACGCTGCTGCAGTCAGGCAAGCTGAAAGAGCCGGAGCTGGTGTTCGTCACCGACGGCGATGCCGACATCCCGGACCTATCGGTTCTGGACGGCATCAAGATGCACGCCGTGCAGGTGGGCGTGTCGGAAGACCTCGGACTCTCCAAACTCGCCCGCGCGTCCGGCGGCATCGGCATCCATGTCGCTCTGGCGGCATCGCTGTGAGTAAAAAGTAAGACCCCAAGGGGCATGCCGATCCATCGGCATGCCCCTTTTTCATTGGCGGCGCGCCAGTGAAAAAGTTTTCACTGCGCGTATTGCTCTTAAAAGCCATACTAAGTACATAAGGTTAGCAAGGAGCAAAGGCAATGAGTATCAGCAACAAGCGTCAGGTCAAATATCAAACGTTTTCTCAACAAAACGCCCCGAAGGAGCTTGAGACATTTCAAAAAGTGTTCGCATGTTCGGTAGCATTTCCGGTGCCTGCCACTCGGGATCCGTATCCCAGTAGCATTCCGCTAGTTCACTGTTTTGGTGCAACGCTCCCTGAATATCGCTGCACGTCAGGAGCGTGAAATGAATGAAGCTTTCGAGCGCTCCGTCGCGGTAAATCCGAAAGAATCCGTGCCCATGCGGTACGAACGTGCCGGTAAGTCCCGTTTGCTCCCGGCATACCTCCGCGGCTGTTTGCGTGATCTCTTGGTTCGCCACGGGCGAGGCGTTCATAAATCCCGTTAAGCCGATGAGTGGCTGCGCTTTGCGCCGAATCAGCAGCCACGCGCCGTCTTCGGGCCTGCGGATCGCAAGCAGCAGGGTAGAGTATGCACGGTCGATCAGCCGGCTCTGCTTTTTGAGCGCGCCTTTGCCAACGCGCTTGCCTTCGGCCGTCAGGCCGTACGTGCCGTCCTCGTGCTTGCGCACGTAGCCCGCCGCAATGACCTTTTTCAAATGGTAGTCAAACGCCTTGTTTTCAAGCGCGTCCGGCTTCAGCTCGCTGAACCGCAAGCCTTCGCTGAAGGCCAGGTCGTATACGATTTGCCGCTGAATATGATGGTCAAGCATGCCATTAGTATACCAGCCAAATGAAAAGCCCTGCCGCGCAGGCAGGGCTTGGCCGTTCAGCTTGCATGCTGGGCCAGGTACGAGTACGACTTGATGATCTCCGCGGCTGTTCGCTCGGCGCTCAAGCAGATCTCGTCGGCGAACCGCCCGGCGTCCTCGTACTTGTCGAGCGCCAGCTTGCCAAAGAACTCCGGCACCGCGTCCATGATCATGTGCTTGCACTCGGTGATCCGCTGGCGCGCAGTGGCGTTCAGCGTGTCGAGCGCCAGCAGCCGTTGCCGGTTGGAATCCATGGGCATGGCCGCATACAGCTTACGCCATGTCTCGGCTAGCGCGGCGTCGTCCAGGTAGTCGCTATCCAGCACAAAACGCGCCTCGCGGTACACCATGTAGGCCGTCGGCCGCACGCTGGGCATGTCTGCCGGAACGGCGACGATCGCGGCGAACGCCGGGTCGCTGTCGAACACGCCGTGGATGTGCCGGCAGAGCACGTCCTCGCGCTCGGCGTACAGATTGATACTGATGCCTTTGATACGGCTCATGAACTGCGCCGTCATCTTGCGCGCCATGGTGTCGCGTGACTCCTGATTGGGCATGTCTACTCCTTCGAAGGTGCGATTCACTCTATGGCCGTAAGTATACTACTTTGCATTTAATTTGTAAATATGTTATAATTATTCTATTCACGAGCGTGAGCCAAGTGGAGCAGGGAACAAGAACCATAGGAATCTTTTTCAAACGAGACCGTTTTTCATGCCCATGGCAAAAATCGGCGCATAAAGCTATAATTAAGTCATGGAACAAGCTCAAGTCAAGCAATGTGACATTACCAAGTGTCCGCTGAACGCCAGTCTTTCGGTCGCCGAAAGCATCGTGGCGGAGTTCGACGACGACGCGCTGCTCAAAGAGCCCGCTCACACCATAGACAAACAGACCCGCATGGCGCGCATGGTTTTTGACCGCCTGGTCGCTGCACACGACTGCGACGGCCCCATGCCAAACAGCGACAACCGCCCAAGCTGCTCGTTCAACATATCCGATCCTATGAGCCTGCTCGCGCGCGGCGGCGAAACCGTCCACCCGGACGGCCACTATTTGTCTGCCAAACTGCGCCAAGAACACCCAAGCCAAGATGGCATGGCGGCGAACGGCGAAGGCACCGGCCAATACATGTAAATAAAATACCCGCTCACACCGGCGGGTATCGTGCCGTATGAACGGGTAGGGGGTCACGAAGGCGACAATGCCTTCGGCAGATGAGAGGTGAAAATGCGCTGCGCGGTGCCGACGGCGTCGTCGAGTTCTGCCTGCATGCGTGCGCGCATGTTGTCATCGATATCGTCGTGCTCCAACGTGGTCACCGCATGCTTGCGCCCGATGTCGTCCAGGAATATCTGGCCTTGGTCGATACTCAGCCGCACCGCTTTGCGGCGATTATGCTGCTTGGCGATACGTCGCTTGGCGTCGAACGCCAACGAATCGTGCTGGCCTTTGTTCAGCCCGGCTTTGGTGGCAAGCTCCAAAAGCATCGACTGCTCAAGCTGTTCGTGCCAATCACGCAGTTGTCGGGCAAGCACCAGGCCTTCGCCGCGGTCCTCCAGGTCGAACAATTCGCGTTCTTGCTCTGCTAGGCTGGCGAACAGCGGCCGGTAGACGTTCAAAACGCGCTTGACGTTCTTGGGTAGCTGCTTTGCCTGCACGTTCTTGCGCACGCTCTTCAGCACCAAAGTCCAGGTCCGACCAAGCAGCACCGCGTAGTGCTGCCGCGTTCGGACGACCATGTCATAGTAGGTCTCTTGCACGAGCTCCAGAGTTTCCTCCATCGCACCTTCCTTTGGGTAGGTACTCCAATCGTAACCGGACTCCTCCAGTATACTACACCTGTCACCGGTCAAGGCGCACATGCTTGCCGAACGGCCTCCGGCTACGTATGATAGCCAGAATCGTCACTACCGACCAGAAGGGGAGTCTCATGCGCAAAAAGCAGGTTCTCATCCTCATTATCGTCGCGTTGGTCGTGGCGATAGCAACCGCCTGCGGCGTCACGTCGTCCGCGACCACGCCGCAGCAAGATCAACCGAACTCGCCGTCGAACGCGCTGTTTGCGGCCGTTTCCGACGCCGCCGATCAATACGTCGTTAGCGAATTTCCGAATCTGCAACCAGTAGGCAAGTGGTTCCTGATACCACAGAACATGCAGGTACGCGCGACCTGCGGCACGCTGTATGACACGGACGTGTCGTACTGCCCGGCCGACAACACGGTGTACGTTGGCGAACAGCTAGCCAGCGACGCGCTCGCCGGCGACGGTATCATAGGACTGAGTACCGTCCTTGGCATCGGACTCGGCGAATACGTCCAGCTGGAATACGACGGCACGCCCGTCGCGCCGCCCGGCATGCAAGCAGCCGATCCGCTCATGATCCAAGCCGACTGCTATTCCGGCGCGTTCGTCCGGTTCCTACACCAAAACGGAGGCATCGGTGGCGACCCGCTGGTATACCATCCGCGGCAAACGTATCTCGCGCTCGAACAGGCTCGTCCGGCCAAAGCACACAACACGGTCGAAGAACGGTACCTGCAGTACTACATGGGAGCGCAAAACGGCACGTTCGTCTGCGACGCCCACTAAAAAAGCCCCGGCATCAACCGGGGCGTTTTATTATCTATGCGCTGGCGTCTTTTTTCTTTTTCTTGACTTCCTTGCGCTTGTTTTGACCTTTTGCCATGCAAAGCATCCTCCAACTAAAATTATTGTGTTCGTTGATGAATGCTAGCTTTTCATGATGACAATTGGATCTCCGTTAATTGCTGCTACCATTATACACCCGCTAAAGGCGACAATCATAGGCAACAAAAAAACCCGCAGCGTTAGCCACGG
>JALRBE010000032.1 GCA_023262335.1 Candidatus Saccharimonadia bacterium | reverse complement strand
CATGATATCGGCTGTTTCTTTGCCCGGTTCCACGGTCACTTCGATCTTAGTGAAATCATTACAGCCGTATGCCATGCCGCACGTGACGAACTTGTTGTAGTACGCCTTTTCCTGCGGCTTGCTCGTGAGCACGCCGTACACGTGGTACTTGCCAGCGGGAACGGCCAGCTTGTAGCCGCTGCCATACGTATAGCCGGCGCCCTTTATGTGCTCTTTGGTCACGTATTCCTTGCCGGTTTCCAGGTTGGTCGCCCGGACCTCGAAGTCGGCAGGAATGCCGCCATCGGTCGGATACGTCAGTGATCCTTGGATAGTGCCTTCCTTTACGGCAGGCGCGGTACTGGTTGAAGGCGATGGCGACGGACTACTGGTGACAGCCGCTTCCGGCTCGCTCTTGTCGTTCGGCTGCACGACGTTCGTCCAAAAAATGTACCCGACCGCCGCTACGAGCGCGACGGACAGCGCCGCGATGACAACCGCGTGCGCGCTACCCTGTTCGTTGATTCTGCTAATGGTTTTCATACGCTCATCATAGCAGACCAAACGCCACTGTGCGCCATTTGCTATGCCGCGATGAGTTCGTCGTCCAGGCTGCGACCGCGCGCCGGATCAAGCGTGCCCTCGTAGCGCGAAACGATGGCGGTACAATCGTCCTTGCTCGGGCCTTGCAGTTCGGCAAGAAGCCGAGCGATTTTCTGGGGGTTATGGTGCCGCGCGGCGATCTTGCTCAGTTTGCTGCCGTCGATGTCGCGTTTGCGTACGCCGTTGCTCGTCAGCGAGATAATGTCGCCAGGCTCTACTTTGATGAATTTCACCACGGGGTCGAATTCGAGCGGCTTGCCGAGTGCCACGCGTTTGGTCGGTTTTGGCATGACCTTGCGATGCCAGTCGGTCACTTCGCTGATTTTGCCGTCGCGCGTAAGGTACGCCGGACTGTCGCCGACGTTGCCGATCACGGCGTAGGTTTCGTCGTCGATCACCACGTAGTTCAGCGTCGTCGCGGTCGAGGCCATGGAAAGGTCGGTCGTGCCCTGTTCGTTCAGGACCACTTGGTGCGCGTCGCGGAGAATCTGCTTGACGCGTTTCTTCACGTCTTTTTTGGACGTCAGTTCGTTGACGCCAGGAAGCTCGTTCGCGAGCAGTTCGCTGACCGCCTTTGACGCCAGCCCGCCGTTCAGGCTGCTGCCAACGCCGTCGGCAACGGCCGCGAAGTTATGACCGGTCACGAAGTTGTCGTCGCCGGCGAAGTTGCCGTTCGCGTCCAGCTTGCGCGACCACGTGGCGGCGCCGGTTTCGGTTTTCGGCATCAGGTGGCGCTCCGGAGCGATCAGCCGGTCCCGTAGCAGCGCGTATTCGCCAAGTCCGATGGCCGTATCGTGACGGAGCGATTCGCCGCCGTGCACGGCAAAGAAGTCCGTCTCGGCATGGCGCGGGTCGATACTAAGGTCGTGGTCGCGAGATACCCGTGCCGACTCCATAGCCACATGACCGAACGGCTGCGCCAATTCGCGGGTTTCGAGTTCGGAGAACCCGCGTTTACGTTCATTCGTGGCATATTTTAACGTGTTTATGTTTTTATGCATGAACATACTATAGCATAAGTTTGTTAATTATGCAATATACTTATGTATATACAAAAAAGTCCCTCGACTGGGGACTTCGTGTAGTGCAAGTGCAGTCCGTTACAGTACCAGCTTCACGTCCTGCCACTCGTCGTCGTGGTCGTCTTTGTACGGCTTTTCGAAGGGTTCGAAGCCAAGCTTGCGCAATACCGTCGCGTACGGCTTGTCGGCCGTCTGGTGCCGCGAATACACGGCCGCGTACGGAAGGTTGCAGTAGGCATACCGAATCGTGTCTTTCAGCACGGCGCTTTCGATATCCTGCCCGCGGTAGCTGTCGTCCAGTGTCAGAATTAATCCGGGAGCCTGCGCTTCAGCGGAATCTTCAAGCTCGATACGGACCGAACCGGCTGCTTTGCCAGCAACGCCGACCGACCACACCAAACGCTTGCCGTCATCAGCGGAATCGGCAAGCTTCTCAAGCGTGTAATCAGGCTTACGTACCATTGCTTTTATCATATCAGAACCCTTTGCGGCTTTTGCTATAATGAACCTGTTTGATGCGAGATACTTCGAAACAGCGACGACTCCATATGATCGATGCCCTCGGGCCGTTTTGCGTCACCGACGACACGCGCGCTACCGTGAACTGGTCGAAAGTCCCCTTTGCCACTATCGAAACCGGTGGCAGACTGACGAAGGACACCCGCGACCGCATAGCGCGGAACTTCGAGACATACGTAGGCAAAGTCGCCGCGCTTGGCTACGACAGCCTGAGCATCGACGACCTGGCGCATCTTGTAGTCCTGCCGTTTTACAACTCCGACCTGCAGGCACTGCTTGGTGAGTACCGCTTGCTGTACAAGCGGCTGTTCGCCATAGCCGGCCGCCACGGCATGTGCGTGTTCGTGAACACCGACTATCTGTTTTTCAACGACGACATCCGCAAGCATTTGCTCACGGAGCAAAAAGCGCCCGATGAGTTTTACGCCGAACTGCTCGAACAAGCACTCGCCCGCTGGCCGCAAATAGACGGCGTGATTTTGCGCGTCGGCGAGAAGGATGGCAACGACGTGACCGGCCACTTTTTAAGCCAGCTCATGCTCCGTACTCCCGCGCAGGCGAACGCCCTCATCAAAAAAATTCTGCCCGTATTCGAAACGCGCGGCAAAACGTTGGTGTTCCGAACATGGACCGTCGGTGCCTACCCAATTGGCGACCTGATATGGAACAAAAAAACGTACGACAAGACGTTTGCCGGGATAACCAGCGACGCGCTGGTGGTCAGCATGAAGTACGGTGATACCGATTTCATGCGACACCTGGCGCTGAATCCGTTGTTCGGCCGAGGTGGCCATAAAACCATCGTCGAGCTGCAAACGCGGCGCGAATGGGAAGGCATGGGCATGTTCCCGTCGTTCGTCGGCTGGGACTACGCCGGGTATTTGCGGCGGCTCGCCAAAAACCCGAACGTCATCGGCCTGCACGCGTGGTGTCAAACCGGCGGCTGGGCCAAACGCGAGTGGAGCAACCTGACGTACCTTGACGGCAGTTCGCCGTGGAACGAGCTCAACACCGAAGTTACGATCGACATCGCCCGGTACGGCATGACGGTCGAACAGGCTATCGACAAGTTCTGCGAGCGCCGGCAGATGTCAAACACGAAGGGATTCATCGAACTTTTGCGCCATTCGGATATCGCTATCAAAAAGGGCCTGTACGTTGCCGATCTTGCCCAAAAAAGCTACTACTTTAGACGGACGCGGATCCCCACGCTCATGTGGGCGACCTGGGACCGGATTCACGTGCCATCCGTGGTCGTGTACCTGCACCGCATGCTGCTGCCGCGTCCAAACGACGTGATCGCGCACGGCGCCGAAGCCGAGAGCGCCGCCGACCGTATGATCGCACTCGCGGAGGAGCTAGGGCTTAGCGACCAAATGCAGTCCTCGCTCCGGTTCGAGCGTGACACGCTGGTGATTTTTGCCGATTTGCGCCAGTACATGCTCCGCGCGCAGTCCGACGCCTGGCTGGACCGCGCCAACGCGAAGATCGCCACGTACGAACGGACGTATCCGCAGCACTATTCCTTCCCCCGTTTGGTCAGCGTCAAGAATCGCCGGCTCCGTCGTTCGTTGCTGGTACCGTTCGTCCGGGAATCGCGCCCGTATCGCAAACGTGACCGTATTTTCCTAAAAACCTCACCTTTGCAGGCACGCCTTATACGCTACTACCTGCGGCTTTCGAAGTCCCATCTTTCCGAGCAGTCCATGGGCCTGGAAACGCTGTTCAAATAAACGGATTATTCGAACAGTTCTTTGCCGACCGACATGTCGATCACGATTCCTGCTATGGCTATTTCGCCGTCCTTGTTTTTGGCCACGATCTTGCCGCGGTCAAAAAACGTGCGGTACGAACCATCCTTGGCTTTGATCCGATACTTCGTTTCGTAGGCGTCCGCCGCGCCGGTCACATGGTCGGTCATCGCCTGCATGGCCTGGTCGACGTCGTCCGGGTGTACCAGGTTGGTGAACGACGTGTAGTGGATGAAATCCTTCATGTCGCGTTGGTTGTACCCGAGCATCTTGATTTTGTTGGCGCTGAAATACACGGCGCCACTAGGGTACTCCATGACCCACCATGCCATGCCGCCAGCTTCCATGGCGTCGTCAAACATCTTGATATCGTCTACATCCTGGTAAAACGTCATGTACCCAGCATACCACCGCGCGTGACCTAACGGCGCATTGGACGTATAATCATAAGACATGCACCAGCCGCTCACCGAACAAGCGACGCTCGCTTCCGTCAACGAAACGCTCGAAGAGTTCTTTGAACGTTCGATCGAAGATGCCACGGCGATCGACGCGTCGTACCGGCAACTTTGGGAAGTCCTTTACGGTCTCATACGGTCAGGTGGCAAGCGGCTGCGCCCTCGCATGACGCTTTTGGCATACGACGCGTTCGGCGGGCGCGACGAAGCGTCGATCGTTCCCGTTGCCGCAGCGCAGGAGCTCCTGCACTTCAGCCTGCTTATTCACGATGACATCATCGACCGGGACGACATTCGGTACGGCACGCTGAACGTGGCTGGCCGCTACAAAAAAACGTACGCGAAATTCATCACGGACAAGGACGATCAGACTCACTTCGCCCATGGCGCCGCGATTCTCGGCGGCGACCTCATGCTTTCCGGAGCCCACCAATTGGTCGCGCTCAGCTCTTTGAACGACGAGCAAAAAACGTTCGCGCAGCGGTTGCTCTCGCAAAGCGTGTTCGAAGTCGCCGGTGGCGAACTGCTCGACACCGAATCGAGCTTCGTTCCGTATAGCGACGGCGACGCCTTGAAGATCGCGCGCTACAAAACGGCGGGCTACTCATTTGCCACGCCGCTCCTGACCGGGGCGGGCATCGCCGGGACCAGCGACTCACGGCTTGGAACGCTTCGTGAGTTCGCGACCGCGCTCGGTATCGCGTTCCAGCTGGTCGACGACCTGCTCGGCGTGTTCGGCGAAGAAGCGACCACAGGCAAATCGACGACCAGCGACATCACGGAAGGCAAGCGCACGTATATGATCGAACAAGCCGTGCGCTCCATGACCGTTCTCGAAAAAAACCGCTTCATGTCATCGTTCGGCAACCACGCGGCCACGGCGGACGAAATCGAAGACGTCAAACAACTGCTGGTCTCGACAGGCGCGAAAGCGGCGACAGAAAAGCGGGTGAACGAGTACGCGCGTACCGCTCTTGCGCTGTTGGATGACCTCAAGTTCGGCGAGAACCATCACGAAGCGTTCTTGAAACTTGTCAAGCAGGTCACGGAGCGAGCGTACTAGTGGACCTGTACGACCAAGTCGCCTACGAAAACAGCCGGCACCTGACGCTTCGCTATTCGTCGTCGTTCGGGCTTAGCAGCCGATTGTTCGGCAAAACCATACGGCCGCATATCTATGCCGTTTACGCGCTGGTACGCATTGCCGACGAAATCGTCGACACGTACAAAGGAGCTGATTCGCTAGCGTTGCTGGACGCGCTCGAATCGCTGACGTACGAAACGATACGAAGCGGCTACAGTACCGACCTCGTGGTTCATGCGTTCGCGCGGACGGCTCGCAAATACGGAATCGGCAAAGAACTTTTGGCACCGTTTTTCGCCAGCATGCGCATGGATCTCTCTCCGCAATCATACGACGACAAAAAATATCAAACGTATATTCACGGATCGGCTGAAGTCGTTGGCCTTATGTGCCTCAAAATATTCCTGCTCGGCGACGAAAAGCGTTTCGACGAGCTGCAAGCGGGTGCAGCGGCGCTCGGGTCGGCGTATCAAAAGGTCAACTTTTTACGCGACCTGGCTGCCGACCACAAAGAACTTGGCAGGCTGTATTTTCCGGGCGTTTCCTACGAGACGTTCGATGAGGACGCGAAGCGTGCTATCGTCGCGGACATACGCGATGATTTCGCCAAAGCGCTCCCTGCTCTTCGCGAGTTGCCATCGTCAAGCCGCAAAGCGACGCTCATGAGCTACGTGTACTACGCCGAACTTTTGAACAAGCTCGAACGAACGCCCGCGCGGGTTATCAAACACACCAGGATACGCGTTCCTTCTGCTCATAAGATCGCGCTGCTCCTTCGGACCGCTGCTATCGGAGCTCCGCCGAAATGAGCAAGCGCGTTGTCATTATCGGCGCGGGTATAGGCGGCCTCGCGACGGCGAACTTGCTCGCGAAAGCAGGCTACGACGTGACCGTTTACGAAAAGAACTCGCGCCCCGGCGGTCGAGCAGGCACGATGACCGTGGATGGCTTTACGTTCGACACGGGCCCTTCCTGGTACCTTATGCCCGAAGTGTTCGAGCATTATTTTTCGCTGCTTGGAACATCGGCCGCAGCGGAACTTGATCTCGTAAAGCTGACGCCCGCTTACAAAGTGTTCTTCGAAAAACATGCGCCGCTCGTGATTACCGGCGATCAGGCTACTGACAGCCAGACCTTCGAATCGATCGAACCGGGCGCCGGTGCGCGCTTGAAAGAATATATCGCGAAGGGAGACGCGATATACGCGTTGTCGCTGAAGCATTTTTTGTACACCAACTTTTCCGCGCTGGCAGACTTTGCCAAACGTGACGTCGTGCGGCGCGCTGGCACGATGGCAAAGCTTGCCCTGACACCGATCGACCCGTACGTGCTCCGGTTCGTTCGCGACATCCGACTGCGGCAAATCCTGGAGTATCCAATGGTATTCCTTGGGTCATCTCCCTATAGCGCGCCAGCCCTCTACAGCCTGATGAGCGCGTTGGATTTTCGGGAAGGCGTGTATTATCCGCAAGGAGGAATGTACGCCATCATCGAGCGCCTGGTCGCCGCCGGCGAGCAGCTTGGCGTGACGTACCGCTACGACATGCCCGCGAAGCGGATCGACGCCACGCATGGCACGGCCGAAAGCGTGACGTTCGAGAACGGCGAACGGATAGCCGCCGACGTTATCGTCGCGAATGCCGACCTGCACTTCACCGAAACCAAACTGGTCGACAAGGCTCACCGATCGTACCCAAGCGCATATTGGAACAAGCGCGAAGCCGGGCCGAGCGCGCTGCTCATGTACCTGGGTGTCCGTGGCAGCCTGCCCGAACTTGAGCATCACAACCTGTTTTTCGTTGACGATTGGAAGAAGAACTTCGACGACATATTCACGAACGGAAAACTGCCAGAACCGGCATCGGCGTACCTGTGCAAGCCAAGCGCGACCGACCCAAGCGTCGCGCCGAAAGGCCACGAAAACGTCTTCGTGCTCGTTCCTTTGCCTGCGGGCGTCCCTCTCAGCGGGCCACGCCTAGCAAAAGCAGCGGACCGCTACTTGGCAATGATCGAAGAAAAGTTTGCCATACCGAACCTTCGCGAACGCATCGTCACGAAGCGCCTGTTCGGGCCCGACGACTTCAGCAGCGAGTTCAACGCCTGGCAAGGCACGGCGCTTGGCCCGTCGCATGTTCTCCGCCAAAGCGCGATGTTCCGAACTCCCAACAAAAGCCGCAAAATCAGCAACCTGTATTACGTCGGCGGCTCAACCACGCCCGGCATCGGTTTGCCAATGTGCCTGATTGGCGCCGAGCTGGTTTACAAGCGACTCGCGGGCGACAAGCGGGGCGGCCCGGTGACACGCATCGAGCGGATAACGGGAGCTAACTGATGCTTCAGTTCACGTATCTCATCGCGTTACTCGTCAGCATAGCGGGCATCGCGGCACTGGATTGGCGCTACAAGTTGGCATTCTGGCGCGACCGCCGTCGCACGGTCGCCACGCTTGGCATTTGCGTGGGCATATTTATACTGTGGGATCTTTTGGGGATCGGCTTGGGGATTTTCTTGCACGGCAATAGCGAGCTTACCCTGCCTATTCGTCTTCTGCCGGAATTTCCCATAGAAGAACTGTTTTTCTTGGTTCTGCTTTGCTACTGCACGCTCGCGATTTACCAAGGAGCGTCCCGGCGATGATGACGTACCTGGCCCTGAACCTCGTTTTCATGACGCTCGTCGCGCTCGTGCTACGGCTCAAGATCGGCAAACCGAGCCGACCCATCGTCGTCACGCTCACGGCGCTTCTGCTTTTGACGGCAGTGTTCGACAACATACTCATCGCGCTGTCGTTCATCGCCTACGACACGTCAAAACTTCTTGGGTTTTACTTGATGCACGCACCCGTGGAAGATTTCATGTACGCCATTCTCGCGGTCATGATCGTTCCTGCGGTATGGCGCAAAATTGGAGCGACACATGCTGAGTAGCATCAAAAAACTGTTCGTCATATCGCGACCGGTTTCGTGGCCGAACACTGCCTACCCCTTCGCGGCGGCGTACCTTGTCACCGGCGGTACGTTCGACCTGACGTTTTGGATAGCCACGTTCTACTTCCTTGTACCGTACAACTTGCTGATGTACGGCATCAATGACGTGTTCGACTACGAGTCCGACATCCGCAACCCGCGCAAAGGCGGGCTCGAAGGAGCCGTTGAGCAAAAAGCGTTCCATCCGGTCATCATGCGTACTGCCATCGCCTCGAACGTGCCGTTCCTTGCCTACTTGTTCATTACAGGAACGCTCGTCTCGAACGTCATTTTGGTTGCCTTGGTCTTTTTCGTCGTTGCCTATTCCGTTGCCGGCCTGCGCTTCAAAGAAGTCCCCGTGCTCGACTCAGTAACGAGCAGCGTTCACTTCGTCGGTCCGATGATTTTTGCGCTCACGCTCACCGGATTCGACCCGGCACATATTCCGTATGTCGTCGCGTTCTTTCTGTGGGGCATCGCGAGCCATGCGTTCGGCGCGGTGCAAGATATTCTGCCGGACCGCGCAGGAGGCCTGGCATCGATCGCGACGGTATTCGGCGCCTCGGTAACGACCAGGCTCGTCTTTCTGCTGTACATCATCGCAGGTGTCATCATCATTTCGCAGGGCTGGCCAGCGCTCGTCGTCGGCTTTGCAGGACTTGCGTACGCTGCCAACGTGCTCCCCTATTACATGATTACCGATGCGACGTCGCATAAATCGAACCGGGGTTGGCGGCGCTTTATCTGGTTCAACATCTTCACCGGCTTCGTGATAACGCTCGCTCTGCTTATGAATACGCTCGCTCTCTAGGCGCTATTTTCTTCGGATTCAACAAGTTCTTTGATCTTTGCCGTAGCAATCGGATAACTCGCGTTCATGGTCCCTTCAAGCTCTGGCGGCACGTCAAACGTGATGGTAAGCGTCGTCATGCCGTCCGCTTCTTCGAGCAGGTACTCTTCTTTGCCACCGGTCCACTGCTTCTCGCGTTCGCGCTCACCAACGTCCTGCGTGTCGGCGCTATGACGTAACAATAAATAGTCACCTTGCCGTACGACTTCGACAAGACTCGTCACACCATAGCCGCCAGCGGATATAAATTGAACCTCGCTGCCAGCCGTCAACTCACCGACCATGTACGTCCCCGGATCGATCAGCCCCGCCCATTGACGGAATGTCTTGTCGTTCCATAGCGTGCGCCAAACACGCTCCTTAGTAGCGGCGATGGTCACCGTGAAGCTCAGTTCTTTCATATACCCATTATGACACGCGTGCGGCAGTCATGAATAGTCGAGGCTGATCGTACCGCTTTTTGATGATAGCATCGCGACTCCGCCGACAGGCAGCACGAGCTGCGGGTCGGTGTGGCCGAAATCGACGTTTTGGACGACTGGAATCTCGCCGTTGTATTCGCGGATAGTCGAAAGCACCGTTTCTCGCTGCCGACGTCTGTAGTCGGCTTTCGTTTCGGCAGATTGTTGCCGTTCCGGATTCCACGCTTTCGGCCGCCCTACCATAACGCCAGCGAGTTGGTCGAACCATCCGCGCTCCCCTAGCCCCACCAGTAAGTAGCGCACCGCCCACATAGGCGGAATGTTTTCGGACGTTTCAAGGAACAGAATTTTGCCTGCCATATCCTCAACATTCGGTAAGTATTTTCCGACTGCGCACTGCGCGATCAAGCTTTCGACGCAGCCGCCCCACAGCTGCCCTTGCGCGTCCGCTTGGCCGTCCCAAAACAATCCGTCATTCGGCTCCATCACTCGCCGCTTGGCAAGGTTCGTTTCGTCTGCCCACTCAAGGCTGATGTCGTTATACGATTCCTCGCCCGCCGTAACGTACGTTCCGCCCTCGAACAACGCCTTGTTCAGCGTCTCGACCGTTGGGCGCATCATTTCACTCTGCATGGCGAACTGGGTCATGACGGCGCCGCCGTAATATGACGGAATGCCAAGGCTCGATAAGTAAATATGCAAATGCGTATTGTCACTAAAACCAAAGAACGGCTTCGGGTTCGCGCGGATCACGTCGGCATCAAGGAGTTTGATCAGCTTGATTTGGTCGCTGCCGCCAATGGACGTGATGATAGCCTTGATTTTGGAATCGGCGAATGCTGACGTGATGTCCGCGGCGCGGGCTTCGAGCGACGCCCCCATCACGCGAGTAGTCGGGTATTCAACAGGTTCCAGGCCGAACGTATTGCGTAATCTCTCAAGCCCGAGGTCTTGAACCCATGGAAACTTCCCGGGCAACCCGGCCGACGGCGACAGAATGGCGACTTTGTCACCCCGCGAAAGTTTTGGCAGCTTTACGAACTCGCTCATGCGCTTAGAACGTTTCGCTTGGATTCTGAGGATTGAAATCGGCGTTCATCCATACGGGTTCCAAATGGTTGCCATCCGGATCTTCGACTTCGTAGCCGAACATCATGTCTTCCGAAGCGCCCATGTCTACTTTGTAATAATTCCCGCCGTTCGCTTTGGCGGCGTCGGCAAACGCTTGGACCGCTTCTTTGCTGTCGAGTGACAACGCCAGCAACACGCCGCTTTGCTTGCTTGGCTCCGCCACGTCTTTGTTCGGTATGAACCGTTTGTAAAAATCACGGCTCAACAGCATGAACACGATATCCTCGCTCCACATCATACTGCTCGCGTTCTCGTCCGAAAAATCAGGATTTTTAGTGAAGCCAAGCGCTTCGTAAAATACGGTTGCCTTAGTGACGTCGCTGACCGGAACGTTGATGAATACCTGCTTGCTCATGGGTGCCTCCTCTTCACGTTCCATTATAACGTTAACAGCGAAAGAACTCGCCTCCATGCGGGAGTCGAGCTCTTTAAAAATATCCGGTTTGGTGCAGGGTGAAAGATTCGAACTTTCGAAGGCGTATGCCGACAGATTTACAGTCTGTTGTGTTTGACCACTTCACTAACCCTGCATCAGTAGAGATTTTACCACAGTTCCGTATCTGTACAAACATGAGCCAAGCCACGCAGGGGCAAAGCGGCTATCACTGGTTGATCTTGAAGAAATTCTTTTTTCCAACTCGGATTTTCAGGCCATTGAGCGACGTGAGCGCTTGACTCTGCTCGAAAGATATTTTTTCTCCCTCGACTCGTACCCCACCCTGCTGAAACAGCCGCCTAGCTTTGCTATATGAATCAACGACCCCTTGCTTTACGAGAACATCGCTCAAGCTGTCGCCCTGCTCAACGGTCACGTCTTCGTAGACTTGATCTTCAAGGCTCTTGCTACGGAACTGCTTGTTGAAATAGTCAAGCGCCCCGTCCGCAGCCTCGCTACTGTGATACGTTTTGACGATATCAAACGCAAGCCGCAGCTTGACGTCCATCGCGTTGCCTTCTTGAACACGCGTCGTTAATTCGTTGATCTCGTCGGCACTAAAGCTCGAAGCTAGCCGCAAATACTCTTCGATCAAAACGTCCAGGACGCAAAAGAGCTGGATCAAGTACATCTGGACGGTTAGTGGCTGCCATCACAATCACTTTAGCGTTTGGTTCAAACCCATCCATTTCTACCAAAATCTGATTTAGAGTTTGTTCACGTTCATC
>JALRBE010000031.1:2001-12135 GCA_023262335.1 Candidatus Saccharimonadia bacterium | reverse complement strand
CCGCACGCCGTGGCGCGGCAGCTCGTGAGCAGCCGGTCGACCGGTTTTGCCCGGGTCGGTTCCAGCTCGAGCGGAAACCACACCAGCGACGTGGTCGGGTCGAGCGTGGGCGCGACGTATATCCTGTCTCCCTCGTTCGTCATGAGAAGCAGTCGGTCGACCGACGTCGCGTTAGAGCAATCGGCCAAGCCTTGCTTCGTGATGAGAATCGTCACGGTTTTCCTGTCTAAAGAACGTGAGACTATTATACTCTTGCTACCACTGAGCGCAAGCCGTTTCGCCGCGTGCCTATGCTGTAAAAACGTCCGTACTGCGCTATAATCCAAAGTAATGAAAGTAAAGATTGAAATCGAGACCAAAACGTTCGTTCGCTTTTGGTTGGTCATCGCAGGGTTGATTCTCGCGTTCGCGGTCGTCGTGGCGGCGCAACAAGCACTCATTATATTAGGCGTGGCGGCGTTCTTGGCACTGGCGCTGAACAAGCCGGTCAGCGCGCTCGCGAACGTGTTGCCAGGCAAAAGCCGCGTGGGCGGCACGGCCATAGCGTACGTGCTGGTATTGGCGTTCATTGGGGTATTCACCTCGTTCGTGGTCCCGCCGGTCATCGAGCAGTCCAGCAAGGTGGCGGAATCCGTACCCGCATTCGTCGACCAAGCGCAGCACCAGTGGAAGGGCTTGAATGAATTGGTCGACCACTACGGCATGCGCGACCAGCTCGACAACGCCGTCGAATCGATCAAGAATAACGCCGCCGACTTCGCGGCCAACGTCGGTAAGAACGTCGTGAACAGCGTCGGCTCGGCCTTCAGTTTCTTCACTGCCCTGTTTCTGACCCTCGTGTTGTCGTTCCTCATGCTCATCGAAGGGCCAAAGTGGCTCCGACTCATATGGGGCATATACAACGACGAAGAGCGCATGGTGCACCACCGCGAGCTCGTCGCGAAGATCTACAACGTCGTGACTGGCTACGTGATCGGCCAATTGGCGGTTTCGGGCATAGGGGCGTTCTTTACCGGTGTGACCGTATTTGCGATCAGCTGGATATTCGACGTGCCGCACAACCTCGCGCTGCCGGCTGCGGCCATCGCGTTCATCCTGTCGCTGATCCCTATGTTCGGTGCTACCATTGCCGGCGTGCTGATCTGTTTGCTGCTTGCCTTCAACGACCTCACCGCCGCGATCGTGTTCGCCGTGTACTTCATCGTGTACCAGCAAATCGAAAACAACTTCATCTCCCCGACCATCCAGTCCAAAACGGTCGAGCTGTCGGCGCTCGCCATTTTGGCTTCGGTGACGATCGGCTTGTATCTGTTCGGCATTGCCGGCGGTATCATTTCCATACCTATCGCGGGCAGCATAAAGGTGCTGTTGGAAGATTATTTGGAGCGTGCCAAAAAGCACCGCAAGCAGAGCGAGCGTCCGCTACATAAGCTGGTGAAGGCTATCAAAGAAGAATCGGCGTAACCTGCTACTGGTCGAAAAGTGAAAAGTCCCGGCCATGGTGGCCGGGACTTCGTTCGTCGGTGGATGAATCAGGCGATGAGCCGCGCGTTGGCGCAGCTGGTTACCTCGTCGGCACTGGTGCCGCAGATCGACCGGCGGAAGCAGTAGCAGCAGCGGTCGGCAAGGCCCGGAGCGGGAGCGACGGGCGCTGTACGGACGGTTCGTTCCGGAGTCAGTTCCGGTAGCACGGCGGCGCGTTGCTCATCGGCGGTCAGCGCGTCGAACGCGGCCTGCTCCTTGATGGTGCGCCTGGTGAACTTGTGGGGCTCGAGGCTGCCTTCGGCTTGCCACAACGTGCATATGTCCTCGCCCCATCCGCATAGTCTGCAGTAGAGCGAGTGGGTGCGCGGGTTCAGATGCCGCTTACCGGGTGGAATCGTGCGAGTAGACACACGCTTCATCCTTTCTCTATTTTTACAGGTACGCAAACGAACTTAGGTGTTATTTTACCATTTTAAGTAAATAATGTCAAACAATAGTTATTCTGATTCTCGAACTTTCCCCAACACAGACGTAAAGGCGAAACGCGAGCCGTGCTACTTCAGGGCACGGCGGAAGTGGTCTGCGGAGCGGGAGGTTCGAGAATCAAGTAACTACGCGCGTTCCCAAACGGTTCCGTTCGGTCCGTCGCGTAGAACGATGCCTTGCCCGGCAAGCGCGTCGCGCAGGGTGTCGGATGTCGCCCAGTCTTTGGCGTCGCGGGCTGCCGTGCGGTCACGCATGAGCGCTTTTTGTTCGTCGGTGATGTCGGGACGGTTTGCGAGCGCCAGGCCGAGCACGGTATCAAGCCAGTCAAGCAACTCTTGGAACGCAGGTACCGAGGCTTGTTCGATGCCGCTTGCCTGCAATGTCGCTTCCAGCGAGCTGACGTGCGTCAGTGCCTGAGGAGTATTGAGATCGTCGTTCAGTGCCTTGCTGATGGCTTCCTTGTGGCCGTCAAGACTGGCCACCGCTATTCCTGAGCCGTTTTCGACGGGCTGCCATTTGAGGTCCGCTGCCGCTTGCAGTCCCCGCAAACGGTTCTTGGCGGCGTCCAGGTTCTCGAACGTGAAGTTGCCTTCGCTGCGGTAATGGCTCTGCAGCACGAACATGCGGTAATCAAGCGGCGAGAACCCACGCTCTTTCAGGTCGTCAAGCGTGTAGCCGTTGCCAAGGCTTTTGCTGATTTTGGTACCGTCTACTTTAAGGTGGTTATTATGCAGCCAGTACTTGCTGAACGTCTTGCCTGTGGCGGCTTCGGACTGCGCGATCTCGTTGGTATGGTGCACGGGTATGTGGTCGATGCCTCCGGTGTGGATGTCGAGCGTGCTCCCAAGAATATCCATGGCCATGGCCGAGCACTCAAGATGCCAGCCAGGAAAGCCAGGACGCTCCATGCCGTCGTCGGTCAAGTCGGCGGGCGTCGGCCATTCCATGTCGCGCTTCTCGCCGGCGGGCGTGAACTTCCACAACGCGAAGTCAGACGGACTGCGTTTTTCGTCGTTGAACGCTACGCGGGCGCCGGCGCGCTGCGCGTCGAGGTCTAGGCCGGCAAAATCGGCGTACGTCGGGAACTTGCTGGTGTCAAAATAAATGCCGTCGTCTATTTGGTACGTAAAGCCCTTGCCTTTGAGCGTGCGCACGAGTTCCAGCTGCTGCGGTATGTACTCGGTAGCCTTGGTAATGTGCTCTGGCATGAGCAGGTTGAGCCGCTGCATGCCCTGCAAAAAGTCGCTGCCGTAAAATTCCGCCACTTCCCAGGCGGTCTTGCCCTCGCGTTTGGCACCCTTCTCCAATTTGTCTTCGCCGTCGTCGGCGTCGCTCACCAGGTGGCCGACGTCGGTGATGTTCATGACCCGCTCTACCGCGTAGCCGTCCGCCTGAAGTACGCGCACGAGGGTGTCCCATGCTATGTATGCAACCCAGTTACCGACGGTCAGGTAGTTATAGACCGTGGGGCCGCACGTGTACAGTTTGACTTTGCCGGATTCCTGGCTTTCGAACTCGCCAGTTTGTTTGGTTAGCGTGTTGTGTAGTCGGACGGTCATGCCTGTGTTTCTCCGTGCGATTTTAGTGCCTTGTCGGTCGCGGTCACCAGTTCGCGCATAATCGTGTCGTAGTCTTCATACACCCTAAAACCTGCTGAGTATTTGTGACCGCCGCCGCCAAAGAACCCGGCGACGTCTTCGGCTATTGGCGCGTTGCCACGCAGCTTGCCGGTCAGTTTGCCATCCGGGTACGTTTTGATGGCGACGGCCAGCTCAACGTTGTCCACGAGTCGCATTTCGTCGAGTACCAGCACGCTCGGGTTGTACTGGTCGCTGTATTTTTGAATATCGTCCCATGGTATGTGGACCACGGCCAGTTTGCCGTCCAGATAGTATTCGATGCGGCCGATCAGCTCGCCTTTGTAAGCCAGGATTTCTGGCGCCTTTTTCATGTATTCGCGGCGGCGCTGTTCGATCACGTGGTTGCGGGCACCAAGCTTGTGCAGGGCGGCGACAACGTGGTAGGTGTCGTGCGTGACGTTCTGCGTGGTCAAGCCCAGGCTGTCGCTCATTATGGCGATCAGCATGTCTTCCGCGGCTTGCTCGTTAATGGCCCATCCGGCCGCGGTAGCAAGGTCATGCACGACGTGGCTCGTCGCGACGACGTCGTCGCTCAGCATGACATGCTCGAACGACAAGTTAGACTCGGTCGTGTGGTGGTCGAGCACCAGCACGGGATGCGATTCCAAGTAGCCGCGCACGCCAGGCGTTTCGAGAACCTTCGTAATAAGGACGTCGGCGGCAGTGTCGACGATGATTGCCAGGTCGGCGCTCACGTCGAAGTCGGTGACTACGCGATCCCAGCCGTTCACGTAGCGCAGGTACTTGGGAATTTCGATCGGGCAATACAGCACGACGTCCTTGCCGAGGTCACCAAGGATTTCTTCAAGCGCCAGGCTGCTGCCTAAGCTGTCGCCATCGGGGTTTTCGGCTTGGATAACGATGATTTTCTTCGCGTCGGTAATGAGTCGGATGGCTTGGTCGTACATTGGTACCATTGTATCAGAGGTGGGTTTGCTGAGATATATTGACAAATATATAATAAAATGTTATAATGAAATTATAGCCATATTCTGGCTGACCGCTTGCTCTGACCATGAATGGAGACAGATGTCCAAAAACATCGTTCCAGCAATTGCCTTCGCTGCGATCATGACGGCAGCCTTGGGCTTGCTCTTGCCTGTAATCGGCGTCGAGCCGTCGTACACGGTAATCGCCTTTGTCATCGCGCTGACGTACGCCATCGCCAGCAGCTAATACCAGGAATCAAGCTGTCATAGAAGCCCTGCGACCAACACGGTAGCAGGGCTCGATTCTTTACAGGACCCGCCTACCCTCAAGCGCATGACCAAGCGTAATCTGGTCGGCGTATTCCAAATCGACGCCTACTGGTATGCCGCGCGCCAAGCGGCTTAGGGTGACCTTCAAGCCTGAATCTTGGACTTGTTTTTGCAAGAACAACGCCGTCGACTCGCCTTCCACGCTGGCGTTGGTAGCGATAATCAGTTCTTTGACTTCATCGGCTTTAAGCCGTTCCAGCAGTTCTGGAATGTGCAGCTGCTCCGGACCGATACCGTCTATAGGGCTGATAGCGCCACCAAGCACATGGTACGTGCCCTTGTACTGGCCGGTGCGCTCCAGGGCGATGATGTCGAGCGGCTCTTCCACGACGGCGATGGTCGTTTTGTCACGGTCAGGGTCGGCGTACAGCGGCGACACGTCGAGTGTGGCGTCGATGAGCGCGTACGTGACCGGGCATGATTTGACACCGGTATGCAATGTGCGCAAACTGTCGGCCAGCTTGTCGGCCGTCATGGGGTTGGCGCGTAGCAAATAATACGCGTAGCGTTCCGCGGTGCGTACGCCTACTCCCGGCAGCTTGCCGAGTTCTTCTATGGCGCCTTCAAGCGCTTTTGGTAGTAAAGAAGACATAGCGGTTAGGAGTTAGGAACTGGGTAATTTCCTAATGACGAATTCCTAGTTCCTTGTTCCTCAATCTGGGCTACATGCCCAAATTGCCTAGCCCTCCCATAAGCGGCTTCATCTTCTCGGCAGCGATTTCCTGGGCTTTTTGCATGCCGTCGCGCATGGCGATTTCGATGTTATGCTCCAGTTCCTCGATATCTTCGAGGTCGACTTGTTCCGGGTCGATCTTGACGCTTTCGATTTTGAGCTCGCCGTTGATGGTGACTTCGACCTGAGGATTCTCATCGTCATCGCCGCCCGCCGCCACGACTACCTTTTGCTTTTTAAGTTCCTTTTGCGCCTTGCGCAAGTCATTCAGCATCTTCATTTGGTCAAAAGCCATGTGTTTTCTCCTCTTTCAGTAACTCATTATATTATAGCAGTTTGTTGGTATTTCGGAATGCTACGCCTCGGCGGCGTGGCGATGGAATGAGGGTGGCGTGAGCACGGCCGCTTAGCGTGAGCCGATCTACTTCTTGTATACGTAAAACCGGTCGGCGTTTTCGGATGCCGGGCTGGTAACGATCCGTTCGATCGAGCGGTTCATGGCAGCGTGGGCAGCTTTGGTTGCCATCAGTTGGCCGTTCGGCGCCGCGTTCGTGTTCGTCGTGACGACCAGCTTGTCATCCGCATCCCTGCCGAGCGTGTCGACCGCAAGGTAAAAGTCTTTTTCGGCTTTGGTCACGATCAATGTCGTGCTGGCGTTGCCGGCGATTTGTTTTTCAAGCAGGTTCAAGTCTTGGCTGAAGTGCGATGCGGTCAGAGGATCGTGGCTGTAGCCGTAAAAATAACGGTTCACGCCCGATGCGACCAGCCCGCCGACCAGTATGACGAGCGGAATCAGACCGACGAACCGGGCGTACGGGTTGCGCGGAAAAATACCATACCATGAGCGCAGCAGGAATTCGAGTCCGCTCGCCATCAGAATGAGCAGCGGCACGAAGATGATGGTAGTGTTCGTCGGATTGATGATCAGTATAGGAAGCGTCATGACGGCCCACGCGACCATAGTGTAACTGCGGGCGGTGTAGCTGATTTTGCCAAGTCGCCACAAGCCAAGTACGATCAGCGCGATCGAGCCGAGACCGAACACCGGCGTCATGACCGTGCCGCTTTGCGGCGCGATGAAGTTGACGTATTGCTGCAAAAGCGTGCCGGCGTTCGAGATGACGTTTGGCGGCCAGTCTGACGGCAGTCCGAGCAGCTGCGGTACCAATGCGGGCTTTTGCACGGCAAGGTACAGCAGTGGCAACACGACCAAAAGGCTGAGCGTCATGAACATGACCAGGTGCTTTTTAGGCATGCGCCTGATCACGTAGCGCACATGCGGGTGAATGAGTCCGGCGCTGACGATAGCGAGCACCAAGTAGACGCTCAGCGGCGTGTATAGGCTCAGCGGCACGATCACGAAAAAGAGTACCTTCCATAAACGCGCGTACCGCGGCGACGTGGTGATGAGCGTGGCGGTGAGCAGCAGCCATACGGACCACAATATGAACATGATGTTCGGCGTACCGGACTGGGCGACGTACAGGAACTGGCCGGTGGTGATCATGATGACGGCCGCGAGCAGCGCGATGTTCGGCTTGAACCAACGCCGCAGCAAGAATACCGCGCCTATTCCCGCGAAGAACGCCAATATGAGCGATGGCAGCTTTATGCTGAACGTCGAAACGCCGAAGAGTTCGATGACGCCACGTTGCAGCACGTAGTACGGCAAGCTTGGTACGGCCAGGCTGGCCGGGTCTTGCAGGTCGAGGTTCGCCGCCGTGACGACCGACTGCTTTTCGCCCTCGCTAATGCCGCCGGGCACTATGGCGCCAGCGAAGAACAGCAAGGCCACGAACGTAGCGACGATAAGCAAATAGCCGATGACATAGCGCTTTTGGAAAAGCCACGTATCCGAACGAAGAAACTTAGCCATTTCGGTTTATTATAGCATGAGGAAATGAGGGTATAGCATAAGCTTGCTTACGCTATACCGAATGACGAAATGCAATCTTCAGATAGCATGAGCGGATGAGTCAAAAACGCAAGCTTGATTGCGGTTTTTCGAATCGCGAAATGATATCCCCTAGGATAGCACGAGGAAACGAGCGAAAAGCTAAGCATCCTACTCGTGGTGGCGGTCGAGCGACATGAACCGCAGGCGCTCGGGGTGGAAGTACAGCTCGACTTTGCCAACGGGACCGTTACGATGCTTGGCGATAATAAGATCGGTGATGTTCTCTCGTTCGGTGTCGGGATTGTAGTACGCCTCGCGGTAAATGAACATGACGATGTCGGCGTCTTGCTCGATGGAGCCCGATTCGCGGAGGTCGGCAAGCTGCGGCACCTGTGGCGTTCGGGATTCGACGGAACGCGAGAGCTGGCTCAGCGCGATCACGGGGACGTTCAGCTCGCGTGCGATCAATTTGAGGCCACGGCTGATCTCACTCACCTCTTGTACGCGGTTGCCCTGGGTGGCTGCACTGCCCTGCATGAGCTGCAAGTAGTCCACGATGATCAGTCCGAGTGGCGCGTCGTGCGCGGCACGGCGGGCTTTGGTGCGCATTTCGAGCACCGAAAGTCCCGGGGTGTCGTCGAGGTATATCGGCGCTTCGGCCATTTCGCCCATGGCCTCAGACAGCTTGCTGAAGTCGTCGTCGCTCAGGTTACCGGTACGAATGTTCCATGCGTCAACGCCCGACGCGTCCGCGAGCATACGGTCCACGAGCTGTTCCTTACTCATCTCGAGGCTAAAGAACAGCACGGATTGTTTGGCGAGCGTCGCCACGTTGTACGCCAAGTTGGTCACGAGCGTGGTCTTACCCATGGCCGGGCGTGCCGCCAGAATGATAAGGTCGCTGCGCTGCAGGCCGGCGGTCATGTTGTCGAGGTCACGCCAGCCGGTGCGCACGCCGCGCAGCGCTCCCTTGTTGCGGTGCAGCTCTTCCAGGCGGTCGAAGCTTTCCGTCAGGATCGTTTCCATGCTGACTAGGTCCTGTTTGAGGCTTTCGTCGCTGACCGAAAAGAGTTCGGCTTCGGCTTTCTGGAGCAGTTCCTGCACGTCCGATTCTTCGTCGTAGCCGAATTCCGAAATCTCGCCGCTGGCTTTTATGAGCCGGCGCCGAACGGCTTTTTGGGCGACCATTTCGGCGTACGTTGCCGCATGGGCGGCGGTCGGCACGTAATTCGTGAGTTCGGTCAGGTACGCCGTACCTCCGGTCGAGTCGAACTCGTCCTTCTTTTTCAGCTCGTCGGTAACCGTGAGCAGGTCAACCGGTTTATGACGCTCGAAAAGCCGCAGCATGGCCGCGTAAATCATGGCATGGCGATGGTCGTAAAAATCCCGCTCCTTGACGTACTCGGTCACGTCAGGCAAGACTTCCTCGTTAATTAACACCGCGCCAAGCAAGCTCATTTCGGCATCAATATTCTGAGGCGGTATTTTCGCCTCTATCGACTTCTTCGTTTCCTTTTTCTTGTAGTTCTGGGCCATATAAAATCCGGACTTACTCCAGTGCCACCTCTTGTCCTCCACCCATCATAGCAGCAATCGCCGCCAATTTCTCATCTGCTGGCGGAAGTGCCGTCGGAATGGTCACGACCAACAGGCCGTCGGCGTTCTGCAGCGCGAGCGCTTCTTGCAGCTTCGTCAGGTATTTCACGTCGTCGAGCTTCGTTTTTATGAACTTGCGGCCGGTATAGAGCGTGAGAGTTTCGCCATCGATCTGGTGGGTGCATTTGGATAGCACGCTGTAAAGAGCGAGGTGGTTCGTTCGCGTTTCTTCGAGCAAGGCATTCCAATCAAGCGCGATCGGTCCGGTGGGTTTTTTACGAGCCGGCGGAGTGGCTGGCGCCGGTGCTTCCGGCTGCGACGGAGCCGGCGGAGCTGCTGGCGGTTCGGACGCTACCGGAGCGGCCTTGACGGCTGGCGCCGGGGGCGTGTCAGTAACACGTACCGGCGCTTCGATGACGACGGCCGGCTTTGGCGCTGCCACGATAACGGGTGCCGCTGCCCGTGGGGCACTTGCCGGTTTGACGGCGCCAACGAGCACGGTAAGTAGCTTCAGCTGCGGCTGGGGCGATCCGGCGACGTCGAGCAGCGCGTCAAGAAGCGTGACGCCGCTTGGGTTCTGCGCAAGATGCGACCGCAGGAATTGAACCAATTGGTCGGCAAGCATGGTCGGCTGGACGCCTGCTTCTTCAAGCTCGCTAAGGAGCCCGATGACACGGCCGGCATCGCGGTCGTCAACGGCGGCGAGCAGAGCTGCCACCGAATCCGACCCTGCCATGCCAAGCGTCTCCTCGATGAGTTCCAAGGTGATGCCGTCGTCGCTGTCCGCGAAGCTCGCCAGCTGGTCGAGCAGACTTATGCTGTTACGAAAACTGCCATCGCCACGCGCGGCTATGGCAGCGAGCGCTTCGTCCGACGCTTTCATGCCTTCGGAATCCGCGATATGGCGGAGTTGTTTGGTGAGGTCCGCAAGGCTGATGTTGCGGAACGCGAAATGCTGCGTGCGGCTGATGATCGTTGCCGGCACCTTGTGCAGATCGGTGGTGGCCAGAATGAACACCACATGCTCCGGTGGTTCTTCGAGCGTCTTGAGCAGGGCGTTGAACGCCGGTTTTGACAACATGTGCACTTCGTCGATAA
>JALRBE010000031.1:0-1991 GCA_023262335.1 Candidatus Saccharimonadia bacterium | reverse complement strand
TAATATAGATTTTCTTGGCCGCCGAAACTGGAGCTATCCGTACTTTGTCGCGAAGGTCCCGTACGTCATCGACGCCGTTGTTGCTTGCCGCGTCGATTTCGATGATATCCAAATGGGTGCTTTCGTCCTCGTACGGCAGCCTGTTGATTTCGTGTGCCAGAATGCGTGCTATCGACGTTTTGCCGGTTCCTTTGGGGCCCGTGAGCAAGTACGCGTGCGCGACCCTACCCTGCTCCAGTCCACGCTTAAGCACGCCGGTCACTTGCGTTTGGCCGACGATTTCGTCAAGGGACCGGCTGCGGTACTTGCGGTACAGCGCTTGTCCTGCGTTACTGCCCTTCATTACCATTATTGTACGCGGTTTTACGCGGATCCGGTGTTGTGATTTACATGAAAAACCGCGCCTATGGGGCGCGGCGGGTGCTCACGATGCTTCGAGTCCGACGAGCTCGAGCAAGTGGGTTATGGCGATCGGCGCTCTCTCGACGGCCTCCGGCGAGATACCTCGCGGGTTTGGCATGTCGGCTAGCGGGAACGCTGCCAACTCGACCAAAGTCCTTGCTTTGGTCAGATTGATCATGGCAATTAGCCAACCGAGCGGATACGGGACGACCTTGTGACTGACGTTCATCAGGTGAGCGATGGCCACCAGGCTCGTTGCCGGCGCGGCTGCTACGCTGCCGTATACGCGCTCCAGGCGCGTTGCTATGTCCTCACGTTCGTTGGGGCACAGCTCGGCTTCGTTTTCTGTCATGTACGCTTTGACTGTTGCAAGCGTCTTGTCACCGAAATGCGGCAGGTACAGCAATTCGTCCGCGGTGTATAGCTGGATGTCGCCGACTCGGCTGATGCCATTTCGCCGTAACATATTGCGAGTCCGGGAGTCCAGTCCGATCAGCCTGACGTGACGCCACGCGAACGGAACCGGCTTTCGGCAGGCGTCGGTCGGCATGAGCTTGCGGAGCCGTGCCTGTATGTCGCTATGCACTTGTGGTGACGCGGCGGTCAAGAAGGCGATCATGTCGTCATCCCAGCCGCTTCGCTTGAGGACGGATTCGAGCTGGTCATCGTCTGCCTGTTGTTGTCGGCGCTTGAACAACGCATCCCGTTCGGGATACGGCCAGTTCGCGAGACGCGACAACACTTCGTGGTCGTCGCCAACGCAATCTTGCACCGCGTCAACGACTTTGACGTACCATCCTTTTGGCATGCGATCGTCGTGGTTCACGGCGATCACGTTGTCTTGGTGGCTAGCCGTGAACACTAGCCCGGCCTCGTAATCGTCCCGTAGGCGGACGTCTAAGAATTCGGTCACGACTTCTGGAACGTCCAGGCCTTCAACATGGAAAGCCGTCGTGAACGAATCCACATGGTCTACTGTCACGATGACGGTCACTGCTTGCTCCTGTTGCTTGTGGGCTTCTCGCCGAGGTATGTCAGTTGCCGGCTGGCTAGAGCGGTGTCCACCGCTTGCATGCCTTGAATGCCGAGGCCGGCGATTTTCGCGATGCGTGAGCGGGGGTGCTTTTGCAAATCGCCTAGCGTCAGAACAGGCTTGTTCCGGAACCGCCAGCGCAAAAGCGCGGCAGAGTACGGCGCGGCAACGGCGTCTTCGATTCGCACGTCTTCCGCCTTTGGCGAGTCGATGAAGTAGATGTCGTTCGTCGCGCGCACGACCTGTCGAGCGAGGCTCGGCCAGTTTGCGGGGTCAGCAAAGAACGTGTCGATACGGTCGCGGCCGATACCCTGTCGCTGCAAGTACTTGTCGAGGGCCACATAGGCTTTTGTCGACGTCGGAGGCATGATCGTCCCTTCGTAGGTACTAGTTCCGCGAACGCGAAAACTGTGCCTATTTCAGCACAGTTTTGTTCAAAATTCAACTTTGTATCGCTAAAGCGCTGCTTCGACGGCTGCCCAAGTAGCGTCGGGGTTGTCTTCCGGAACGATGATGGTGACTTGGTCGCCTTCTTTGATACGGAAGTACGTGACGC
>JALRBE010000030.1:8055-12398 GCA_023262335.1 Candidatus Saccharimonadia bacterium | reverse complement strand
AGGCGGCGAACGCGATTTCGATCGACACGCCGAGCGCGCGCTATACCATCGTCGACGCGGGTCATTTGCGCCTCATTACCACCGGCCCGCACGCGGCGCAGTCCGGCGTGGATCTGCGCCAGCCCGACCAACTGACGTTCTGGTACACCAAACAGCTGGCAGACGTGGTGGCGCAGGCGCCCGGCCGCGCCAACATATTAGTACTTGGCGGCGGCACGTTCACGCTGCCGCGCTACTTGGCGCATAAGTACCCGGATTCCACGATCGACGTGGTAGAGATCGACCCTGAGCTCGCGCGCATCGCCCGCGAACACTTTTTTTATGACGACCCGGCAAACGTGAACCTGGTGTTCGCCGACGCTCGCACGTACGTGAACGAAACGCGCGAGCGTTACGACGTGGTGATCGTGGACGTGTACGGCGACACGCACGTGCCGTTCACGCTGCTAACCCGCGAATACGGCGAACGGGTCGCCGCCCTGACCAAGCCTCGTGGCATCGTAGCGGCCAACTTGATCGCCGGGCCAAAAGGGCCGTGCGGCGAGTTACTCGGCGCCCTGAGCGCGCCGTACGCCGCGCACTTCGCGAACGGCTTGTACCGCATGGAAAAACCCGACCGTGAGCGTTCCAACCTGGTCGCCACGTATTCGCGCGAACCGTTCGCGTGGCCGGCCGCGTTGCCGCTTGGCGAGCGCCTTAAAGCGCTGCCGTACACCGACAACTACGCGCCGGCGGAGCGTTTGCAGCAAGACTGCCGCAGCTAAGCCTGCCTAGCAGTCGTTCGTACGGCTGACGTTGCGCTGCAGCAGGTCGATGTGTTCCATGAGGTTGCCTTGATGGTTTTCGTCGTCGAAGACCGCGAATGCCTGCCGCTCGAGTGCGGCGATACCGGCGCGGATCATATCTTCACCGGCAGGGGAGAGCACGAGGTGCTGGCTACGACGGTCGGTACCGCTCGTCGTGCGTAGCCACCCGTTCCTGCTGGCGATGTCGACCTGACGACTGACGGCGCCCGGGCTGATCATCAGAAAGCCGGCGGTCGCGCGCTGCGTGACGGGCTGGCCATGCTGGACGGCGAGTAGCAGCGTGAACTGCGACAGGCCGATGCCCGCATGACGTCGCAGTTCCTTGTCGAACAGGGCGTCGAGCGACGTGGTGAGCGCGTGCATCTTGTACAGGTAGGTATTACTAAAATCGAATTCCATATTGTATTTTCCTTCGTTTTATGTTAACATGTTAATAGTTGACTAGTCAACTATATTCTTGAAACAAGGAGACAGTTATGAAACAGATTCCGAAAGCCAAGCAGTTATTCCGCGGAGATATCAACGATGCGGTAATCCGCGTGCAACAGCTGACCGGCGTCCATATAGACCCGGCATGGTGGAACGCGCACGTCGGCAATAGCGGCACCACCGACCAGATACTCGAAAAATTCGACAAAGCCTACGAAACGCTGCTGAAAAGCAAACGGCCCGATGAGTACGCATAGGAGGGAGCCATGAGCAATTATCAAGATCCGAAGTATAAGAATTTGACGAAGTGGAAGATTGGCGACGACATATGGATCGTTGGCGGCGTATGGTTTACGGCCGACGACGAGAGCGGCCGTAACGCCCGCACGGAACATATAGAGTTACGACCCGTGCCTCCTACGAAAGGAATCGCGCTGAAGCTGACGCCAGCCGAACTGAATCGGAAGAATCCGGTTCGGGTAGGCTAGCCGCTTGGACCGAAGAAGTCCTAAGCTACTGGACTCCCCGTTACCGCTACGGCGGTACCGACACTGACATCGGTACTGTCGTAGCTGTTTTTATGGAGCGCCACAATCATTACAACACGCTACATATGGTGTAATGTTTGTTATTTACAACGCTATAGGTACGATATAAGGGGTTACCATAAGCCCAATCTCCGTGTGGTCAAAAAAACATAATTAAAAAGCTTGAAAACCATACATGTAGGGTCTATCATTCTACATAGACACTACATATGTAGTAGTTCAACAAAAACACACATTTTGCAAGACGGAGGGAAACCACCGCCAGATCGTTCGATAGGGCTTCTTCTTGCGTTGCCGGAAATCATACGAGAGACATGATGGAGTTCGGCAGGGAAGTGTTAGGGAAACATAAAATAACATAAGGGGGAATATGAGCACTATTCACGTGGTTAAACGCGACGGCACCCGCGAACCATTTGACGCCAACCAGGTCAACCTGGCATTGGTCGAAGCCAGTGAGGGGCTTCCAGACCAAATTCAAAAGGTCGTTCAAGTCGCAGCGGAATTACAACTAACATTATTTGACGGCATCACCACGCAGCAGCTGGACGAAGCGGTCATTCATACGGCGCTTCAGAACGTCAAGGACGATCCTGACTTCGACAAAATCGCGGCGCGCCTGCTGTTGAAGAACATTTACAAGAACATCCTCGGTCACTACAAGGACCAGAAGGAGCTCAAGAAGCTGCACGAAAAGCACTTCCCGCTGTACCTGAAGAACGGCGTCAAGGACGGCCTGCTCGACAAGCGCATGAGCACTGACGTGTTCGACATCAAGAAACTGTCGGCGGCGCTTGACCCGACTCGCGACGACCTGAGCAAGTACCTCGGCGTGATCACCAACAAGAACCGCTACAGTCTGCGCAAGAACAGCGGCGAGCCGATCGAGGTCCCGCAGTTCACGCACATGCGTATCGCCATGGGCCTGAGCTTCAACGAGAAGGACCCGACCGCGGCGGCACTCGACTTTTACGACCACATGAGCCGATTGGAATACGTTCCTGGCGGTTCGACCCGCATCAACGCGGGCGGCGCGTTCCCGCAGCTCTCCAACTGCTTCCTGTTTAACATCGACGACGACATGGAATCGATCGCCAAGGGCGTCCGCGACACGATGTGGATTGCCAAGGGCACCGGCGGCATCGGCATCGGCATTACCAAGCTGCGCGCGGCAGGCAGCCCGGTCAAGACGACCAATACCGAATCGACCGGCCCGATCCCGTTCATCAAGATGATCGACACGGCGCTCTTCGCCGTCAGCCGCAAGGGCAAAAAGGCCGGCGCGGCAGCGATTTACATGGAAAACTGGCACCTGAACTTCCCGGAATTCCTTGACCTCAAGCAGAACTCCGGCGATCCGTATCTTCGCACGCGTATCGCGAACACCGCGGTCTACCTGAGCGACGAGTTCATGAAGCGCGTGCAAAAGGGCGAGGACTGGTACATGTTCGACCCGGCCGAGACGCCTGACCTGCCTGAGCTGTACGGCGAGGAATTCAGCAAGCGCTACGCCGAGTACGTGGCATTGGCCGAAGCTGGCAAGATGCGCGACTTCCGCAAGACCCGCGCTCAGGAGCAATACCACCAGATCCTGACGATTCTGCAGGCGACCAGCCATCCGTGGCTGACCTGGAAGGACACGATCAACGTGCGTGCGCTGAACAACAACACCGGCACCATTCACCACAGCAACCTGTGTACCGAAATCACGCTGCCGCAGGACAAGGACAATACGTCCGTCTGCAACCTGGTCAGCATCAACTTGTCGGCGCACCTCAAGGACGACCTGACCTGGGACTGGGATCTGCTCGCATCGAGCGCCCGCAGCGCCATCCGTCAGCTCGACAACCTGTGCGACATCACCAACACGCCGATTCCTGAGGCGATGAACAGCAACATTCAGAACCGCGCGCTCGGCCTGGGCGTCATGGGCTTTACCGACGTGATCGAAAAGCTGAGCTACAGCTACGAGTCCGAAGAAGCCTACGACCTGATGGACCAGCTGTGCGAATTCGTGAGCTACCATGCCATCGACGCCAGCGCCGACATGGCGAAAGAGCTCGGCAGCTATCCGAACTTCAAGGGCAGCGCATGGAGCAAGGGCGTATTGCCGATCGACACGATTGACCAGCTCGAACTCAACCGCGGCGTAAAGGTAGAGATTACCCGCAAGGCACGCCTGGACTGGGAGAAGTTGCGCGCCAAGGTAAAGAAGGGCATGCGTAACGCCACGCTCATGGCGATCGCGCCGACCGCGAACATCGCGCACATCGCCGGCACCACGCCGGGGCTCGACCCGCAGTTCGCGCAAATCTTCAGCCGCGCGACGCTCAACGGCAAGTTCCTCGAAGTCAACGTCAACCTGGTGCACGACCTCAAGAAGCTCGGCATTTGGGAAGAGGTCAAAGACGACGTGCTCCGCCTGCAGGGCGACGTCCAGCAGATCGACGCCATTCCTGATCACATCAAGGACGTTTACAAGACCAGCTTCCAGCTGAGCCCGTACGCTTTCATCGAAGTCGCGGCACGCGCGCAAAAGTGGGTAGACCAGGCGATCAGC
>JALRBE010000030.1:0-8045 GCA_023262335.1 Candidatus Saccharimonadia bacterium | reverse complement strand
ATGTACCTCGAGACACGCGACGTCGATGAGTACGAGAAGATTTACATGGCAGCCTGGGAGCGCGGACTCAAGACGACATACTACCTGCACGTCAAACCGCGCCATACCGCCGAACAGAGCACCGTGAAGGTCAACAAGGCGGAATCGCTTGGCGGCGGACCGCGCAAGGCCGGATTCGGCTTCGCGAAGAAGCAAGCAGTCGAGGCAGGAGCCTAGCCTATGCAGCATCGGACTACCACGCGCTAACACGAACGAACGACTAAAATTTCACAGAATCAAAAAGGGTATAAGGGGATAATAATCACTATGAACGCATCAAGCATCATCAACGACGAAATGACTTTGGAAGAGAAACTGGCTGCCATTGACGCCGCCATGGCCAATGCGCAGGCGCAGGCCGACGAAGATGCCAAAGCGAGCGGTGGCATTGCCGCGCCCCTTGACCCGGCTGACCTGACCATGTGCGAAGGCTGCCAGTAGGCAGCGCACGCGGCAAAACGCTTCTCCTTGCAGGAGCGCGCGTTCTCCCGGTACACTACCAGGGACTGTTAGGTGGCGATTAATAACCAAGGAATAGGAGATATTATATGGCGGGAATTCTCGGAACGGGCATTCAGGACGGACTATTACTTAAGCCGGTGCATTACCAGTGGGCGATGGACCTGTATGACCAGGCGATCGCGAACACGTGGTTTCCGAACGAAATCCAGCTCGGGCAGGACCTGAGCGACTGGAAGAAAATGAGCGACGAAGAGCGCCACGCGGTGACGTTCCTGATGAGCTATTTCAACCCGAACGAGCTGCTCGTGAACAAGGCGCTGGCGTTCGGCGTCTACCCATATGTCAACGCGGCGGAATGCCACTTGTACCTGGCCAAGCAAATGTGGGAAGAAGCCAACCACTGCATGAGCTTCGAATACGTGCTCGAAACGTTCCCGATCGACCGCGAGGCCTCGTACGCCGCCCATGTGGAGACGCCAAGCATGGCGCGCAAGGAAGCGTTCGAGACCAAGTTCATCAAGCGCATGACCGAAGAGACGCTTGATATCACGACGACCGAAGGCAAAAAGGATTTCATCCGCAACCTGATCGCGTACAATATCATCCTTGAAGGCATTTGGTTCTACAGTGGCTTCATGGTGGCGCTCAGCTTCCGTCAGCGCAATTTGCTGCGGAACTTCGGCGCGCTGATCGACTGGGTCGTTCGTGACGAATCGCTGCACCTCAAGTTCGGCATCAACCTGATTTTGACCGTGCTCGAAGAAAACGAAGACCTGCAGACCGAAGAATTCGCGGCTGAGATCAAGCAGATGATTTTGGACGGCGTAGAAATGGAAGAAGCGTATAACAAAGACCTGCTGCCGAACGGCATTTTGGGCCTGAACGCCGACTACATCAACCAATACGTCAAGTACTTGGCTGACCGCCGTCTGGAAGAGCTTGGCTTCGACGCGCATTACAACGTGAGCAACCCAGCCAAATGGATGGCGACCGCGAACGACACGCTGCAGCTGGTGAATTTCTTTGAGGCGACCAATACCTCCTACGAAGTCAATGCGACGGGGTCTGCTAAGAAAAAGGAGGACTAGTTCTCTCGGCGACCTGCGGCGTCGGTAATTCCAGTACTCCCGCGGCGTATGTTGAATACGCCTTGGTCCGTGCTTCGTTACCTCCTTGCATCTCATCCGAGACAACCAGTCCTTTGCGGGGGAACCCGAAAAAGGAATGCAATGCTATGAAGACCGAAATCGAGGCGATGTTCGCCGATACTGACCATGACGCGATCCGCGGCAAACTGCGGGAACTGGGTGGCTCGTGCGCGCACCCGATGCGCGACATGCGCCGGGCGCTGGTAGAAACCGACGCCATGCGGCAGGACGACGCGTTCCTGCGCGTGCGCGACGAAGGCGACAAGGTGACGCTGACGTACAAGAAGCACGAAGACTACGGCTTACACGGCACCAAAGAAATCGAGGTGACCGTGAGCGATTTCGACGCCACGATTGCGCTTTTGAAGGCGTCAGGACTACAGCCAACGACGTACCAGGAATCACGCCGCGAAACATGGCACGTGGGCGCCGTGGAAGTCGTGCTCGATGAGTGGCCGTGGATTCCGCCGTACATCGAGATCGAGGCGGAGACAGAAGAAGAGGTGCGTGATATGGCTGATAAGCTAGAGCTCGACTGGAGCAAGGCGCTGCACGGCGGGGTCGACGTGATCTACGCGCTCAAGTTCCCGAACCGGACCGCGCGGGGCGTCATCGCGCTGCCGGAGGTTCGTTTTAGCGACCCCGTACCGAAAGCATTCAGTGGGGTCGATCATGAGTGAGCTGCTTGGTGATTACGGCGCGTTTATCACTCGCGTGGAAACGCTGGCAGACAAAAACGGCATTGCGATGGATGAGGTCGTGCAATGCGACATGTTGAATTATGAATGCGACACCAACGAACGCTACGACGAAGTAAAAGCGGCACTGCTTCGCTCCGCGGAATTACTGAGCGAAATCGAGCACGGCGGGCGCTTGATCGCGATTCTTGAATCGAAACCCGCGCTTCGAGCAGGTACTTGGCGCGTGCCGTACATCGAACTGTTGCAACCAAAGCCGACCCGCGCGAACATCGATGGCATCGACAGCGTGTTTTTTGTAACGGCTACCGACGTGCGCTCGTTTGCGGCGGCCCACCAGGGCGTCGCTTTTGATACGAAGGGGCTTTCAAACAAAGCCAACCCGTATGTCGAGCTGAAGGGCGACGGCGTGGCGGTCAAGTTCCACGACCGGCACATGGGCGCGGTGCTCGACATCGAAAGGACGTTCGAGGAAGGGTAGGTTATGCTGTTCGCGCTGCTTCTGACGTTCCTTGCAGGCATTGCCACCGTGGTCGGCGGCGTGATCGCCACGCACCGCAAGATGCTGCACCCGGCCGTGCTGGCGGTCGCGCTCGGGTTCGCGGCGGGCGCCATGCTGTACGTGTCGTTCACCGACATTCTTGGTAAGAGCTTCGACGCTTTCAGTGAGCTGCATGATGCCACGGGGGCGTACGCGCTCATGGCGGCATCGTTTTTCGTGGGCATCGGCGTTGTGGCACTTATCGACCGGTTGATTCCGAGCGATATCAACCCGAACGACCAAGAAGGCAAGCCCCTGAAGCGCAACCTGGTGAAACGCAAGCTTATGCATAGCGGCGTGCTGATCGGCGTGGCGCTGTGCCTGCATAATTTCCCGGAAGGCTTTTTGGTGTTCATGAGCGCCTACCAGGACGCGGCGGCGGGCGTCGCGATCGCGGTGGCGCTGGCTATCCATAACATTCCGGAAGGCATCGCCGTGGGCGCGCCCATTTACGCGGCCACCAAGAACCGCGCCAAGACGATCGGCATCACGGCGCTGACCGGAGTTGCCGAGCCTATCGGTGCCATTATCGGGTTCTTGTTGCTACGCGACGTCTTAAGCGGCGCGACGCTCGGCTGGGTGTTCGGTATCGTGGCGGGCATGATGGTGTTCATTTGCGTGGACGAGCTGCTGCCGGCCGCCAAACGGTTCGAGACGAACCAGCGCCAGACCACCTACGGATTCATTGCCGGCATGGCGGTCATCGCGTTCAGTATCGCGCTGCTGCAGTAACAAACGAAAAGCCCCTCGCAAGCTTTTCGTGTCGTATCCGCGGGGCGGGGACAGAAAAGCTTGGAGGGGCGAGGTGCCTAGGCGCCAAATTTGAACGAAACGCCGCGAACGGAGCTGGAGCGCCGGATGGGGACCCTGCGCTCCTCCCTGGTTCCGCGGTTCGCGATGCCGACGACGATCAAGCAGCTTGTGACGTCGTCGATGCCGACGAAGCCCGGCGCGCCGAGCAGTACGCCGTTCAGCATGGCGGAGCCCGGACGAATCCAGTAGCTGCCGCTGAACTCCGGGTCGGTCGGCTCGTACAGCTCCGGCATGCCGTAGGCGCCCAGGTGGACGCCGTACGTCGAACGGGTGTTCGTGACGGCCGTGAACGCCACCGGCTGCAAACGCTGCTCGGTGAAGTACGGCAGCAGGTTCGGCCGCTGCGGGCGCGCATGGGTGAGATGCGCCACGAGCGTCTTGCCGAGCACGGTGCCGAGGTTCTCGTTGCTCATAGGGAGCCTTTCGTCAAAGGTCACACCGGTAAAGTGATAATTATATTATAACAAATTTTAATAAAAATGTCAATAAAAGCATGAAAGGTATCGACTGCTATACTAAAGACATGAAAACGACTCTTGTAATATTCGGTATTACGGGCGATCTGGCCCGCCGCAAGCTCTTGCCGGCGCTTGCGAACGTCATCGAGGCGAACGAGACCGGCGATCTTTCGATCATCGGCGTGTCGCGCCGCCCGGTCGACAAATTCGCGGTGCTCGGCGACCACCACGGGCAGCTGAACGGGACGACGACGTTGTTCCAGATGGACCTCGACCGTGCCGACGATTACGCGCGGCTGCGCGATCACATTAACCCCCAGGACGGCGAACAAGTGCTGTTTTACCTGTCGGTTCCGCCGGAGTCGGCGAGCGGTATCGTCGAAAACCTTGGCAAGGCAGGGCTGAACGCGCCGGGCAACAAGTTGCTTCTCGAAAAGCCGTTCGGCAGGGACCGTGCCAGCGCCCAGGAGATGATCGGCCGCACGGCGACGTACTTCACCGAGGCGCAGATTTACCGGATCGACCATTATCTGGCCAAAGAAATGGCGCAGAACATCGTGACGTTCCGGGCGCGCAACGCGATTTTCTCGTACCTCTGGAACAACCAGTACATCGAAAAGATAGAGGTCGTCGCGCTCGAGTCGCTGACCATAGAAGGCCGCGCGGCGTTCTACGAGCAGACTGGCGCCTTGCGTGACTTGGTGCAGGGGCATTTGCTGCAGCTGCTCGCGCTGACGCTGTTGCCGCTGCACGACGATTTGAACTGGGACAGCCTGCCGGACCGCCGCAAGGCCGCGCTCGACGCCATTTTGCCGTCCGATCCCGTGCGGAGCGTTCGGGCGCAGTACGACGCGTACCGGGAAGAAGTCGGCAATCCGGAGAGTACCGTCGAAACCTTCGTCTCGCTGGAACTCCGATCCTCCGACCCGCAGTGGCACGGCGTGCCGCTGTTCCTGACGACCGGCAAGGCGCTGAGCCGTAAAAAAACCGAGGTCAGGGTCCACTTCAAGAAAACCAACGACGCGCAGAGCAATTACCTGATTTTCAAGATCCAGCCCGACGAAGGCATCGCGATCGACCTGGTGACGAAAAAGCCCGGCTACGACAGGGAAGTGGAGCACCAGAAACTCAGCTACATGTACCCGGTCGGCACGCGGCTGCCCGACGCGTACGAACAAGTGCTCGTGGACGCTATCGACGGGCACAAAGGACTGTTTGCTACCAGCGGCGAAGTGCTTCGCGCCTGGGAGATTTTAGCGCCGCTGCAAGAGGCATGGCGTGACGACCCGGCTATTGCTACGTACCCTGTTGGCAGCGATGCTCGCGACGTGCTAGGTCAGGTTTGATTTTTTCATAACCACTTGACATTTTGTCAATAATTTGGTATTATGATACTAAGAACGTTGTTCGAGGTAACTATATGACTATGACAATGCGTCAAGAACGATCATTCACCGCGCCGTCACCGGCCGACGAACGTGCCACCGAAGCTTTCGAGGCACAGTCGGGCAGTACCGGCGAAACCGTCACCATCGAGATGCCGGCCTTCACGGAGATGTCTCCTGAGGACTTGCGGCAGCATTTCGCTGACAGTCCTGCGTCCGACAAGGGCATAGGCAGCGTGCTCGATGCCATAGCACGGGATTACGATGCCCGCGGCCGTAGCGCCTACATGCCGTACGAAGAGGCAATTGTCGCCTTGGCGCGCAGCGAGGCTGTCCGGCACTACGAACGCGCCGCGATGCTTGGCGTCGATCTGAGCGACGGCGACGAACCGCTTGGTAAACTAGATGCCCTGCGTACCATGATAGAAAGCGGCAACTTGGCCGTACCTGTTTCGGACGACGAAAAAGCCGCGACGCTCAGCATGATCGACGCCTACGCACGACGCCATGAAGACGACGAACACGACCTCATACCGCAGTCGCTCGCGATGATGCTCTATGACAAAGCCAAGGAAAACCGCGCGACCTACGACCTTGATTCGACTGTCGCGCCGGGATCTTTCAACCATGACGTCGACGCTTTGGCGCGCCAGGTGAAGGAATCGACGTTCGCGTTCGCGGACGGCCATGAATACTATCGCCATGCGACGCCGATCATCCGGACGCTCGTTGGCAACATGCCAGCCGGCCAGCCAGCGCCAGCCGCGCAGCCTGCGCCCGACGCCTTGGCGGCCGCGACGGACGAACTCGGACTGTATTATGCCAAGCGCGATCAGCGTACGGTTTTTGACCGCTCGCGGTTCACGAGCGAAGGCGACGACCTGAAACAAGACTACCGCGACGCGCAGTTCCAGCAGTTCCTGCTTGAGAACGAAGCCTTCTTGCAGGACCCGAACACGACGCCCGCTCAACGTCTTGAGGCATTGAACCGCTATACGTTCGCCGCGGGGCGCGCCATCGAAGACGCCAAGCTCGAAAAAGACGGCCGCAACCGGTTCAAAAAAATCATCCACTGGATCGGCAAAAAGATGCTCAAGCACCCGAAGCTCGCCATTGCTGGCAGCATGGCCCTGACGACCGGTGTCGGGCTGCTGACGGGCGGCGCGCTTGCCGGCGCCACGACTGCGGCGCTGCTCTATACGCGCCAAGAAACCAAGCGCTACGAAACCCGCCAGGACCGAAAGCGCGGTTTTGCGGACGTAGCGTCGCATTACGATGATTTTTACGCTGACGAATATTCCGAAGCTTTGCAGGCGAACTATACCAACGACGCTCTGAACGACCTTTTTGACAAGCGCATGGAAGCCAACGAAGCGTTGCTCGACAAGCAGATTACGCGAGAGCAGCTACGCCGTTTGGGCAGGTCGGCGGTTAGCCTGGCAGCTGGCGGCGCCGTATGGATGACCGCGCACGGCGTGCTCGACCGCGAACACTTCCGCCTTGGTTTCGGTACCGACATCAACGTCGAGGCGACCGATCCTCCGGCCCCTGAACCGAACGAAGCCCCGTCAGTGAGTCCCGACACGGCTCCCGGCGCAACCCCGGACGCGCAACCGAATCCTGCTAACGTGCCTGCCGGCGCCGACGTCCCCGCGTCAGCCAACGACTACGCCCCCGATACGTTCACCGTGCACTACGGCCAAGGATTCTTCGACATCCTGAACAACATGAACGTCGACCCGTCGCAGCGCAGCGACGTATTGGCGCGGGCCGCGAACGAACTCTACCAGAACGGCTACGCCTACCGCATGCTTGACGGCATGCCAGGCATACCTGGCGCTGGCGATCTTCCTCAAGGTGCCATCGACATCCTTATCAAAGCCGCTGCCAAGTAGCGTCAAATAGACAACAAGACCCGCCACATGTAGTATGGGCGGGTTTTTGTTGTTACAATGAAATCCCATGGGAGAGACGAAACCTGTGGCACGCCCCATCGTGCATTTGGAGGATAATGCGTGATGAGCAAACAAAAATTCATTTTCGTGACAGGAGGGGTTCTGTCAGGGGTAGGCAAGGGCATTACGGCGGCGAGCATCGGCGCGGTATTGCAGGCCAAGGGCGTGAACGTCTCGATTCAAAAGTGTGACCCGTATCTCAACGTGGATGCGGGCCTTTTGAATCCTGCGGAACATGGCGAATGCTTCGTGACGATCGACGGCGCCGAAACCGACCTTGACCTTGGCCACTACGAGCGCTTTTTGGATTTGGAGCTGACGCAGAAGAACGCGACGCTCAGCGGCAGGCTGCTTAGCCAGCTGATCGCCGACGAGCGCGCCGGCAAGTTCGGGGGCAAAACGGTGCAACTCGTGCCGCATCTGACCGGTGCCATCCAGGATGCCATCGCGCTCGCGGCCGACGGTTCGGACGTGCATATCGTGGAAATCGGCGGTACGGTCGGCGACTACGAAGGCCTGAGCTTCGTCGAGGCGATTCGTGAATTC
>JALRBE010000002.1:295-45100 GCA_023262335.1 Candidatus Saccharimonadia bacterium | reverse complement strand
GAATTGCATGATCCGGTCCTCCCTGCCGTTCAGGCCTGAAGTTTCGAGATCGTAAAAAAAGAATGTTTGCGGCATGGTTCCAGTATACGGTGAAAAGTTGGAAAAATAAAAACCCCAAGCGCGCATGTCGCTTGGGGGTCGTACCTGGCAAGAGTCAGTCGCAGGGCGACTTCGCGCGGTCCACGCCGCCGGCGGAGGTGTTGCCGTCGGTGCTCGACGACTCCCAGACCTTCTGCGAGCAGGTGCCCGGCTTGAAGATCACCGATCCGCGGGAACCGCGGGCCTCGCCGACGCCCTGCGACACGATGTCGGCCGCGATGCCCGACGCCACCTCACCGGGACCCGCGTCGAAACTGATGGGGCCCTTGATGGTGGCGAAGAAGTTGCAGCCGCCCTTGCTGGAGGGGTAGGCGCGACCGCCGGTGTCTTCCGCCTTGGCGTCGCACTCGGCGGCCGTGAGCGAGGTCTCCTCGCCGGTGGCGGCGAACGACGTCGCGACGGCACCACTGGTGGCACCGATGCCGGCGAACATCGCGAGAGCAGCGAACAAACCGACGAACAGCATGAACGCACGGGAATTACGGAGAGTGGACACTGCCACTCCTTTCTACTTAGAGGGACGGACCTTTTGGCCCGAGTCGCAAAGACGCGTTACGGCGCTGTGAGGAATGGGGCCGCGTTTTGCTTCCGAAAAACACAGGAATCTTCCCGTACTTATCGGAAACAAAACGAAGCCATGCCTCGTATTCATTCTTGCCAGAAGTGTTAAAATGCCGACCTGATTAGTGTCCCGCCCGATCGTTAGTAATACTTTACCATGCCTACGGGTTATTGTCCAGCTTTTTGCTTAAAATAAGTCCAAGACTTGTGTATCGTGCCATGTGTACACCGCTAATCGCGCTGTTCGACCAAAGTAAATTCGCTGTCTCCGATGCGAATAACGCTTTCGCTGACCGCGCCCTTGCGCACGAGCTCATGGGTGATTCCCATTTTCTTCATGATGTCACGCAGGCGGTTCACACCTTCGAATTGATCGAGATTGGTCCTACGAGCGAATTTTTCGATTTTATCGCCCGTCACGACGAACTCGTCACCGTCACGCTCTACCGTCCATGCTTTCGTCAAGGCTTCGCTGCTGAGCGATATGACTGGCAGTCCGTCGTCTTCTTCGGCGTCTCGTTCCGCCTCGAATGCGCGTGCTTGGACAACCTTTGCCCTAAGAGCGCGGAGAACCTCTTGCAGCCCCTTGTGAGCCGTAGACGACATGGTCAAAATCTGAGCATCTTTCCCAGCCGCTTCCCGCAGGGTATCCTTCTGCATCGCGATGATATCGTCGTCCAAGCCGTCGATTTTCGTCAGAACGACTACTTCTGGGCGGCCGATCAGCTCTTCACTGTACTGGCGAAGCTCTTCACGAATCACTTTGTAGTCCGCCGCGATATCGTTGCCGTACGCATCGATAAGGTGCAGCAGCACGGCGGTGCGTTCGACATGGCGCAAAAATTGATCGCCAAGACCTTTGCCCTCAGCGGCGCCCTCGATCAACCCGGGTATGTCCGCGATGAGCAAGCTGCCGTCGTCGATGTCAGCGACACCGAGATTCGGCGTCAGCGTCGTGAACGCGTAGTCGGCGATTTCAGGACGGGCGTTCGTCACGACGGAGAGAAACGTCGACTTGCCGGCGTTCGGCAGCCCGACGAGCCCGACGTCAGCAAGCAGCTTCAATTCAAGCTCGGCAGTGAACGTGTCGCCAGGCTCACCCTTCTCTGCCATTCGTGGCGCTTGGCGTACGGACGACTTGAAGTGCGCGTTGCCGAACCCACCGTCGCCGCCGCTTGCAATGACGACTTCTTGACCGTCTGCCGCGAGATCGGCGATAGCAACGCCGTCACGTTTGATCAGCGTTCCTACGGGTACCTTGACGACAAGGCGATCACCGGATTTGCCGTGCCGTTTTGCCTTGCTGCCGTTGCCGCCAGGTTTCGCCTTGAGTTCCGGCTGATACCGGAAGTCGAGCAGCGTGTTGACGTTCTCGCTCGCACGGAACACCACGTCGCCGCCCCTGCCTCCGTCACCTCCGTCGGGTCCGCCCTTGTCGACGTAAATCTCATGCCGAAAACTGACCGCGCCGTCGCCGCCCTTGCCTGCCTGAATGAAAACCGTCGCCGTATCTACGAACATATCTTTTAATTATACCATATTTTTATTATTTTTAAAATACTTTGCTCACATGATCTCACCGACTCTTGCGGAGCTTTCGCTCCAGAGGCAAGACACATGAACGACGGTGAAGAATAGTGAGGCCGCGTGCAGGACGTACCGAATGCTACCTGAGATAAAAACGATTACTTGATGTACTGGTAAACGCCAGCTTGGCCAGCCGTGATCGTCCGTCGGCTGACGACGCCGAACCCACCGTAGGCAGCATTATTCATTTCGCTGACGACTATGTCACCGTTAGGACCGACGCTTTCGACGACGGCGACGTGCCCATAATAGCCGCTTTGGTCGACGAGGATAGCCCCGACGGTCGGCGTGCGGCTGACAGGATAGCCGTCTGCGCGGGCGTAGATTGCCCATGTGCGGGCATTACCCCAATAACTGCCGGTAGAAAGACCCATTTGCGCGCGGCGCTCGTACGCGTACCAGGTGCAGTAGCCCCATGCGTACTTGTTGCCAACGCTGCCCGATCGCATGCCCGCGATGCTTGAGCTGACACGATAGCCTGATGTTCCACCGTAGCTTGACGTTGCCCGGTTGACCGGCGCTTGGTAGCCAGGACGTTGGTCCTCAGGAAGAGTACCGCTTGGAATGACGATCTTGCTGCCAGCGGTCAGGCCGCTGATTTCGAGGTCGTTGAACGAGATGATACGTTCTTTGCTTGCGGCGTACGTACCCGCGACGCTGTCCGGCGTGTCGCCGGCCTTGACCGTGTACACCACGCCGTCAACAGGAGGAATAGTCAGCGACTTGCCAGCCGGAACGCTCTCGGCGACGATATTGTTCGCCCATCGGACGGTATCGGCAGTAAGGCCGTAATTAGCGGCGATCGAAGAAACCGTGTCGCCCGCCTTGGCGACGTACTGCGTGATTTCGCGGCTCGAGACGGTCGGCTGTACGATTTGCGGCTTTACGATGGCAGAATCGTCAGTCTGCGCGAGCTCGGTCTTGGCAGCCAGTGACACCGAAAGGTTGGCGACGTTACGTGCCACAGGCATATTCACCTGTTCGGCAAGGTTCGAAGCGACATCGTTCGCGACGAGCTCGTCGACCGATGGCGAGTTGGAACTGACAGGAGTAGCAGATGGTGACTGCGTGACGTTCGCGACAGGAGTCGTTCCAGCAGGCTGCGGGGTCTGATACCCAACGGCGATGACCGAAACAAGGAAGATGAAGACGCCGAAATAGGCTGCGAAGACAGTCATTTTTGGCATCTTGTTTGTTTTTCGGCGCTTGACCTTGCCGAGCACTTGCTGCTTCAGCTCGGCGTTTGACGACGAATCGTCGACCGAAAGTGGTTGATTACGAATAATCTTTCTCCTGCCGCTCATATTGCTACGAGGGCGTCTACCTTACTTTGTCTTACTTCTCGCTATCTCGCAAATAGACAGAGGGAACGGGGTACGGATCGACCGATTTCATATTAATTGGTATTTAGATTTGAAAATGTTCATTTTCGTACCCGTGCGACATTTGTCGGCAGGCTCATCTGCGATTCACTGCTCCCACTCGCGCATACGCTCAAGAGTTGCTCCCGGCGTACGTAGTAGATGAAATCACAAATGTGCTACCTTTCAGTTTACGCGCTATTGCTAATTATGTCAATATATTTTTTAACAATACGTTTTTGTCAAATCCAGCAACGCCCAACAGGGTCAGTTAATGAGGCACTTCTTTGCGCAGTGATTGACGATGTTGCGCTGGTGCTCGGCGTCGGTCTTGCCAAAATACGTCACGTCGTCGTCTCCGCTCAAGAAGAACAGATAATCGTTGCTCGCAGGAGTAGCCACGGCGATGAGCGCTCCGGCGCCCGGCGTCGCGATCGGACCGGGTGGCAAGCCTGGATACCGGCGCGTATTGTACGGCGAATCGAGGGTCGGCGTACGTTCGACGCCTGTTTTGTCGGCTATGTACTGGTACGTTACGTCAGATCCAAGCGTCATGCCGGCCGCCATGCGGTTGTAAAAAACCTTGGCCACCTGCCTTTGGTCATCGTTCGGCACGTTCGGCGTTTTGTTTGTCACTTCCCGCATGACGATCGATGCGAGCGTGATACCCTGATACAAGTTCAAGCCCCGCTTCTTGTACGCAGCGATAAGATCGTTTTCGCGGATGACCTTCTCGTATTCGTCGAACGTCTTGCTCAGGATACCTTCGACCGTCACCGACGAATCGAACTCGTACGTCTCCCCGTATATGTACCCTTCCAGGTCGGCATCTTGCGGCTTGTCCGTAAAGAGCAGCCTGTTATAGGACTTGCCGAGCGCCGCGTCGACCTCGCCCTCAGAAAACCCGAGACTGATGATCTTTTTACGGGTGTTGGCCAAGGTGTCGCCCGGGAGGAACGTGGCACGGAAGGTGTCCTGCTTGCCGCTGACCAAATGCTCGACTATGGCCGGCGTCGACTCGCTTGGTTGCAAGTTGTACACGCCTGCTTTCAGAATGTCCTGAGTGCCGGTTATCTTGGTATATACCATGAATGCAAGCTCGCTCCGTATGACGCCTCGTATCTTCAGCTGTTCGGCTATGCGAGCGGGCGTCGAACCGGATTCGATTTCCACGCGGACACGCTCGTCATCACTGCCTGAAACCGGCGTGAGCTCCTGCTGGTACCATGCGTAGGCGCCGGCCAGCGTAGCAGCCGCCACGATCAAAAGCACGAACAGGGCGATCATGATTTTCTTGCCGAACGACCGGCCCGAAGGCGCCGGAGCGAACGAACCTGGCTCGTGAATCGGCTTCGGTGCCATGGCGGCCGAAACCGGCGAAGCTTTTGCTGGTATCTTCTCGACCGGTTCGGGTGCCGGAAGCTCATGATCGTATCGCAGCTCGGGTGATCGTTTCGCCGGCACGGTGTCGTCTTGGGTCGGGTTCGGCCGTGAAGGCATGCCGTCAGGATTCATAATTCTGCTCCAAATAATCTTGTAAGATGATAGCCGCGGCATACGAGTCGATATCGCCCTTGTCGTACGGCTTGCCGCTGGCCTTCAGTCGCTCTTCGGCCATGACGCTCGTCAAGGATTCGTCCTGGAACCTGACCGGAGCGACGTCTTGCAGCCGCGCGGCGAACGCCTCGGCGTATCCGGTCTGATCCGTCGCCTCGCCCGCCTGGTTGCGTGGGTACCCGACGACGATCGTTTCGACGGATTCGTCCTTCACGAGCTTGCGTATCACGCTAATCTCTTCTCCATCCACGCTAATCGTCGTGAACGGTATGGCAATCCTGATAGCGGTCGACGCGCTGGCAACGCCGATCCGTTTCGTACCGACATCAAGCGCTATAAGGTTAGCCATCGTTCTTCAAAAGCTTGAAATCAACGGTTATTTTTTTGATATCGTCCGGCACGGCTTGCACCCAGAATGGCGATAGCTTGACCTCAACCCCGCTGACGCCGTCAATCGCCTTCAGGTCGCCTTCGATTTCGCCATAGCGCTTTCCCTTGACCATCTCCTTGACTGCGCTGTCGTCGATTTTTGGTCCGATCTGCGCCGTCGCCTCAAGATTGACCGTGCCTGCTTGGCTGCCGTCATTCTGCGCGAATTCCGAAAACTTCACCGTAGAAAGGCCGTTGTCGTACACTTTCTGCTCGTTATCGTCGGTCAGCGTGCTCTTCAGTGCCTCATCAAGATATGCCTTCAGTTGAGCCTCGTCGATACCAACCATCGTATATGTCGTTTCTTGGGTCAGCTTCGCCTTGCCCGACGCGACTTCCTGGCCTATGGCAGGCGATGATTGTGGATCGCCGCCTGTGACTTTGAAACTACTATCGATGACGACGGCTTTGTCGTCGAATTGGTCTTTCAGTTTCGTCTTTTCGGCATCGGCGTTCTGTTCGGCAAGTTGCGCCTTCGCTTTTTCGACGTCTGCCTGCAGCACGACGACCGCCATTTTGTCCGTGCCGCCAGACGTCGAGCCGGTGATTTGCGCGGTCACCCCAGACGGCGTACCCGTGACGGTACCGCTTGCGCCGTTGTACTCCGCACCGCCGTTAGTAGCCGTAATGCCGACGCTCGCCGTACCAGGGCATGCCACAGGGAAACAACCTGGGCCAAAAGTGCTCGCAGGAATCGAAGCGCTGCCGTTCGTCACGTACACGTGGCCGTCGGTCGCGGTCAGTTGGGTGCCGGCAGCGACCGTAGCGGGCGACAACGACTGCTGAGAAAACTTCACCGTGCCCGTCGCCTTCTCGCCGACGTTCTTTTTGCCCGTCGCTTCGAACTCGATCGTTTGCGTCGCCTTGCTCTGCTTTTCGATCGACTGCAGATGCTGCTGGTCGACGTCGGTCGTCACGGAAGCACCGACCGTCACTGGTACGCTCAGCTCCCTATCGGTCGTTTTGGCACTGATAACGACAGTCGCGTGAGGCGCGAACCATATGGCCCATACAAGGAACGCTATGAGAAAAATACCGAGACCGGCGAGCAAAAACGCCTTTTTGCGGAACGTGCCGAAATCCGGTACCTTGATACCTTTTTTGGCCGGCGTTTTGCGCGCGCTCGCGGGTTTGGCTGGCGCGTCCTTCTCGCCGTCAATGTCGAGACCTTCGATCTTGCTCGGAGGCACTGCACCGACGATGACATCGTCGTCGTCCGCGCCGCTGCTCGCAGGCACATCTTCCCCGTCAATCACATCGTCATCACCAATGGCTTTTGCGGCCGGAGCCGCGATGATTTCCGGTTTCGACTGCAAATTCTTGGCAACGGGTATTTTCGCGCTGGCAGCAAGACTCCCGAGTGCGGCATTGCCCGTTATCAGCACCAAGCGCTTGTTCGCGCCGTCCGCGGTCCGCGCGAGCAAGCGCAAGTTGACTGCCGACTGCAAGACGCCGATGCGCTTTGGTGGCACCAGGGCGACGATTTTCTCTTTCGAGGCCTTGACCTTGCTGATGATGGCGGTGATGTCGTCTTCGACATCGATGTATATTACGTCTTTTTGCATGGTTTTTATATTCTCAACAGGCGGTTTACTTTGTCTTTGATCGTATCGCCTTCGTTACCACTGATTGTATCATAGCCGACTCTGAGCAGACCCATGGCCGTAATGAACGTATGGTCCTGTACCGACCCCGTTTCGTCGCGTATGCCAACGACTTCCGACGGCTGGATATGATGCACGGTCGGCTTCTTCGTGAACGGCAATTCTTTGTACCAGTCCCTGCTGCCAAGCGCTTCGACCAGCTGGTCAAGGCTTGAGCCGCCGCCACAAAGCAGTATGCGATTCGGCAGGTGATCAACGGAATCGAATTCGCTAAGCGCCAGCTCGACCCCTGCCAGCCAGACTTCCAGCGTTTTGTCGATCGCATCTTCTGCCTGTTTTTTAACGCTGGCTTTTATTTTGTCATGCGTCAAATTAACCTTCAGCTTCTCGGCATCCGAGTACGTCAGGTCCATGTCTGCCATGATCGTACGGGTAAAACTCCGGCCACCGATACCGAACATGCGCGTACCTTCGACGCCGCCGTCGTTGACCACGGCGATGTCGGTCGTACCGCCGCCGACGTCTGCAAGAATAGCCGTGAAGCTGCTGCTGGCATCGGTACCGAGCACGCTGCGGCTCACGGCGAACGGCTCGGCCGCGACGGCGACCAGCTCAAGCGCCAAATCCTCAGCCACGTGTTCGAGCGCGCCGATGTGCACCATCGGGGCAAAAGCAGTGTAAATCTGGACCGCGACATCCCGACCTTGAAACCCGATCGGATTGCTTATCTTATAACCGTCTATATGTATGCTGACCAGCGCGCTGTTGACCAATTTGACTTCAACGTCTTCGTTCCCGGTCTCAAGGGCGATCTGCTGCTGGGCTTTGCCTTGGGCCTTCTCTTGTACCTTTTCGATGATCAGTTCCATTTCGGCGACGTCGAGCGCTTTGTCGGGCTGCGGGCGGCGATATTTTATGGTGCTCGTCATGCCCTTGACCAGTTCGCCTGCTATGCCGATGACGGCCTTTTTCGCCTGAAGGCCAGCTTGGTCTTCCGCTTCGGCAAGCGCTTCCTCGCAATTGCGGACAACACCGGCAATGTCGGCAATCGCGCCGCTGTGCATGTCGCTGACGTCTTGCCTGGCACGACCGACCCCGACGATCTCAAGCGTTTCGCCGTTCACTTTGGCAATCAACGCCTTGACGAACTCGGTACCTATATCGAGACCGACGATATAATCGTCGTCAGCATCGCGTTTGGCCACGGCCCGGAGTTTTTCGAATACCATAGGTTGTCATCCATTATACCAGAGAAGCTTATGCTGTGAAGAAGACTGATTAACGAAGTACCGCTTTGATACGGCGAATACCTGCGCTCGAAGCTTCTTCTTTGAGAATCACGAACTTCTTGCCGTCTTCGATCAGCTCGTGCGTATGATCTACATGAGGGCCGCCGCAAATCTCAAAACTGAACGGCCGGTCCGCAGAGTCCGCGTTCGGGTCCTTCATGCTATATACCTTTACCGTGTCGCCGTAGCGGTCACCGAACTGGCCAAGCGCGCCGAGCGGGCCGGTTGCTTCTTCGGTTGGGTATTCAGCACAACTGATCTGCAGATCCTTTTGAATCTCGCGGGTGACGATTTCTTCTACCTGAGCGATTTGCTCAGGCGTCACTTTTTGATCATGACTGAAGTCAAAACGCAGACGCTCTTCGGTAATGTTACTGCCGCGCTGCACCACGTGGTCACCCAAAACGTCGCGAAGGGCTTGATACATAAGGTGCGTGGCCGTGTGATATTTCTTGTGCTGGAGCGTCTGCCCGCCAAGGCCACCCTTGAAGGTACCTTTGGCCGCGGTCTGGCTACGAGCACGTTGTTCGGCCATTTTGGCGTCGAATTCTTGCTGCCAATCCTCAGACAAAGTAATTCCTTGCTTGGCGACTTCCTCAACGCTCAGTTCAAGCGGGAATCCGTACGTGTCATACAGTGTAAACAGTATGTCGCCGTTCACCCAACTTTCAGTTGGAACCGTCTCGTGCGGAGAGTCGTCTTTGAAAGTCTTGTTGTTCGCAACTTTTTCAAGCTCTTTCAAGCCCTTGCGAAGCGTCTGGCGAAATGCCTTCTCCTCCTTAATCAGCACTGCAATAATTTCCTCACGCTTTGCCGCGACTTCCGGGTAATCATTCACGTAAAGGTCGGCAATGACCGGCACGATCTGCTCCATGAAGTTCTGCTCAACACCAAGGTCGAATGCCTTTACCATGGCACGGCGAACGAGGCGGCGCATCACGTACCCTTGTTGCTTGTTGCTCGGCACGCAGCCGTCAACGGCCAGGAACGTCGCAGCTCGCAGGTGGTCGGCAATCACGCGCATCGACTCCAGGTTATCTTCGTATTTTTTGCCGCTGATCGTTTGCAGTTTTTCGATGATCGGCCATAGCAGGCTGATTTTATACACGTCAGGGTCATTCAGCTTGGCAGCAGCGATGCGCTCCAGGCCACTGCCGTGGTCGACGTTCGGGTGCTCGAGCGCCTCGAACTTGCCGTCGGCGACCTTTTTGTACGCCATGAAGACGTTGTTGCCGATTTCCATGAACCGGCCGCAGTCACAGTTCGGGTGGCAGTGCTCGCCGAACGACGGGTCGTGCTCGACTTGGTCGAACAAATAAAACATTTCGCTGTCGGGGCCGCATGGATCGCCGATCGGCGTGCTTTCGGGCGCGCCGTTCCGCGACCACCAGTTCTTGCTGCCGTCGTAAAAGAATATGCGGGCGCCGTCTTCCATGCCCTTGGCATAGCCGTCGTCTTCGCTGCCGATATCCTGCACGCCGTTGCTCAGGCCTGCGTCCGCGAACAGCTTTGCCCACACGTCCGCCGCTTCGGTGTCCTTTGGAATATCGTAACGGTCGTCGCCGATATAGCAGGTCACGTACAGCTTGCTCAGGTCCAGCCCAACGACGTCCTTATGGAACTCGAACATCCATTCGATCTGTTGTTTTTTGAAGTAATCGCCCATGCTCCAGTTGCCGAGCATTTCGAAAAACGTCGTATGGCGGTTGTCGCCGATGTCGTCGATGTCCTGCGCGCGCAGACACGTTTGGCTGTCGACCAAGCGCTTGCCTTCGGCGTGCGGCTCGCCCAGTAGATAAGGAATGATCGGCTGCATGCCGCTGCCAGTGAACAGCGTCGTCGGGTCGTCGTGCAGCACCAGCGGCGCACGCTTGATCACGGCATGGCCGCGCTCTTCAAAAAACTTCAGGTATTCGTTGCGGATGGTTTCGGTATTCATTACGTCCATTGTAACAGAGGTAAAGAATCAATCCAACCGTCAGGCGGCGAGCATGGCATTGTAATAGTCGAGCGGAATCGTGAACTTGGCAGCCTCAGCCAGGTTCCAGTTAGCCACCATTTCGGATCCCTTGATATGCAAGTGGATCGTGTCGGTGGAATTGACATTGGCTCCGCGCTGGCCGCTCATGGTCGTGTTCGGCCACATTGGCATTTGGTTGATGAACCCGATGACATTGTTCGGACGCAATGCGCACGCGTCCGCCTGACCGAGCGCGCCGAGCTCGTGCGCGTCGCCCGGCGTTATGCTGACCGGTTGCACGCTGCTGTACATGAGCTGAATGTCAGACTTGGCGGCAACCATACGGTCAATGCCAGCAACGACGCGGTCACGGTAATTCGTCCGGTACGGTACGCCGGCAAGCGTATCGTCGTTCCACCCGCCAATGGTCCATACTATAGGACTCCGCGCGAAGAACTTCGCGCTCATGTCGTCGATACGGCTTTGGCCATGAAAGGTACTCATGCCCGTCGATGACACGTACGTCTGGTCATGCGACACGCCGTCGTTCACGTTGAATTCGCCGGATCCACCTTGGGCGCAGAGCGCTACCGCGAACCCCGTCGCTTCGGCGATCATCTGCGAAAGGCCGGCAACCCTGTACGTTCCCGTGGGGTACGCCCCGCCAACCGGGTCCTTGATGGCGTTGCCGCTCGGCTCGTTCCACGAGTCGCCGTTCGTAATGATGAACGGCTTGTTCGGCGCTTTGCGGATCGACGCGGTGGTATTTATGTATACGCCAATCAGCCAACAGTCCATAGGCAGCATCACGCGGTATTCCAACGTACGTGCTTCGAGCATGGTCAGCGTCCGGTAATAAATGCCACTGCCGCCAGAGTACGTGATCGGCAATTGATTCAGCTTGCGCATCTCGCCCTGATATTCGGCGTACACCTGCATGTCTTGGTGGTTCGGATAATTGAAGTTCTGATACGAGTTGTTGCGGTAATACATGATCGTCACCTTCGTCGAATCGGTCACGAAACTGAAATCGATGTTCGATTCCTGAGGCTGGTTTTGCATGTAGCCGTACGTGTAGAATCGCGGCGTGCTGGCATTGATGCACGCGGAATATCCTGACGTGTTCTGACCGGTACCCGTGGGTGTCACGACCCAATGCTGCGACTGCGTATTGAACGCTCCCGAATCCCAACCGTACAACGTCATGCCGGTCGTCGTCGGCGTGCCGGACGCGATGCCCGTGTCTCCCGTCAGCGGTCCGTTCGTGTTGTCCGGAGCTGGCCAAACGCCCTTCATCGGACGCATGAGCGACCCGAGCGCGATGCGCTGCTTCGGTATGGTAGCGGCAGTCAGCAGTGTGCCGGACGGCGAGGAGATATTCGACGCGGAATGGATTGATGCCATGTTATACCCCTGCCTTTATGAGGTTGATGCCGATAGCGCCGTACGTATGCGCGGCACTGCTCGTAGTGAACGCGACCGTTGACGCGCCAGCGGCATGGCCCAGAATCATGTAGTCACCCATGCCGTTCACCGAACTGCCCGCGCTATGCTGCAAAGTCTGGTTGAACCCGGTAGGACTCGCGCTGAAACCGCCGAGGCCGACGGCCATGTTGCCCGTGGCGCTCGAAACGCTCAGGTTCATGGCTGCGTTCGTCGCGCCCGCCGTTACCGGCGTACCCACGCTGCCAACGAAGAAATACGACAGCGAATTGCCCATTATCCTGTCGCTCCACTGCGTATTGCTGACCGTTGCCGTCAACGTATGCGTCGCGACCGTCGGATTCGCCAAGCCGAACAGGTTCACACTGCCCTGGTTCGATCCGATCACCCTATACCCCAGGCGCGTGAACGTGCCGCCTTGGTTCGACGTGACAGTCATCGTGCTATATGCTGCCGGATCGATTGAATTCGAGTGGCTCACGACGACTCCGACGACAAGATACCTGTTCGCGCCGTCACTGACCACGTGGGTCCAGTTGGTCGTTTTGCTTGCCGCGGCAGTCGAGGTGGACGTCCCGCCCGCGCCTTTGGCATCGAAGACCACGTTCGACGGCGATTCGGTCGCCTGCGTGAGCGTTGCCGACGGGACGGACTCGTTGCCGACATGATCGATGGCCGTCGCGGTGAAGTCGTATGACGTCGCCGCGTTCAAACCGGTGTATGTATACGAAGTCCCGGTCGTGGTCGCCACGAACGAAGCGCCGACGAACCAGTTGTACCCGGCAATGCCGCTCGCGTCCGAGGCGCCCGACGCGATGACCGACACGGACGAGATCGTCGATCCGGTCATGGCAAGCGTCGGCGCGGTTGGAGCGGTCACGTCGGACTGGGCGACGAACGTCACCAAAACCCGGTACTGGTTCGTCGTCCATGTTTCATCCGGCCTCAGCACCACGGTGTTTGGTGTCACGCGGTCAGTACGCACCATTATTTGTTCGTATGTGCCGTTGTTCTTGTATACCTGCACCGAAACGTCTCTCGTGCCAAGATTATGCGTGATTGTATAAGGTCCGGAAGTACCGTTGCCGACGTTCGCGGCATACCCGGCACCGCTGCCGCTCGCGGGCGTTGACCATTTGACTCCGGCTGCCTGCGTGCTGTCGGCAGTCAGTACTTGGCCGTCTGATCCCACGCCCACGCGAGCAGGCGTCGCGGTCGCGGTCGCTGCGTACATGTCGCCTTTGTTCGTCAGCATCGCGGCGCTCGTTTTGCCTGCCAGATCGGTCGCCAAATTCGTGATGTCCGACTGCGCCAACACGACAGCCCCGGTCTTGCCTGCCACCGATGTCACCGCTCCGCTCGCGGACGGCGTCTGCCACGTAGCGTTGCCGCTGCCGTCACTCGTCAGCACTTTGCCACTACCCGGAGTACCACCCGTCAGCGTAAGGGACGGCGTCGTCACGGTACCGGTGAACGAAGGGTTGGCCACGGGCGCCTTGGCAGTGAGCGCCGAAGCCAGATCGGCCTGGTCGCCAAGCGTACCGCCTATATCGCCCCATTCCGACGTGCCTGCGACCGAATTAAGTTTGGTTTGTACCGCCGCTGCCAATTGCGCTTCGGTAATCGAGCCGTCTTGTATCTGCGTCGCGCTCACCGCGTCCGCGGCGATTTCCGTTGCGGTCACGGAGTTCGGCGCGATCTCAGTCGCGGTCACGGCATTCGGAGCGATCGCCGCCGTCGTCACGGCATTGTCTTTGATCGTGCCATCCGACTTCAGCGTTTGCGACAAATACTCGTTAAGAATGTCACCCCAAGTGCCGTTATCGCTGCCAGGCATCGGTAATCTAGCCACGAAAACCTCCGTAGTCAAAACGAGTGCTCCTATGATGCCGTCCCGGTAGTAGTTCTTTCATTCCCTCGTCACTGATTGTGCGTCTTATTTTACCACAAGCGGCACCCATCGGATGCAACCGTGAGCACGGTCGGTTGCGTTGGAACGTTCGCAACTAACCTATACGCATGCGCGATACCATGCTCTGCCGGATCACGCCATACCTGAATAGTGTGATTTATTTCATATTACGCGCTCGGCGTTACAGGTAGACTTGGGGTGTAGCTACGGAGCAGCAGCTCCCCACCGCGACAACACCACTTAAAAACGGAGGAGGGAGAAATTAAACGGAAGCAGGAACTTCCGGCGAGAGCCGTTTCTATTGGGGCAGGTGTCATTATTCCATGCATCGTGATAGCAGCGGTCATGAACGCTGGCGGCGTGACGCAATCCGCGTTGAGCGCGATTGGCGCGTGGCCGGAACAAGAGAACGTCAGCGAGCTCTATTTTACCGATCCGACAGCCATCCCAAGCACCTACACTCCCGGGACGGCAATGACCGTTAACTTCACGCTGCGCAACCGTGAGTCGGCGCCCGCACGGTACACGTATGTCATCGAGCAAACCGACCCGGAAGCAAAAAAGACCGTACGGCTTCTTACCGGAGACCTTCAGCTGGATACGTCCGAGCGACGAACGAACAGCCCGGCCGTCATACCGCAGGACATGGGCACGCCGACCCGCCTCAGGGTTATCGTTAGCGCTCCGACCAACGACCCGAACAAAGACAGAAACCTTGAAATTTCATATTGGTTAAATAATACGAAGGAGGTGAACTAGTGGCTAGAATCGCACGCATAAAACGAAACGACCAAAAAATGTACGAAGTAGCGGTCATCATTCCTTGTTACAACGAAGCCAAAGGCATCGCTGACGTCATAAAGAAAATGCCCTACAAGCGGGCGAAGCGCAATCACTGGAATCTCCATGTATATGTCATCGACAACAACTCGAGCGACAACACGTCCGAAGTCGCCCGGCAAGCCGGCGCGACGGTCATCCACGAGCCAAAGAAAGGCAAGGGCAACGCGCTGCGGACCGGCTTTGCCAGTTTGCCCGAAACCACGGACTTCGTGGTCATGCTCGATGGGGACGACACGTATGATTCAGGCGAAGTACTCCGAATGATCGAGCCGCTGTACAACGAGTTCTGCAGCGTCGTCATCGGTTCGCGCATGGGCGGCAAACGCACCGCAGACTCGATGAGCTTCACGAGTTTCGTCGGCAACTGGTTCTTCACGAACATCGTCCGCGTCACGCACAAGGTGCCCGTGACCGACGTGCTGACCGGCTATTTTGCCTGGACCAAGCAAGCACTCGACGAACTGCGTCCGCATTTGCGCTCGGACGGGTTCGCGATCGAAATGGAAATGATCACCAAAATGGCACGCATGAAGTACGACATTTATTCGGTGCCTATCAGCTACACGCCCCGGGCAGGCGAATCCAACCTCAACCCAATAAGTGACGGCGCGAGGATCCTGCGCATGTTCGCTAGCACCTTGCAGTGGCGGCCGTCCGGCAGGCAGCAAGCGAGGTCCGAATCACGGAACGCTGAACAAGCGTAATACTACCTAACCGCCCGAACGGCAGAAAGTCCCTGCTCCCGCATGAAAATCGGAATATTCGTCACTTTCCTCCCCCCGCATATCGGCGGCATCGAAACGGTCGCCGAAAACCAGATCCGCGCGCTTGCAGCGGAGGGCCATTCCGTGCGCGTCGTTACCAGCGCGTACGGCACGCCAAGCGAAAGCCAGCAGGACCCGCATGTTGTTATTTCGCGTATTCCGGTCTGGAATTGGTTCGAAGAAAAAATGGGGGCAGTGTTCCCGCTGTTCGCGCCGTCGCTCATTACCGCGTCCTATCGCGTCGTCAAAGAGTCCGACATCGTACATGTGCATGACGGCTTTTACCTGACCTCGCTCGTTGCCGCGTTTTGGTGCCGAGTTCTGCGAACACCCATGGTCATGACTCAACATGTCGACCTTGTGCCACACCCTTCGTCGCTTGTCATGTTCGTCCAAAAGGCCGTTTACGCGACGACGGGGCGATTCATATTCGCCACGAGCAAGCGGATCGTCGTGCTTAATTCACGCGTCCATGATTTCTTACGAAGTAAAAACGTTCCAGAGGCGAAAATAACGTTCTTACCCAACGGCATAGACACCGCCTTGTACAGGCCTGCCGAAAACGAACGAGAAGTGACTGAACTACGGAAAAAATTCCGGTTGCCGCTCAATAAAACCGTCACGCTTTTCGTCGGTAGGTTCGTTCCCAAAAAAGGATTTACGAAGCTCCAAAAACTTTCTGTCAAACCCGGCTCGGTGCTCGCCTTTGCCGGCGGCGACGCGCCTGCCGGAACGGCAAGGGCGAATCACATGTACCTTGGCAAAGTTGATCACGACGAAATGCCGCTCCTCTACCGAGCCGTCGACAGGTTCATCCTTCCCTCCGAAGGCGAAGGGTTTCCAATGACAATCCAAGAAGCCATGGCAAGCGGATTGTCCGTCGTCACGACGAACGACCCTGCGTACGACCTCTACCGTTTGTCTGAGCGCGAGATTACCCTCATTGAACCGACGGTATCGACGCTGCAGTCAGTACTCGAAAACGACGGCTTGGCGAAAATAGGCAGCCATGCTCGGTCGTATGCCGTAAAGCATTTCAGCCTCGATGTCCATGCCAAACGATTGGCCGCGTTATACGAAGAGGTACGACGATGAAATCGATTACCGTCTCTATCCTTACGTACAATAGCAGCAAGACCATCCGCGCCTGCTTGGATTCGCTGGTCACCCAAACCGACCCTGGCTTTTCCGTTCATATCATCGACGACGCATCGACCGATGACACGCTAAAGATAGTCCGCGACTATCGCGCGTCACTAGCCATTACGGTGTACAAAAACGGTACGCACAACATACCCCATGGACGCAACATCGCGCTTGAAAAGGTCAAGAAAGGAATCTGCGCGTTCGTCGATTCCGATGACACCGTCAGTACCGACTGGGTCGCGACGATACGCCATACGTTCGCGACACAGCCGGATTTGGCGATGATTTCTGGCAAACAAACGACGTCCTACCGCACAAAATTCGCCCAAGCCATCGCAGCTAACGACGATACGATGCGCTCGCTTTTTGGCGGAGGCATCTTACAATTTTGCACCTGCAACAGCGCGATCAATCGTGACGTCCTGACCGACACGTATTTCAACGAGGCGTTCGTCAATGGCGAAGACATCGAGTTCGCTGCTCGGGTGGAGCGGACCCACGCGTGGGAATTCATCGAGAACCTCGAAGTGTTCCATTCGACGCGGGACACGATTCCAGGCTACGGCAAGCAGACGTATTTGTATGGCACATGGAAGCTCTATTTCTCCTACGCGACCCGTGCGTTCCGGCCTGTCGACGCGGTCCCTTTGGCGTACGGTCTTTTCAGCATTGCGCTCGCGTGTTTGTATCCGCCAGCTATCGTGATGATTTTCTTGCTGCCAATCGCACAGACCGGCGTAACGATCGTTACGCAGCGCCTATCCCTGCGACTCTGGCATTTGTCATTTCTGGCTTGGTGCATCAAAAACACGTATTGGAGCATCGGCATATGCATAGGCCTGGCGAAGCTTGCGAGCAGGCCGTCGTTCAGGCAAACGCTCAGAGCGGAGCTTGCGTCGTGACGAGCAAGCCGAAGATAATCCACGTGAGCGCGTACTATCCGCCATCGCTCGGGGGCTTGGAGAAGGTCGTTGAGTATCTGGCCGTCGAACAAGCGCGGACAGGTCATTCGGTCGAAGTCGTGACGTCGAACGTCGGGTACGACGCTACCTATTCCGACAAAAAAGTAAATGGCTACAAGGTATCTCGTCTAGCCGGAGCAAAGATCGCGAACGTGCCGATCATACCTGGCCTCCTTTTCCGTTTGCTCGCGCAACCGGTCGCATCGGTACTTCACTGTCATGTCGCGCAGGCATTCGTTCCCGAAATCGCGCTTATCGCCGCGCGCTTGCGGCGTTCGAAATTCATCATTCATTTTCATGTCGATGCCGCAGCGTCAGGGCCTTTCGGTTTTTTGTTTTCGCTGTATAAAAAGTTGTTGTTCCCTCTCACTTTGCGCAGAGCCAATGCCATCATCGTTTTTTCCGACGCTCACGCGTCGCTTGTCATGAACAAATACGGAGTTGCAAAAAAGAACGTCCATGTCGTGCCGAATGGCGTGGCGCCCGAGTTCTTTTACGACAGTCCTCGAACGATTCACGAGCCTGCCCGGCTGCTGTTCGTGGGAAGATTAGAAGCGCAAAAGAACGTCGGCATGCTCATCGACAGCTTGTCACATGTCACGTCCGGCGTCACCGCGACGCTCGTGGGAAGCGGCGACAAACAAGCGGAGCTATCTGCAAAAGTCAAAACGTCGCAGTTTACTAACGTTCATTTTGTCGGGCGCAAAAACGGCCCCGAACTTTTATCGCTCTACAAAAACGCCGATATATTCGTCCTGACGTCAGACCGCGAAGGTATGCCGTTAGTACTGCTCGAAGCGATGGCGATGGGGCTGCCCATCGTCGCGACGAACGTCGAAGGCACGCGAGACGTCGTCAAGCAATCAAAGACAGGACTGCTTGTTGGCCTGAACGATGCGCACGCCTTCGCCAAAGCCGTGGACACGCTTGTTCACGATCCCGACACATACCAATCAATGAGCCGTTCAGCCAGGAGCCTTGCCGATGAGTATAGTTGGGGAAAAGTCGCCATACAAGTAGGAGGCGTTTATGATACTGCGTGATAATAAAATTAGGGCTTGGAAACTGGTCGCGATCGGCTTGCTAGTATCAGTGCTTTCATTTCCTCTGCAGAACATGATCAGCTGGACTATAATTCTTGGTTTCTTTCTTTTTGTACCTGGATGGCTTTTCGTATTACATTTCAATAGAACACACTGGCGAAAATGGGAGACATTCTCCTTCTCGCTTGGCTTTAGCATTCTTATCCTAATGCTAACAGGCCTGATATTAAACTCACTTTATTATATCGGCCTACAACGACCACTCGATACACTTCCTATCTTTATTAGCCTTTCGCTAGTTATCGCAATGCTCTGTTTCGGCATAAGAAAATATGACATCAACCTACCGACTACTCTAAAAAGGAACGGTGGTTTTGGCAAACAAGCTTTGATCATTTTACTTTTGAGTCTATTACCTCTTCTTGGCGTCTTAGGTGCTATGCGACTCAACAACGGCGCATCAAATATCTTGACTTTAATCATGTTCGCGTCGATTGCCATTATCTTTATTATTTTAATAATAAAAAAGAATCTTTCGAATTATTATCCCTATGCCCTTGTAATGTTCGCGTTGTCAATTTTGTTCTCAATATCACTGAGAGGGTGGGGCATCACAGGACATGACATTCAACATGAATTCAATGTCTTTCAAATGACCATGCAAAATAGCTTTTGGAATATCGGAAGCTTGAGAGACACGTATAACGCCTGTCTTAGTATTACGATCCTTCCAACAATTCTGGCAAAGATAACTGGCATTTATGATCCATACATATATAAGGTAGTATTTCAGCTCATTTTTGCCGTATCTGTAATTCCTGTCTACTCAATCGCCAAGCGTTTCGGGGGAGCTACTTTTGCCCTACTCGCAGGTTTTCTTTTTATATCATTTCCCACTTTCCTAAATGACATGCCGATGCTTAACAGACAAGAAATAGCATTTCTATTTTTTGGAATGCTCCTTCTTCTCATGATGTTAAATGTGGATAGAAAACAACTATTCATTTTGACAGGCTTCGTATTCCTTGGCCTGACTCTTTCCCACTATTCAACTACATACGTAACTCTAGGCTTGCTAATCATTGCTTGGCTCCTAAGTAAAATTCTCATTCGTATGATGAAAAAAGAAGATAGAAAGGGCCAATTGCGTACCCTGCCCATTCTAAACCTTCCTCTGATAATTATTGCTTGTGTCTTTGTGCTACTTTGGAATGGCGTTATCACCAAAACCACGAGCGGCTTAGGGAATACAGTTACAAAGACGTTCACAAGTCTTGTATCAGGACAATGGAGCCAGGCATCTGAAGTTCAGTATATTCTATCAGGAAAATCGTTTGATATTCAGAACGTACTCCAAAGTTATGCTGAGCCATACTTAAAAGGAGGGATTAAAGTCGAAGCAATCAATGAACAGAAATTACCGGTGTCAGATACGTTGAAACCTCTTGACGACATAGTATCTATAGAAAGTCTCAACACAAACATTAGAAATGGAATATCGAGGCTGTTTCAAATACTTTTAGTTATAGGATTCGTAGTACTTTCTTATGATTTATTACGCAGACCATCAAGCCGCTACAGTCTTTTCATCCTCTCTGTTTGCGGATCCGGCGTGGCACTACTCATACTTATAACAGTCTTGCCCCAATTGTCGGTAGAGTACGGTCTTTTACGAATGTTTCAACAATTACTTACTATGCTTGCAATTTTAATTCTTGGAGCAATTTTATGGATCCTATCAAGATTCATCCGCCACAATCATAAAACATACATAGCTGCAGCCGGGTTTATGTCACTTATGTTCTTACATTTGAGTGGTTTTATCCCGCAGATAACTGGTGGAGCGGCACCCCAACTAGCTTTAAATAATAACGGATTTCAATATGACGCTTACTATTCTACAGATGCAGAAAAGAAGGCAGGTAAATGGCTGTGTGACAACCGCGACAATGAACGCTCTGTTGCTGCAGACAAATACGCGATCTCGCGATTCCTTAATAACTGCGAAAAAAAGTTGATAATTGCAAGCCCGATGGTTAACACTGATGGACTTTACGTTTTTAATGATGGCATCAATGTAGCTAAAAATGCGTATATGATCAACCTAAACAGTAACCTCTACTATTACAAAGTGACTCGACCAGAACAGGAGATAAACCAAATATACTCAAACGGTACGAGTACGGCATGGGTAATCCAGAAATGATACGACAAAGCATTCACCGACTAAAGGCACTGCGACAAGACCGCCTGTTGTCAAGTTCCCTCTACCTCATGCTGTCCATGGCGGCGGTTTCGTTGGCTGGATTCGTATTCTGGATCATCGTCGCGCGGATGTTCGATACCGAGACAGTCGGCTTGGCGACGACCCTGCTGTCCATGTCGATGTTCGTATCGTTGTTCGGGCTGATAGGATTCGATACGATATTCGCGCGGTTCTTCGCTCGCGCCGACAATCGAAACGAGCTTATCAATACAGGACTGTTAGTCAACGCGATCATCACAGGCCTGCTATCCGTGGCATTTTGCATGATCGTTCCGTTCATATCGCCGTCTATCGCGTTCGTTGCCGAATCGCCGCTGACGATCGCGGCGTTTGCCGTGTTCACCATATTCACCGCATGGAACACGTTGACGACCGCGATACTCGTTGCCAACCATAACAGCCGACCCGTACTGATAATCAATATCGTATTCAGTCTTGCCAAGTTAGTACTACCGTTCGTCATTGGCGGTGACGACCCCATGGTCATATTCATCATCGTCGGTATCGCGCAGGTCATCAACGTCGTGCTCAGCATGTGGGTAATCATCGCGAAGACAGGATATAGGCCTTCTTTCAAAGTTTCAGGCAACGTACTGAAGCAAACCTACCGCTACGGATTCGCGACATATGTTGCCAGTCTGCTTAACCTCGCGCCTGATTCGCTGTTGCCGTTAATCGTCGTCAACGAAATCGGACCGAGCGCTGCCGCGTATTTCTACATAGCGTTCACCATAGCCAGCCTGCTCTATACCATCGCGTTTTCGACGGTCCAAGCGATCATGGCCGAAGCGACTCATGACGAAGAAAACATGATGCTGCATTTGAAGCGTGGCATCAAGATCGTCATGGCAATCACGATACCGGCAATCTTCGCGATCATCATCGTCGCACCGTTCGTGCTGAGCGCGTTCGGGCCCGGGTACCGTGACGGCTCGTATCTTCTCGTATGCCTTCTTAGCGTCAGCGGCATTGCCGTATCGCTGTACGCCGCGATCGGTGCATACTTCAAATTGACGAAAAACCTCTTCTTCCTTTTGGTCGCCCCTATCGTTAACGCCATTGGCGTCATTGTTTTATGCTGGCTGCTTGCCAAGCCGTACGGACTACTGGGCGTAGGCTGGGGCTGGCTCATCGGAAGCTTCCTCGCCGTGTTTGCCGGCGGCATCATGGTCGTCATACACAGGAGCCACGTAGCACGAAAAGAAAGGCAGGCATCATGAAAATACTAAGAATCGTGAGTTCAGGGTACGAGCAAGGCGGAGTTGAAAACGCTTTGGTCATAACGAACGACATATTGCGATCACGCGGTCACGAGGTGCTAACGATATCCAGCGATGCACGGCCTGATTTGCCGCATTATAGCGACCACGAATTCAAGCAGCTACCCGATAGCGGCCTCAGCAAGCTGCTGCGAACGACGTTTAACATGGATGCGTACAAGCTAGCCAAAAAAGTTGCCCGGTCGTTCCAACCCGATATCGTCACGCTCCATACGCTTCACCAGCCAAGCGCTTCCGTGCTGTACGCGCTCAAAGGCTACCGTTTGGTCGTCTGCGTGCACGGTCCGGAGGGCTATACGAAATGGCTTCTCCCATGGGGCCTGACCCTGGCCGATTACAAATCACGACCCTACGACCTGAACGATCTTTCTGCTATCGGCAGACTGCACTTCGTTTATTTTCGGTATCTCATCCGACCGCTCTACATGCGAAGAATCAAAAAAATACCTCATGTTATCTCGTACAGCCACTACACGCAGGCGATGATGCGGCGCGAAGGCATTGACAGCATTTACATTCCAGAGGGAGTTTCTCCGCTGCCGGTCAAGCCGAAAAAGACAGCGCCATCAAAAACGCTTGGTTTTGCCGGACGACTGGAAAAACACAAGGGCGTCGACTACATGATCGATGCTGTTGCCATCGCCGTAAAACACGATCCCGATATCCGGTTCGTGATTGCAGGCGAAGGCAGCTACAAGGCCACTTTGGTTGACCAGGTCGCCAGACTCGGACTGGAGGGAGTCGTGACGTTTGCAGGTCACTTGTCCCGCGATGCCATAAAAACGTTCTACGCGACCATCGATTTGTTCCTCATGGCATCCAGCCCCGCCGAAACCTTTGGCAAAGTCGGCGTCGAAGCCATGAGTACCGGAACACCCGTGCTCGCGCCCGACATCGGCGGAATCGGCGACTGGTTACGCGACGGCCAGAACGGCTATTTCATCCCGATGGGCAACCCCGAAGGATACGCGAAAAAAATCGTATCGCTATTGAACGATCCCAAAAAGCTTGCGGAGCTCGGCGTGAATGCCGCGAAAACGGCCCGTGAATTCACGCTTGAACAGTACGCGCGGATGCACGAAGATTACTTCAAAACGATCATCGATCGGTAACCAGCGCAAGCGTCCGTTGCATATAATCATCGAATCTGCCCGAAAACTCCATTTTGTATTTTTCAAGGTTTTTCTTTTCTGCCGGCAATCTCGCCAAAGTATCGTCTATGATTTTATTAAGCTTTCGCGACGACAACGCATCGACCCCGACGTAGCGGTGCGCCTGGCCGGTCATCCGCATGAAAGCGATGTTCTTGTCGTCGTAGCCGACGTTGATTGACGGCACGCCCGCCCCGAACGCCAAAATGGTCGAATGCAACATCATCGAAATGGTAAAATCCAAGTTCGCATATGCACCCTTCAATTCACGGGCGTCAGACACGTTGATGACGCCCGCGAATTCGACCCCTCGTTGTCGCAGGGCATCGACGTAATACCGCTCGTTCGGCTGGTGCATCATATAATAAAACCGTGCTTTTTGCGCGGACCCTATGCGCCTGATCGCCTCGTAGTAGGCGTCAACGAGCGCGTCCTTCAGTTTGTCCTGGTTATTCCAGCCGTGCCTGGCAATGTTCACACCCACGTTTACGGTACCCTCTCGTCGCGTGACCAGGCCCGTGTCGCGCTCGCTTAAAAAGATCGCTGGATCGCACATCAGTTCCGCCTCTATGCCTTGCTCTTTCAAAAAATCGACGGTCCGTGAATCACGCACGGACTGCAGCGTCGCTTGTGACGAAATCGTCCTGACGCTTTCCAGCTGACGTTCTGAGAAATCAGGCGAACCAAGATTGTGATTGTAGCCGACGCCGACGATACTTATAGGGGTGGTAATTTTTCGGATGAACGAATTGTTCAACGGGAACAAGTATCCCATATAAACGCCGCCGCCGCCAATAATCACCAAATCGGCATCGTTGCATTCTTGAAGCACTTTGTAAAAACCGTCACCAATCAACATGCGGTAGACGTTATGAAAAACCGTTGGATAATATTTTGATTTCGGATAATAAAACTTGTTCGGAATGACTTGGCGGCCCAGCAACTGGATTGATTTTTCGATGAATTGAACGGGGCGTTTTGAACGGGGCGTCAAAGCCTCTTGTATCGCCAGCACATGCGCCTGGTCGCCAATGTTCAGGTTGTTCTTGTCGTTATGATGAAAGTGAACGATTTTGAGGGGGCGTATCTTCTCCACCCTTTCCATTATACGTCGGCTGGTTCTTGTATACTAGATATATGGGTACTCAAGCGGTGGTAAGTACAAAAAACATAGTGAAGTCGTACGGAAAAGGCAATGCCGTGCTTCACGGCGCAGACATGACCGTGCAGACTGGCGAGTTCGTCGCCATCACAGGCCCGTCAGGGTCTGGCAAATCAACGCTCGTACGTATACTAGGCCTCTTAGACCAACCGTCGGGAGGCACCCTCGAGCTCTTTGGGACTGGCTTGCCCAAAGGAGACCGCGCGCTTTCGCGGCTACGGAACGAAGCGATCGGCTTCGTTTTCCAAGACTACAGACTCGTTCCGCACTACAGCGTGCTCGAAAACGTGTGCGTTCCTTTGAAGATCAATGGCATCAGCCCTCGAAAGCGCAAAAAACGGGCAAGTGAGCTTTTGAAGCTTGTCGGACTAGGTGATGTCCTCGAACGGAAAGCGAGCGATTTGTCCGGTGGCCAGCAACAACGGGCAGGCATCGCCCGTGCGATCGCCATGCAGCCGAAGCTACTGATCGCCGACGAGCCGACGGGCAACCTTGACTCCGAAACCGGCGAGAAAATCTTGAAAATCTTGACGACGATCCACAAATCGCTCGGCACGACGCTCATTGTCGTTACCCATAGCGAAACGGTCGCGAAACGGGCCGACAGGATAATCCGCATGCAAGACGGAAGGCTGATAGGATAGCATGCGGCCGCTTGATTACGTCCGCACAGCATTCCGCGACATCATCACGCAGCCAGTTCGCTGCGTACTGACCGTTGCCGCCATTACGCTGAGCAGCGCGCTTTTGGTCACGCTCGTTTCCATAGGCATCACTACGCGCGAGGCCGTCGTAGGGCACTTCGAACAAGGAGACACTCTGTCAACGATCATGGTCAGCGCCAACAGTTCGGTCGGAGGAGGTTTCTTCGGCAGCTCCATACAAGCGACCGATACCAGCGCGGAAAAACTGACGGACGAAACGGTTTCGCGGCTCGAAAAGCTGCGCGGTGTCACGTCGGCCACGCCGCAGGTATCCATATGGGAACTCCGAAGCTTTGCGTTCGACGGCAATCCGACGTCTTACGTCTCCAACACCATAGCAACGTCTAATGCCGGCACGGCAAAACCGCTTGCTGCTGGCACGTGGTTCGATAACGCGGACAAAACACCGAACATCGTGCTTGGGAACGGATACCTGAAGGCGCTCGGCATCAAGGACGCGCAGTCCGCGGTCGGACGTACGGTCGCGTTCACGAGCGTGCAGGGGTATCGTGGCACCACCGCGCAAATACCCGCTTGGAACGCATCCAGCCAGGCAAAGGCGACCTTCGACCGGTCCCGCACGACCATCGCGGCAACGATAGTCGGCGTCACGCGACCGTCGGCAAACGACAATCAGGTTTACGTGCCGCTCGAATGGGGCCGCGCCGTCCAGTCACCGCGCGTTTCGACGCCGACCGGCGAAACCATGACCGATTCCATCGCGAAGAACGGCTACTCCAACGTATTGGTCACCGCCGCGTCGCAGGACGCGGTGCCCGGCATCGCGAAGGATATCGAAGGTCTCGGTCTTGGCGCCATTACGTATCAAAAGCAAATCGACCAAATCAACCAACTGTCGACGGTCGTCTGGATCATTCTCGGCTCGGTCGCCCTTATCAGCCTTATCAGCGCGTCACTCGGCATCGTGAACACGCTACTTATGTCGGTATCCGAGCAAAAACAAGTCATTCAAATATGGCGGGCTTGCGGCGCCAGCAAACGCATGATCTCGCGCCTTTATTTCATTCAAGCGTTCATCATAGGCGTCGTTGGTGCCGTAGCGGGCGGTCTTATCGGCTATTTCGCCTGCCGGCTCATCAACGCGCGCATCGAGACGGTACTCTCGTCGCAGGGTCTTGAATCATTGCAATTACCGCCCCCATCGCTCGCCGTTCTTGCGGCTTGCATGGCGCTGTCGGTCCTTATTGCCGTGACTGCCGCGTTTTATCCGGCACGCGTGGCAGCAAAGAAAATTACCGGCTAGGCGCGAACCCAACGATACCGCCACCGAGGCATTCTTCGCCGTCGTACACGACGATGGATTGCCCCGCGGTCACCGCACGCTGCGGCTCGTCCAGAACAAGCGTCCCGGCCTTCAGTTCGGCACCTACGAGTGGTGCCCGATGCCGGATACGTACCTGATACCTGCCGTCAGGCGCTTCGCGGCCGATCCAATGCACCGACGATAGTTCGATGGTTTTTCTCCAAAGACTGTCATCGTTCAAATCACGGGTGACGTATACCTCGCCCGAAGCCATGTCTTTGCCGACCACGTAGTACGGCAACCCGCCGCCGATGTCCAAGCCGTGACGCTGACCGAGCGTGTAAAATATCGCTCCGTCATGACGCCCCAATTTTTTGCCCGTTTGTTTGTCGATGATATCACCCGGTTCAGGGTCAACGTACTGTCGCAAGAAATCACGTATGCCGATCTGCCCGACGAAGCAAATACCCTGGCTGTCTTTCTTTGCTGCCGTGTACAAGTTTCGTTCTTCCGCCATTTTTCGCACCTCCGGCTTCGAGTATTCCCCAAGCGGAAACAGCGTCTTGTCGAGCGCTTCCTTGGTAACGCGGTACAAGAAGTACGTCTGATCCTTATTGGCGTCGCTCGCCAACTGCAGTATTCCATCCTGAACCCGGGCATAATGCCCCGTCGCGATCATATCCGCTCCATGGGCAAGCGCCGCGTCAAGGAACAAACGGAACTTTACTTCTTGATTGCACATGATGTCCGGATTCGGCGTTCGGCCGAGTTTGTATTCGTCTATCATGTACTCGACGACTTTTTGCTTGTACTCGTTTTCGAAGTCGAACACCTCGAAGTCGATGCCGAGCTGCACCGCCACCCGTTTCGCGTCCGCCAAATCGTCCGCCCATGGGCACTTGAGGCCCGGAAGATCCTGGGTCCAGTTCTTCATGTAGACGCCGGTTACCTCGTACCCCTGCTCAACAAGCAACGCGGCCGTCAAGCTCGAGTCGACGCCACCGCTCATGCCAACATACACTTTCGTCATCGCGTGCCCCCGGCATAAAACACGGTCACCTTGAAAAGCTCGCTGAGGGCCAGCCACCATCCCGTTGGGGTCGTCCACCACCACGGAGACCATTGGTTGTCTGCCGCGACCGGATGATTGACGATACGAATGGCGCTTCCCGCGCGCTGGCCGAATTCAAGACCGGCACGGCGCTGATGGTAGGCCGATGTCACGAGAATAACGGAATGGATATCATTGCTTTGCAAGAGCCCCGTCGCGTTGGCGGCGTTCTGTTTCGTCGTTTCGCTCGTTTCGTCTATAAGAATGTTCGCGAGCGGCACCCCTGCCAAAACCGCCTGGCGCTTCATGGCCTCGGCATTGCTTGGGCCGGATTTGTCTTGGGCAGCGCCCGAGAATATCAACGTGTCAGCCCAACCGTTTTTATACAGCTCGATAGCCTGACCGGTGCGCGCCGACGTGTCGCCGCCGCTTATCGCCACGATGGCGTCAACCTTGCCGCAATCCTGCTTTGCAGACGGCGTTTGGTCGCAGTGACTCAAGCCGTCTGGTGCTAAGTACGCGCTAATTCCGGAAACGGCAAGGCCGACAATGACGACAAGGCCTGCCAGACTGGCAATGATTCTCATCGGTTCACTCTCCGCATTTCTTTGCCAACCACTTCGATGATAGCGTCTGCCGCGTACGCGATGGAATCGGCGTTCGTCGACTTGCCGAGCGACAATCGCAAACTGCCGTCAGCGACGTCGGGTGCAAGGCCGATCGCGGTCAGCACGTGCGAACGGGTTCCTTTGTTCGCGGCGCAGGCGCTACCCGTTGCTACTAAGACGCCCTTTGTCTCGAGCCCGAATACCAGCCGTTCGGCATCAATGCCCGGAAACGACACGTGCAAGTGACCAGATAGCCGATGCTTAGGGTGACCCGACACGACCATTTCCGGGAACGCGGCCTCGAGCGTGCTGAGCAACGAATTCCTCAAATCAAACAATCTGCGCGTTTCGGTTTTCCTCGCCGCGTCGGCACGCGCAAGTGCCTCCGCCATGCCGATCACGCCGGCGACGTTCTCTGTGCCGCTGCGCCTGCCCTGCTCTTGACCGCCACCGACGATTTGCGGCGTCAGGTTTACGCCGCGTTCGGCGTACAAAAGACCGACCTGTTTCGGACCGTAAATCTTTGCCGCGTTCATCGTCAGCAGGTCAACACCGAGCCGAGCGACATTGATGTCGATTTGACCGACGCCTTGTGACGCGTCGGTATGCAAGTAGATCGGCTGGCCGTTACCTTCGTCTCGCCGCTTCGCCCGCTCTTGGCGAATAACTTCCGCGATCTTTGCGAGCGGCTGAACGGTCCCTATTTCGTTGTTCGCCAGACCGACGCTCACGAGCCACGTGTCAGGCTGCAAAGCGTTTCGTATGACCTCGGGGTCGACCCGTCCATGAGCGTCGACCGCGACCTTCGTGTTGTCGGACCTGTCCGCAGCAGCAAGCACCGCCTGATGTTCAATGACCGTTGTCACCACGTGCCCGCTGCCGGCTGCGAAGGCCAGGTTGACAGACTCTGTCGCGCCAGCGGTCATCGTCAGCTCGCCCGCCTGAGCGCCGAGGATCGCGGCTATCCGCACTTTCGCGGCATCGTAGTCACGACGGACCGTCACTGCGGGAGCATACGGACTGGAAGGGTTAAAAAATGCGTCCGAAAAGTACGGCAGCATCGCCTTGGTCACTTCCGGGTCCATCGGCGTCGCCGCCGCATGATCGAGATATACCGTCATTTTCCCTATTATACCAATTATGCCGCAAGCGGCTTGGCAGTCGCCGGATCGCGATGATAAATTTCGCGACTCACCCGCTCGTAATACGACCGGATAGCCGCCATGAGATTGATCAGCTCTTGGCCTTCGATGAAATAGTACGGCGCGTTGTCTTGCACCTTCAAAACCCCGTTGTCATGAATTTCGTATCGCGTCGTCTTCGAATGCGGCTTACCTGATTCGTCGGTCCACTCCTCGTACCAAATCCACGTCGTCTTGTCCAAATTGAAGAACTGGCGATGGTGACCCTGTGGCACTTCTCCGAACAACTGGCCGCCGATTTCGCTCTCGCGCTGGATCAGCTGCCTCCTGGTTGGCCGCGAAGAACCCGTGAGCAGTTTGGCCGCTTTGCCGAACAGACCCATCTTATTCGCCCCTTTCGGCGGCAAGACGCATCGACTCGATGACCGTGTCGGCCTGCAATATCCACTGGGCATACGCGCTGACTTCTTGTGGTGTCAGCTCGAGATCGCGCCGCTTGAACTGGCTGTACGCGTTTTCTTTGGCGCTCGCTATCTGCTGCTGGCGGATCGTGTCGGCATTGGCTGCGCCCGTGACGTTCGAGACAGTCCGGCGCACCCGCTGCCGTTCAGGCGTAGCACCGGGAAACCGGTACGTGTCCTTGCTTTCGCGCGTGGCAAGTTTGCTCGCCGGTATCGCCGCGGCAGCGTTTATGTCAGCGGTTCCGCGCTGTACGAGCGCGGTTTCGCTGTATTGTAATGTTGAATTGACTGGTGACATGGGTAGTAAGTAGCCTTTCGGCGTGTTATACGTTCAAGTGACACGCGGTCCGTTATTTCAAGCGAAACAAAGACGTCGCGTTGTCGGTGGTCGCTTGTGCGACCGTTTGCAGTGATATACCCCGAAGCGATGCATGATGTCGTGCTACCTCACTAACATATGCTGGCTCATTTATAGTACCACGATAAGGGGTTGGCGTCAAGAAGGGGGCGTCGGTTTCGAGCAGCAAACGGTCCAGAGGAATGTTCGCGAACAATTGCTGCTGTGCCGGGTCCTTCGTAAACGTGCTGATTCCGTTCACCCCGACGTACAATCCGCGCTCAAAGCCTTTGTCGAGGTTCACCTGCGTATCAGTAAAACTGTGCAACTCACCTCTTATTCCATGAAAATTGTCGAACACCGGCCAAAAATCTTCGAAGGCCTCCCGAACATGGAACACGATCGGCAAGTCGTTATCAAGCGCCGTTTGGATCTGCGACTCGAGCGCTCGTATCTGAACGTCCCGAGGGCTGTGGCCATAGTAGTAATCCAGCCCGATTTCTCCGATCGCGACAAGCTTCGGGCTTTTTTTCCGGGCGAGTCCGACAATCGCGCCGTACCCATCCTTGGTATCGTGAGGATGAACGCCCACCACGGCAAATGCCGCGTCATGTTCCTCGGCAAATGCAATCGCTTCCTCCGAACTCCGTTCGCTCGTCCCCACGCACAAAACGGTCGACACGCCAGCAGCCTCGGCACGTCGCATGGTTTCCACGCTGTCAAGCGGATACTCCGCCTCATGCACGTGGCAATGCGTGTCGATCAGTGCCGGTGGCACGTCACGCATGATCAGCAGGTTGTTCATTCGCTACCGTAGGAGCGGCTGGCTGCGAACCGCCTCGCGGGTCGGGCGTATGGACGTAGAGCTTCGGGAACATGACGGCAGGCACGGCGGTAACGACACCCGTGCCGAACGTATCGTGAATGATTTTAGCGGTACTCGGCATGAATGGCACGAGCAAGTCGGCGATTTGCAACAAATTGCCAACGCTGGTCGCAAGCACTTCCGCCAAATGTTCCGCGGCATCTTGGTCGGTGTCCTTGGTTTTCGCGATTTCCCACGGCTTTACCGTGTCGATGTATTGGTTCAAGCTCCGGACCATCAGCCAAACTTGGTCGAGCGCCACGTTGAACTGCAGATTCTCCATTGCCTCGCGGTACGGGCGCATGTCGTGCTCCGACTGAGGCGCCTCACCTATGACGCCTGCCTGGTAGCGGACGAGCATGCTCGCGACGCGTTGCACCACGTTGCCAAGATCGTTGCCAAGCTCCGTGTTGTACGACGTCTCGAACTTCTCCCAGGTAAAATCGCCGTCATCCTGCGTCGGTATGTGCCTGGCAAAGAAGTAACGGAACGCGTCGACGCCGTAGGTGTCCATGATCCCGTTCGGGTCCACGACGTTACCGACGGATTTGCTCATCTTAGCGCCGCCGACGTTCACGTGGCCATGCGTCAAGAGCGTTTTGGGCAACGATATGCCCAGACCAAGCAGCATCGGAGGCCAAATACCCGCGTGAAAACGCAAAATGTCCTTGCCGATCACTTGCACGTCGGCCGGCCAATACTCTTGCCACCCTTCTTTGTCGGGGTATCCAAGCACGGTTATGTAGTTCGCCAACGCATCAAGCCAAACGTACATGACCTGCTCCGGATCGCCCGGCACGGGCACGCCCCATGTCAAGGTCTTGCGCGGCCGGCTGATACTGACGTCCTTCAGGCCGTCCTTCATGAGCTCCAGGAATTCCTTCTTGCGGAACTCGGGAACGATGCGCATCTTGTTCTTTTCGATCGCCTCGCGGACTTGGTCGGTAAACGCGCTCGCCTTGAGGTAGTAGTTCTCTTCACTGATACGTTCGTATGGCTTCTGATGGTCCGGGCAAACGCCACCCGTCGCTTCGACCTCTTTGTCAGTAAAAAACGCCTCGTGCCCGGTGCAGTACCAGCCTTCGTAGGAGCCCTTGTAAATGTACGGCTGCAATTTTTGCCAAATCCACTGTACCGCCGCTTCGTGGTGCGGGTCGGTCGTCCGAACGAAATCAGTATACTCAGCGCCGACCTTCTTGATGAAACTCTCGAACACGGTCGCCATTTGGTCGGTATACTGCTTCGGTGCCATGTTCGCTTCGGCTGCTTTGGCGGCGATTTTGTTGCCATGCTCGTCGGTGCCCACCTGGAACCTCACGGTTTTGCCGTTTTGCTTTTGGTACCGCGCCCAAACGTCCGCAAGCAAATAATCCAGTGCGTGGCCGATGTGCGGCGCGCCGTTGACGTACGGAATAGCGGTTGTGACATAGAGATTCTTTCCCATTGAGGCTTATTATAACAGATTGGATTGCCAGCCGGTTCGCCGTGGTCTATACTAAAAGCACTATGATTCTTCGGAATCCTCTACGCGCGCACGTTCGGACGGGCCGAACCGCTAGCGCCTCAACCAATTCATCACTACTAACAACAAGGAGATTTCATGGACAAACGACGCGTTAACGTGCGGGCGATCATTTGGGACGGAAGCAAACTGCTCGCCGTCAAACACAAAACGAAAAGCGGCCAGGAGGCGGATTACTGGGCACTGCCGGGCGGCGGCCTCGACCCGCTCGAATCGCTCGAGGACGGAGTAAAACGCGAACTACTGGAAGAAACCGGCATCGCCCCGAAGATAGGCAAGCTATTGTTCGGCCAACAACTGCTTTCAGGACGCTCCCGCTACGACGAAGAGCTCGAGTTCTTTTATCATGTCACCAACCCCGAGGCGTACGCGTCAATCGACTTGACGCAATCGAGCCATGGCGCCATCGAGCTGGACCGCTGCGAGTTCATCGACCCGCGCAGGGAGCGTATCCTGCCCGAGTTCCTGCAGACCATCGATATAGAAGCCCATATTAGCGGCGACCTCCCCGTCACGATCGTCAACAACCTGACGAATCCGATCGCTTGATATTGACTATTCTTAATTCTTATGCTATAATTATAGTATGAGTGCTACTCACGAACAATTCGGCAACTTCCCTCGGCAATCCCTTGCCGAGTTGTTGCCGGATACCAATGAGTCGGCAGCGCTGTTTGGCGGCATGCACGCCTTCTTCGCGAACAAGCCCTCCGGCCCCCATAACTGGCACGACGAACTGCTGTACGACGGAGGCGTTCGCCACTGCCAGGTCGCCTTAGAGGGGCAGTCCTGCTCCGTCACCGAGGATTTTTCGCCGAAAGACGGCAGCGACCTTTTCGTGCTCGACCGTGACGCCTATAGCGACAAAGACGTGTCGCAGCTACCCCAGGAACTGTTTGAGAACACCCTGCTTTACGAAGTCGGCTCCGTCATGAATGGCCAGGTTTATTACCAAATATTCCGAACGGCCGAAGGTCGCGCGGTTATCATCAGGGAAGAGACAGTCGGGTACACGGAGACCGCCTACCCTGCCGACGAAGAAGACCTCCGCATGGGAGCGATCGCGGCGCAACGGCTCGACCCTTCCATGGACCCGGTCGAGGCCGCGGAAATGGCCATGAACATCACGACGGTAGAATTGCAGTCCGCTCCCCTCACGCTCGCGGACGAGCACGACCGTATCGCGTTGTTTACCGTTTTGTCACAAGCCGCTGCCGCGCCGTGCGACTGCCATCAGCCTGCCTAAACGAGTCGCAACCAGTCGGCGATCGCCAGGTCTTCGGCGCGCGCGTCGGGCGAAATAGCGGCTTTCGCCAGCATCGTTTCGGCTTCCTGCTTCGAGATGCCCAAACCGCCCGCCAATGACGAGCGGAGTTTTTTGCGTTTGGCCGAGAATCCTGCCTTGACCACTCGGAAGAACGCCTTTTCGTCTTCGGGAGCGACGAGCGGGGCTTCGCGGGTTTTAAGGATGACCACTTGGCTGTCGACTTTTGGCGGCGGCGTGAACAGTTCGGCCGGCACCACGTCGCCGAGCGATGCCTCGGCGTATACCTGCGCGCTTATGGCAAGAATGCTCATGTCGCCCGGTTCCGCCGCGATCCGTTCGGCAACCTCTTTTTGCACCAGCAGTACCGCTGCCGACGGTTTGTTCGCGGCTGTCATAAGTTTTTGGACTATTTTGCTCGTAATGTAATAGGGGACGTTCGCGACCACTTTGTAACCAGCGGGCAGCGAGTCGAGATCGAACAGCAAGATGTCTTCGTTCTTGACTTCGAGCGCCTTGCCCGGGAACTGCCCTGGCAGTTTTTTCGCGAGCTCGGCATCGAACTCTACCGCGATGACCCGCTCGGACCGTCGCAACAATTCGGATGTCAGCGTCCCGAGCCCAGGTCCGATCTCGAGCACGGTGTCGCTCGCGTCGATATCCGCGCAATCCGCGATGTGTTCCAAAACGAACCGGTCCCGTAGCCAATGTTGCCCCAGCGATTTGTTCGGCGCCACCATTATTACCGACCGTCGCCTTTCGTCCAGTCGGTCGCCAAGTCGAACCCGTGCGGATGCTTGGCGGCAAACCCACCAGTGTCATACACTTTGCCGAGCCCCATGCTGGTTTCTACCACGGAGCACTTCGGATAATTGCCGTAGTTCGCCGCCACCAGTATGTAGCCGTCTTTGTCTACTTTCGCGCCGTCGACCCGCACAGTGTACCCGCCGCCGCCGCATGCGCCAATCACGACGTTCATTGGCAAGTCGTAGTAGGTTTCACGGTGCGACACGCCTTTGCTGTCAACGAAATACTGCGCGCCCTTCGACTTGGTCAAGCTTTTTGGTCCTGGCTTCGTGCCGATTATTCGCACTTCTTCGACGGGGTGCTTGGTAACGACGCTTTGGATGGCGCTGCGCGCTACCTCTTTGCCACCTTTGGCGGTAATCTCGTACACGACGTCCTTCTTGCCTTTGATACCTGGGGTCTTTACGGCGGCGTATCCGACCGGACGGTCGGCATCCTGAACGATACGGACAGGAAACGCCACGTCTTCTTCGACCGTCGCCGTCTGTACGCCCTCGCGCCATACCTCTATGGCCATGTTTTCTGCGATGGAAGCGTCCATTGGCACGGAAACGCTATCGTTCGGTGCAAGCTTCACGCCCTTCGCCCGCAACATGTCAGCCACTGTCGCCTCCTGCGTATAGGCGACGATCGGTTTGCCGTACAGCGTCAGCTTGAACGGCGTCGCGCGGTCTATCGTCAGCACCACGCCCATGCCGTCTGCCGTGATGTCGCGGCTGGCCGTCATGACGGCGTCGTCCTCTTCACGCAGTTCGCTGCCTGCCGCCGCGACGATTTCTTTCGCCGACTGCGCGGATGTCATCACCTTTTGGCGGATGGCACCATCAACGACGGTAACCGGCCGAGCCCTGTAAACGTTAATGACGTAATTTGCCGCCGTCAGTTCGGTTTCCCTGCGCGGCTCGACGGCATCGTTCGCGGAGACGGCAATCCCTGCCGACGCCAGCGCGTTCTTTACGGTAGCGGCCTGGGTCAGAACCACGCGCTTTTCGCCGCGGTCATACACGGTCACCAGTTTCCCTGCCTCTGTCGAATCAGCCGAGGCAGCTCGCGCGGTGGCGACGAACAACCCCAGGGCCGCGAGCAGTCCGGCAAGGCAAAGAAGCGCGCGTCGCCATGAAAAGAGTTGAATGAATGAATTCTGCATGTGTGAGCGTCCTCACGGGACTCGTTTCATTGTAGCAAAGCATGACTGGAGGCGGCAAACCGCGCTACCGATAGCTGTCAGGGAGATTGGCACCGCAATGCGGCCATGGCTGCCAACCGCGCCGAACGTACAACTCGCGCGCCGCTTGGTCCTGCTGCGCCGGCGTCGCATCGGCCGGATCGTATATGCCATACTTGTTGGCCCACGTGCCGTAGCCGAACTGGTACGCGCCCCTGTACTTCGGATTCTTCTTGTTGGCGTAGTTGCCACCGGATTCACAGGCCCGGAGTTTTGCCAGAGCCGCCGCGAAATCACCGCTGAACGATGGCTTGGCGCCGACGACCTCTACTTGCTCCTTCGGCTGCTCAAGCGTCACACTCTGGATCGTTTTGCGCGAGACCTCCTTGCCGTTACGCATGACGATTTCGTACGTGACGTTTTTGCGGCCATCAGTCCCCGGCGTCTGGACCTTCTTGTATCCTGCCGCTTGGTCAGCGTCCTGGATTTGCCTTACTGCGAACGGGATCTTTTCTTCCACCGTCGCAGTTTGGATCCCGTTGCGCCATACCGCGACGGTCATGCCACGCACCAAGGGCGACGATTCGTCAACCGACACGCTGTCGTCCGGCCCAAGAGCGATATTCTTCGCGCGGAGCATGTCGCCGACCGTTGCCGCCTGACTGTATGCTGGCGCCTGCGTGCCGTACAGGTTCAACGTGAACGGCGTCGCGCGGTCGATAGTCAGCATGGTACTCGCCCCGTCGGCAAGCACGTCATCGGTACGCGCTATCTTCGTCGTGTCCTCGTCTTGCAGCTGCAACCCGGCATCGGCAGCCATGCTTCGGGCGGTCTGCGCCGCGGTCATGATCTTTTGGCGTACCGATCCGTCAACCACGATCACCGGGCGGGCCCTGTAAACGTTGACGGTACAATCGGCCGCGATCAGTTCTTCGTCGATTCCTGGTTCGACTTGATCCTTCGGAGCGACGCGTATGCCGGCGTCACCAAGCGCGTCACGGACGGTACGCGCATGCGTCAGGATGACCTTCTCTTGCCCTCGGTCATGGAACGTGACGAGCCTGCCGCCCTTGGCCTGGTCGTCGTTCGACGCTCCGGCGGACGCGATAAGTACAAAAAGGGTCAGCGTAAAGAATGCCGCCATAGCAAGCAGCTGGTACCCTCTGGATTGTCGTACGTGTTCAAGAATGCTCATTGATAACAAGCCTTGTGGCCTCATATGATTGTACCGAATGTGGCCGCCCGCTGCAAACCGCTCGGGCAGCTAGTCGGCGCTCACTTCCCGCACCAATTTCCTTGCGAGCCGCCCCGTGTCAGGCGGCAAGGACGCCACGGGGAACCACTCGATCGCCGCGACTTCGTACGGATTATGAATAGTGTCCGGCAACGCGCCCGCCGCGCAGCGTCCCGTAAAAACGTCGGCCGCGAACGGCAGGCCGAATTCCGGCTTTTCGACGCGCCGCACGAACGTCAGGTCTCCAGTCGCCAGGCGTATGCCCGTCTCCTCGTGAACTTCGCGTAGCGCCGCATGCAGCGACGATTCCCGAAACCCGACGCCGCCTCCCGGCAATGTCCAGTGGTCGTTATGCGCGATCACGCCCTTCATGAGCAGGACCTCCGCCCGTTCGTTCATGAGCACGACCCGTGCCCGTGGCCGACGGGTCACGAGGCTGTACGCACGCAGCCCGGCGATCATGAGCGGACTGATGACCTTCGCGAACCGAAGATACGCCTTTCTCATAATTTCTCGAGACGCGCGTACTCCGCGTTCAACTTGCGCGTCGTGCCCTTGTCGAACCTGATCGTGACCGCCAACCCGTCGACGTCAAGGATTTCTCCGGTGCCGAACGCGGCCGAACGGACCCTGTCGCCGACGCCGAACGGCAACTCGTCGCTCACGAATCTGTCATCGTAATCCGGGACGTACGACGGTTCGTCGACCATGGCGATCTGGTTGCCCATGTCGCCGATGAACCGTGACACTTGGTTGTACGCCCTTTGGCCGAATTGCAAGCGTGAACGGGCATACGTAAGGTGAAGCTCCTGCCTGGCGCGCGTCATGCCCACATAGCACAGTCGCCGCTCCTCTTCGAGTTCGGCCGGCCCCGACTCGTACACCCTGCCGTGAGGGAACACGCCTTCTTCCATGCCGACCATGAATACCACCGGAAATTCCAGGCCCTTGGCCGCATGCAGGGTCATCAACGTGACCTTCTCGTCGCCTGCCGCGGTGTCGCTGCTCGCGATAAGTGCCGTTTCTTCGAGGAACTCTGGCAAATCGGCGAATATTTTCACGTCCGAGAGCAGCTGGCCAACGTTTTCTTCGCGCTCTTCCGCCTGCGGCGTGCCGTCGCGCAAAAATTGGCGGTACGCGGTTACTTGCAGCAGCCGCTCAATGATGTCCGCCGGCGCGCTGTGTTCGTCCAGCATGGTTTTCAGTTCTCGCAGGTGTACGCCCAATCCGCCAAGCGCCTTCTTCGCCTTCGGCGTCAGCACGTTCGCTTCGTGCACGGTCTCGAGCGCGGTCAGAATGTCGCTCCCTTGTTCGCCCTGCCACTGCAAAAACCGCTCCAAGCTGGTCGCGCCGATGCCTCTGGTCGGGACGTTAGCAATACGACTGAAGCTTAACCGATCGTTCGGCTGATAAATAAGTCGCAGGTACGCAATGATATCGCGGATTTCCTTGCGGTCGTAGAACCTGACGCCACCGACAAGCTGGTAGGGAATGCGCGCCAACCTGAACGCGCGTTCGAGCGGCGCGGACTGCGCGTTCATGCGGTACAGCACGGCAAAGTCGCTGTATGACCTCGCCCCTATGCTGACGTGAGTACCGACTCGGCCAGCCACCAAGCTCGCCTCCTCGGCCTCGTCATACGCCTGATGCACCTCGACCGGGCTGCCTTCGCCAAGGTCGGTCCACAGCTTTTTGTCCGTACGTACCTTGTTCTTGCTGATGACTGATTGCGCGACGGTCAGGATCGCGTTCGTCGACCGGTAGTTCTGCTCGAGTTTGATTATGGTCGCGTTCGGGTAGTCGCGCTCGAAGTTCAGGATGTTCGTGAAATCAGCGCCGCGCCAACTGTAAATGGACTGCCAGTCGTCACCGACCACGCAGACGTTCTGCTCATCGTTCACTAAATATTTGACGATGGCGTATTGAGCCGCGTTCGTGTCTTGGTACTCGTCGATGAACACGTGCTTGAAGTGCTGGCGCCACCGCTCCCGGACTTCCGGATGATCGCGTAGCAGCCGAACGGTTTCGATAAGCAGGTCGTCAAAATCAAGGGCGCCCGCTTTTTTGCGCAGCGACTCGTAGCGCGCGTAGACCTTCGCGATGGCCTGCTGTTGCGGATACGTGGCAGACGCCTCAAAATCCGCGGGGGTCTTCAGTTCGTTCTTGGCGTTGCTTATGACGCTACTGATCGCCCGCGGCTTTATTTGCTGGCTATCGATCGACAGTTCTTTCATGGCTTGCTTGACCAAACCCTGCCGATCATCCTCGTCGTAGATCACGTAGTTCGGCGCGATCGCTATCACGTGACCATCTTGCCGTAACATGCGCACGCAAATGCCATGGAACGTTCCCATCCATGGCATGTAGGAGCGCGGCACCTCGTCGCCGCGATCGTCAGTCAGTTTCCATACGCGCTCACGAAGCTCGCGCGCGGCTTTGTTCGTGAACGTCACGGCGAGGATTTCCGTGGGCCAAACGCCCTCATGCTGCACGAGGTACGCTATCCTGTGCGCGACCGTCTTGGTTTTTCCGCTCCCCGCGCCCGCAAGAATCAAAAGCGGACCGCTCGTTTGTTGTACCGCGGCAAGCTGCGCGTCATTAAGGCCCTCAAGACTATTCATTATATCCAGTATACAAGACTCAGACGCCGACGCCGAGAATGAAGGAAGCGGCGACGGCCAGCGCTGCGGCCACCGCGATCACGACCACGATGACAACGACCGTTCCCCAACCCGACTTCTGCTTTTTCGCGTGCGCGAGCGGCTGTGCCTGGTTCGAAACGTCATAAATCGTCCCCTCTTTGTTCGGCGGGGCCGGAGTGGTTTTCAAGATTTCCGTATCGCCCGATTCAACCGCGGCTATGTTGTCCTCGGTTTTCGGCGCGTCCGCGGACACTTCGGTCGATTCGATCGCCGCTATCTCAGGGGATTCGGCGGGCGTCGTATTTTCGAACGTACTCGCGTCAAGTACCGGCTGGGCGTCAATCGGCTTCGCACCTTCCGCAGGCTCCGAGTTGATCGTCACGGTTTCCTGCACGACAGGTTCCGCTGCCGTCTCGGCGGGCTGCGACTCCGTGGTCACGGCTGCCACCGGCTTGTCGTCCTCGAAAGGCGACGGGATGGCACCCGACCCGCCAAGCGGCCGTTTTTCGACTTTGGCGTCAGGAATGAACGGTGTCAGCGGCACGTTTGCTTCAGGACTTGCCGCAGATACCGGCTGGGCTCCGGTATTCGCGCGGATAGGCGGCGTGGCGTCAAGCGCGGCAGGACTCTTCATGACCGATGACGGATGCACGACGTCCATGAACCGTCCCGTCGTCGGACGGGGCGCCTGGACGGCAGCTGGTGCCGCGGGTGCCGTTGGCGCGGGAGCTTGCGGCGCCGGAGGAACAATCGGCTGCGACGCTACCGCCGGCGACTCGGTCCGTACCGCGACAGGCTCGCTTGGCGCTTGCGACGATGCCGCCTCGTCGACGTCGACCGTCCTTTCGCCGTCTGTCGTCAGGATTTCGTCGCCGATCGCTTTGGCGACTTCGTCCAGTTTGGCGTACGCCGGGTCTTCGCCAGGCTTGAGCGTGCTGGAAATAGTCAATGTTTTCTGTTTCGGTCCTTCGTCTTGCCGCTGAGGAGTCGCGCCCCCCATAAGCGAAGCGACCGCTTTGTCCAGTTCGTCAAAATCTATCTCGCCGGCCATCAGGCGCGCTCCGAATGAGCGGCAGCGACGATAGGCACGAACGTGTGCGCCGACAAACTGGCGCCCCCTACAAGCAGGCCGTCGACTCCTGGCACTGCCAAAAAGCCTTTCGCGTTGTCAGGACTCGTACTGCCGCCGTACAGGACTCGGATCTGCCTGCTCGCCTCTTCGCCGTACAAGTGTTTTATTTGGCTGCGAACCGCCCTTGCCGCCTTTTCGACGTCATAAGGAGTCGGAACCTTGTGCTTGCCGAAGTCCTTGCCGTTGCTCAGCGCCCATACGGGCTCGTAGGCAACGACCACCCGTTTGATTTCTTCGCTTGTCACGTTCGCGAGCCCGCCGAGCAGTTGGTCATGAATGACATCCAGCGTTTCGCCAAGCGCCTGCTCGTGCGCCGTTTCGCCGATGCACAATATCGGGCTGATACCGTTGCGCAGCGCCGCTTGCACTTTGTTGCGCAGATCTTTGGCATGTTCATGGAATACGTGCCGCCGTTCGCTATGGCCAACGATGGCATAGTCGACCAGGCCGCGAAGTTGCGTTGCCGACACCTCGCCCGTGTACGCGCCGTGGTCTTGCCAGTAAAAGTTCTGTGCCGCGAGCTTCAAGACGCGCCGGTCGATTTGCAAGCTGACGGACTGCAACGCAAGCAGCGTCGGCGCCACGACAACCTCGACGTCGCGGTGGACGGCAATAGCTTTTTCAAGGTCATGCACGAGGATACTGGCCTCGTGAACGGTCAGATTCATCTTCCAGTTGCCGACGATGAGTTTCTTGGTGGATGACATAACGGTTATGCTTTCTTGTGCTTTAGTGTAGCCTATTTTTCATGCGGCGTCGAGCAGGCTCTCGACTCCGGGCAGCTTCTCGCCTGCCATGAGGTCCAGCCCTGCGCCGCCTCCGGTCGATACGTGCGAAAAGCTGCCGCCCTTCTTGCCGTCCCATTTGAGTATGAAGTCCGCGGTGTCGCCACCGCCAACGATCGACGTCACTTCCGGGTGGGTCGCGAGCGTGAGGGCGATCCGGGCGGAACCGTGCGCGAAATTCGCATGTTCTGCCATGCCCATGGTGCCGTTCCAAATGACCGATCCCGCCGAGCCGACGATATCGCAGTACCGCTCGATGCTGCCCGCGCCGATATCGAGCGCCATTTCGCTCTTGGCGATGCCCGACAGTCCCCGTTCCACCCGAGGTTCGTCGGCACCGACGGTTTTCGCGACGGCGACATCACTCGGAAGCACGATGAAATCCTCGACGTTCTCGCCGACCTTTTCCCTGGCCGCGGCGTATATTTTGTTTAACGTCTCGTCTTGGTCGGTCTCTACCTTGCTCGCGCCCACGTCGATGCCTTTGTAGCGCAAAAACGTATTCGCCATGGCACCGCCGATCAGGATTTTGTCGGCGACGTGCACGAACCGTTCGACCAGGCCTATTTTGTCGCTCACCTTCGCGCCGCCGAGCACGGCCACCAGCGGTCGCTTCGGGTTCTCCATCACGTCGGTGATCGTCGCCACTTCGCGTTCGAGCAGCAACCCTGCCACGCTTGGCAACTGCAACGTTATGGCGTGCGTGCTGGCGTGCGCCCTATGTACCACGCCAAAGCCGTCTTGCACGAAGAACGCCGCCTGCGACGCGTGGGCGATCGCTTTGGCGAATTCAAGATCATCCGCCTCTTCTTCGGGGTAGTACCTGAGGTTTTGCAGCATGACCACGCCGTTCTTCGGTGCTTTCCTGACCGCTTGGTACGCGTCCTCGCCAGTTACGTCGTCAACGAACACCACTGGCTTTTCGAGCAGCTCGCCAAGCCTGTTCGCGACTTGCTCCAGGCTTAACTTAGGGTCGTGACCTTCGGGCCGGCCCATATGGCTTATAAGCACGAGCTTGCAGCCGCGCGCCAACAGGAACTGCAGCGTCGGCAAACTCGCGCGAATGCGCAAGTCGTCGTGTATCGTGCCGTCATCTGCCAACGGTACGTTGTAATCAACCCTCACCAGCACTGTTTGTCCGCTAAGCGGAACGTCGCGGATCGTTTTTTTCGTAAAGCCCACCTAAGTCACCCCATTAATGATGTCACCATGATACCACTTATGCTTGTTTGTGGGAACGCCGCGGACCGTTTTGGTTTCGGCAGCGCAAAACGTACGCCGGCGGCAGGTTGCGAAGTTCGCGGGTCACGCGCACGGTGCCAAAATGACAGCCTATCACACCCTTCTTAAGCAGAGTGTATTGGAACGTCACGAACTCACCACCGTCGCTGAGCAGTCGGGCCGTCTCAGTCAGAATCCGTTCGGACACGGCAGCCGGAAGCGCCGCGAACGGCAGCCCGGAAACAACGTAATCCGGCCGACCAAGCCCCCGTTCCGCAAGCAGCTCCGCCACATGTTCCGCCGAATCATGCGCCACATGCACGTCGCTCCTATCTTCGTATTCGGTGCGTAGCTTTTCGTAAAAATCGTCGTTCGATTCTATAAGGAGCACCTTCGTGCCGGGCCGCATTCTGGCAAGGATTTCCTTGGTAAAAACACCGGTCCCCGGGCCGTACTCAACGATCGTACCCGCGCGTTCGAAGTCAATCGTCTCGACCATTTTGCGGGCCAAAAAACGCGAACTCGGCGCGACCGCCCCGACGCTGCGTACGTTCCGAAGGTATTGCATGAAAAAAGAAAAGTCCATTACATAAAGTATATACGAGCCCACGCTTCGCTGTTCTAGCGGCGAACGTTGGCTAGCCTGTTAAATCAGTCGATCATGACAGCGGTCGAACCCTCAGCGCAGAACCGCGCGATAGAAAATAGCTCATACCGAGAGCATGAGCTATTTTCTATGGTGACCCTTGAGCCTTCGATTTATAAGGAAGTTGTGGCTGAAATTATGAAGTGGAACGAGCTATTAACGAATATAGCAATACGGCTATTGATAATCCTCGCCTAGAACCTCCAACCTGAAATTATCTAAGAATTTTGCCATCAGGGCGTGCCGCCGCTCGGCAATTTCTTTTCCTGTTTTGGTGTGCATCATGTCTAGCCATTCCATCTGAAAAGCTATTTGGTCATGGATATTTGTATTTCGTTGGCCTACAGTGGGTGCGATATTTGCAGGGTCATAGCATGGCAGATGTGCTTTTGACGTGTACGCTCGCATTATTCCAATTGCGCCTAATCCGTCGAGCATATCGGCATCTTGTAAGATGTGAGTTAAGTGACCCTCCGTATGAAGGTCACTATGGTCACGAACGGCGTTGAGGATACGTTCTTTTGTGCCACTATCATAGTCCATATGCTTGTCAAGCAATTCAGAGGCGAGCGGAACACCGGCTGGGCCATGACCTTTTTCCTCTTCTTGCACTGTTCGCCCAATATCATGCAATATACCAGCAATCTCTGCCTCATCGGGGTCGTAATTCTCCTTGAGTGCAATATGTCGCGCCAGCGCAGCGACACGCTCTGCGTGGTCCATACCGTGTGCGATATGCTGGCGATTATTAAAGTGATTTACGACATCGAGATGGAGTTTGTTCATATCCTATATTGTAACAAATAACCTTTTTAAGCCTGACAGCAAAGAAGAATCGAATGATTTAACAGATATAGAAAATGCCTCAAAGCTCTATATGGCTTCAAGGCACTTTTCTATATCTGTAGTTCTATCTTGGTGACCCTGATAGAGGCGAACTGGAACCTTATCTGTAATGAAATACTACGCTGGGTAGAGATACTCAAGGGTGGACAGTGGTCATTACCTCTCCCTGCGTAGTCTAGCACCTATAGCGTATCTAGTCTTATTTTCGGGCTTATATATCTTGTATTAAGTAGAGCTAGTGGCTGGGACAAGTTGTCCAGTACCTATAACTATATTATACAATATCGAGCCACATAACGCCTAGCCGTACCTGTAAAGTTGTGGTAAAATTAGCTTACAATGCACTCATTCAAAGTATTGACTGGTCTTGGTTCTACTCGCGGTACTGGCGTAAGCCTACAGTAACCCCTTTTTAACCATTCCAATTATAATACTTCTGAAAGGTAATCAAACAATGAGTGATATTTCTCTTGATACAATCGCAAACTTAGCAAAAAGACGAGGCTTCATATTCCAAGCCTCTGAAATATACGGTGGTCTTGCAGGGTTCTGGGACTACGGTCCATACGGTGTTGAACTTGCAAACAATCTAAAAAAGCAGTGGTGGCGGGCTATGGTGTATGAACACCGTAATATCTTTGGTATTGACGGTGCAATCATACAGAACCCTAAGCTATGGGAGGCACGCGG
>JALRBE010000002.1:0-256 GCA_023262335.1 Candidatus Saccharimonadia bacterium | reverse complement strand
TGAAGACACGGTCAATCATAAGCGATACCGAGCAGACCATTTAGCTGGCGTAGACACGAACGACCTTACGGAGCTTGCAAAACTCTTAAAAGACAAGAAGTCACCAGACGGTAATCCACTAAGCGAACCCCGCGTTTTCAACATGATGATGAAGACATGGGTAGGTGCAGTCGAAGACGACACTTCGGTTGCATACTTGCGACCTGAAACTGCTGGTCCTATGTATACTAACTACGAGAATGTACGCGAAACCACT
>JALRBE010000029.1:2674-12415 GCA_023262335.1 Candidatus Saccharimonadia bacterium | reverse complement strand
CGCGTACTCCACGAACCGTTCCAGCGCTTCGGCGGGCCGCTCCAGAATGAACCGGAGGACTCGCGTGTTGAGCTGGAACTCGCCGTCTTCGTACTCGGTCACGAACCGTTCCAGGTCGTGCGGGACGGACTGGTTCAGTTCATCCTCGATACCGGGATGCCGAGCCGCTTCTTCCTGCGAAAGCCGGGCCGCGTGCACGTAGAACGTGGCGTACGGCTTGAGCGGTTCCAAGTAGTTGGCCGTCACCTTCTCGGCGGTACCCGTGATACGGATATCGTCGACGACGATGAAGACGCTGCCGGGAACCAGGCTTTCGTCGAGATGCAAGCCGAGCGTGTCGAGCTGCGCCTGGCGCTCCTCGAGGGAGGCTTTGGCGTAACTGCTGTCGCCGACTTGCGTCTTGTGGAATGGCAGCAGCACCGACGGTACGGACCATACGTTCAGCATGGTGCACAGTTCCTGGGCGATCGCGTGGGACGCGGTCGGCAGGAACTTGTACGGCGCCGAGATGACGTAGATCGGCCGTCCCTTCGCGACGTGTCGCAGTTCGGGAACGAGCCGCTTTGCCATATCGATCGCGTAGTCGGTGGCCGGGGGCAGCCAGCCGTACTTGAAACGGCTGTAGCCTACCCGGTCGAACGGACGGCCGTCGTCACGGGTGACGACGCCGCCTTCGACGTGCAGATTGGTCAGGGCGATGTGCTTGGAGATCATGGTTTCCTCTCGTTCAGCCTGCGATGGAGACGACGTTGTCGTCAGCGGGGTCGAGCGCGGCCGGCGACGCGGTACCGAACAATGCGGCACGGTCGACGATCTGCTTCGCCCACTCGCTGTGGACGCTCTTTTCGTCCATGCGGCCGTTCAGGCCGTTGACGGCGGCGTCGCTGTCCAGGATCGACCGTGCCGACACGAGGTCATCGTTCGCGACCCGGTAAAGGTCGCTGATGATTCGCAGGTGTCGGGGGTGAATGGTCGTCTGGCCGAACAGGCCGTAGCTGACGCTGCGGTGCAGTTCGCGACGGAACAGCATGTCGTACTGCGAGCCGTAGCACTCGAACACGGGCGCCGTGATGGCGAACCGGTTGATGCCGCGGAACTCGTTGATGACCGCCAAGATCGTCTGGCCGACAGGGCCTTCGTATACGGTCAGCTGATGGGGATCACGACGGATTCCCAGGTGGCCGAGCATGTCGTTGGCGCCGATACGGACGCAGTCGATGCGTTCCTTGTAGTTCATCAGGATCTCGCGAAGGTGTTCGCGGAAACTGAGGGCCACCATGTTCGAGGCTTCCAAGATCGGCATGAGCAGAAACTCGGAATCGACGAGCTGGTCGGCATACTGCGGGAACGACACCGGTTCGGCCTTGGGGATAACGAACCCCGTGACGTTGGTGATGCCCGGCAGCTCCAGAACGTACTTGAAGACGTCCTGGTTGCGGACACGCACGTAGACGCAGACCTGGGCGTTCTCATCGATGTTCTCGAGCGTGTCGCCGAGATTGATGAGCGCCTGGGGCAGCTCTTCGTCGCTCACGGAATCCTCCGTGCAAATGACGACGCGCCGGACGTTGTCGAACGAGTCGACGTCTCCCGGAGCGCCTTCCTTGCCGAAGGTGACCGTGTGCTCGTTGATGACCTGCAGCAGCTTCGACGGAGCGAGCTTGGCGGGCATGTAGAGCGTGGGGTGCATGTGCGATTGGTACATGTCGTATCCTTTTCTCGTGGTCAGGTCAGCAGACGTTGGCGATGATGCCAACGCTGTTCTTGTAGGCGGGCATTTGGTCGTAGCCTTCTTCCACGATTCCCTGGTACAGCTCGATGAGCTGCGGCCGGGGCGTCGTGGCGATCAGGTTCAGAAGCTCCGTTACCGGGGCTTCCAAAACGAACTTCAGGGCGCGCGTGGTGAACGCGTAGCCGCCCTGGGACGCCATGAGCGACCGCAGGAAGTGGAGGTTCTTCACGTAAGAGTGATTCAGCTCGTTTTCCAGGGTTGGCCGCTCGAGGGCCACGGCAGGGTCAAGCCGCACCAGGTTCACGCACGTGATGCTGAGCGTCGGGATGTCGGCCAGCATGGCAACGGTCGATCGTTCGATCGAACCGGTGATACGGACGTCATCGACGAGCACGACGTGCTTTCCCTCGAAATCCGAAGGATCGAAGGCGCGTGTCTTCTGGCGGTTGCGCGCGTCGCGTTCGGCCTGCGACAGTTTGCCGTAGTCGCCAACGGCCAACCGAGGTTGGTAGATGCTGGCGTACGAAACGTCGCAGGTGCCGAGCTTGCGCAGCTGCCGGAACGAATTGATGGCGAGGAACTGCGCCGCGTTCGGGACCCGTTTGTACGGGGTTCCGGTCACGACGACAGGCTCGTCATACTCGCTCGCGGCAAGCAGATGCGGCTCGGCGACGGCGGCGATGGCGCCCGCGTAGCGGTGAACGGCTTCCTGCTGCCCGTACTTGAACTTGCTGTATTCAGCGAAGTCGAACGGAACATTCTGGATAGCGTCGGTCACCACGAACGCGGAGCCGTCATGGCTGATGCCGTAGGCGGCAAGCGCGTGATTGCCCCGTAACCGAGGCACGCGCAAAACGCGAGTATTCATGACTCTCCTAATGAGTTGGATGTCGTACTGTGAACGAGCACTACCAAAGTAACGGCAGCATTGCCGCCCAGTGCCCTAGTAGCTATATATATCATACTATATTTTTGCAATTTTTGCAATATATTTTTATCATTTTATCCATTACCGCGAAGACGGCCGGCAAACGGCTGGAATACCGGGTGCGGTCTGGTACAATAAAGGGCAATGCATCCTGCTCATCCTCTGCGAATATTCTGGTTTTCAAGCCTTGTCACGGTCATTTTCGGTATCATCGTCGCCACGTACGGCGGCATTTCGTCCCTGTGGCTGTTCGCCGTGCTGTGTATTCTTGAGGTGACGTTCAGCTTCGACAACGCGGTCATCAACAGCCGTATACTGTCGCGCATGTCCAAATTGTGGCAAACGCTCTTCCTGACCATCGGCATATTCATCGCGGTGTTCCTGGTGCGATTCGCCTTGCCTATCGTCATCGTGCAGCTTGCTACCGGCATACCGTTCGGCGACGTCGTGAACATGGCGTTCAACCAGCCAGAACGCTACGGCGAGGAGCTGCATAAAGCAGGACCGGTCATCGAGGCCTTTGGCGGTACCTTCTTGCTGATGCTGGGAATCAGCTACTTCCTCGACCACGAAAAGGTCGTGCACTGGTTGCGGCCTATCGAGCGGCAGCTGGCCCGAGCCGGCAAGATCCGGTTCATCAAGCTCATCTTCATGGCGATCGTCGCGGCGCTCCTCTACCTCACCGTCGAGCCGGAACTCAAGGACACGGTGTTGCTGTCGAGCGTGCTCGGTATCGCGCTGCAGTTCGGCTTGCATTCGCTGTCGGTGCTGTTCGAAAAGAAGTTCAACAGCGTCAACAAAGCCGGCCATTTGGTCGGCTGGGCGGCATTCGCCTCGTTCATGTACCTCGAAGTCCTGGACGCGTCGTTCAGCTTCGACGGTGTCATCGGCGCCTTTGCCATTACGAACAGCGTGCTGCTGATCGTGGCGGGCCTTGGCGTGGGCGCGTTCTGGGTGCGCTCGCTGACCGTCTACCTCATGCGCGCGGGCACGCTAGCCAAATACCGCTACCTTGAACACGGCGCGCACTGGGCCATTTTGGCGCTCGGCGTCGTCATGCTTGTCAAGCTGTATCATGTGGAACTGCCGGAGGCGGTCACGGGGTCGCTCGGATTGGTATTCATCCTGACGGCCGTCGTGACGAGCGTCCTTGAAAAGCGCGCCGAAGACCGCAAGCCCACGGCTAAAAAAGCCGCTTGATTTCGCAAAATTCGCGTAATTTCAACAAAATTGCAGAAACCCGTTCGCAGGCGTACGCTGGGTAAATATGGATTTCTTGTATATGATCATCGCGATCGTCGTGGGCAGCGCCATTTCGTTGGCGGGCGGCGCGCTTTTGTTTACCACTAAAAAAAGCCGTAACCGGGCTATATTGCTCGCCATGCCGTTCGGCGCCGGCGCCTTGCTCGCGGCGGCGTTCTTCGACTTGCTACCCGAAGCCTTCGAGCTCGGCGATTCGCGCGCCTTGCTGCTCTGGGCGCTCGCCGGATTTTTGGCGTTCTTCGTGCTCGAACGCAGTGCCAGCTGGTTTCATCATCACCACGATCACGACGTCGCGGCTCGTCACGCGGGCCAGCGCCGGCTGATCGTCCTTGGCGACCTGACTCACAACGCTATCGACGGCGTCGCCATCGGCGCCGCGTTCTTGGTGAGCCCGGTAACCGGCGTTATTACTACGATCGCCGTGTGCACGCACGAAATTCCCAAGGAACTCGGCACGTTCGCCCTGCTGCTTTCACGCGGCTGGAAGGACCGAAGCGTGCTGCTTGCCAACGTTGCGACTGCCGTGGCGACGCTTGTGACGGCATCGGCTACGTTCCTGCTCGGTTCAAGCGAGCACTTCCCTATCGCTCCGCTGCTCGCCATCACGGCAGGATTCTTCATTTACATTGCCGCCAGCGACATCATTCCTGACATTCACGAACAAACGCGCAAAATCGGCCTCGTTCAAGCTGGCACGCTGCTTGCTGGCATCGCCATCGTCGGCGGTATCATAACGGCGCTGCATGCCACCGGCGCGCATTCGCATGCCGAGGAGCCCGGGCATAGCCATCAGGAAGCCGAGCGCGGTCATGAAGATAGCGCGCACGAAGAACCGGCTCACGCCGAAGACGGCCACGACGAAGCGCATGACCACGCGCACTAACTTATGAAATAGCTACGCGGCAGTTCTTGCAGACGCCGGTCAATTCGACCACGTGCTTGGTAAGTTCAAAGTCGTGTCGGCCTGCTATCAGCCCAAGCACGTCTTCAAGCGTGTCATTTTCGATTTCGACGACCGTGCCGCACCGTTCGCATGCTATGTGGTGATGGTGCGCTTTGAACGGTTCCGCCAGCTCGGTGAACGGGGTCCAGCCGCGCACGATGGTCGTGGTGAGGCCAAGGCGGTCGAAAAGCTCCAGGGTGCGGTACACGCTCGCCCTATCGACGGTTGGTACCAGCGTGGCGATTTCGCCGTTTTTGAGCGGCTTATCGGCGGTCGCGAGCGCGTCGAATATGGCACGACGCACGGTCGTGACGCTGACGTCGTTCTGTTTGAGAATATCGGCAAACCTGTCTGGTTTCATTGTCGCAAGTATACGCTGTTTGCGACATAGTTGCAATATATATCATTATTGCAACATTTTTGCAGAATATACGACTTTTCCGTACCATTGACCTATGAGAATCGCATTCGTCGGCAAAGGCGGTAGTGGCAAAACGACGGTCGCGTCGCTGTTCGCGGCACGCATGAACGCTCAGGGCCATCGTGTTCTGGCGCTGGACGCCGATATAAACCAGCATTTGGCGGCCTCGCTCGGCTACCTCGGTCCGCTACCGAGCATGGGGACGGATTTTGATGCGATCAAACGTCATTTGAAGGGAGACAATACCCGGTTTGAACTGGCCGACATGAAGAAAACCACGCCGCCCGGTAACGGTTCTACATTCGTGACGCTCGATGCCGACGATTGGTTCATGAGGAAGTACACCAAGGACGCGAATGGCGTTCGCGTTGCTGGCGCCGGCGAGATTCCGGAGGGTAACATCGGGGTGAAGTGTTACCACGGCCTGAACGGCGCGGTCGAACTGGTACTTGGCCACATGATCGACCGCCAAGACGACGTGGTGATCGTGGACATGACAGCTGGCGCCGACGCGTTCTCGTCGACGTTGTTCGCCAAGGTGGACGCGCTGGTGTTGGTCGTGGAGCCGACGCTCAAGTCGCTGAGCGTGTACGAGCAGTTTTTGCCGAACGTCAAAAAGTACGAACTCCCCTTCTTCGTGGTTGGCAACAAAATTCTCGACGCGACGGACCGGACGTTCATTGCCGAGACGACGCCGGAACTCGCGGCCGAGATTCCGCAGTCCGGGTACGTGCGCGCAAAGGAGCGCGGCCAAAACGTCGCACTCGAGACGGAAGTCGCCGCTGCGCTCGATACCCTCGCGGCGACGCTGCAGGCAGACGTCGTGCGAGATTGGAGCAAACTCGAGCGCTTGAGCCATGAGCTGCACGCAAAAAATGCCGATTCGTGGGCTGGCGAGGCGGTAAAAAAGCAAATCGATCCGAATTTTTCGTTGCAGGAGTACGCTCAGTCGATTCTTAGCCGGTAGTTTTACGATTCGGCGCTACGTACGCTTCGTGCATGAAAGCGTGGGTAGCGCCGGCTCATAAGAGCTGGAACATTACGACAAATCGGAAGAGGTTGCCATGACCATGCCCAAGACGGCTCAGGTCGCGAAGGAACTCGGCCGAACTCCGCTGGAGTGGACGGACGCCGAGATGACACGGGCGCTCGATGCGCTGCGCGACGACTTGCCGGGCGATCCTATCGGGTACGTCATGAACGCCGTGCCAACGAGCGCGCGCTGCGACTGCGGCGCCGTGCATCTTTCGGTAGATGCGCCGGATCTCGACTGTGAGACCCGCGGAAGCCTGCACAGGTTGCTGGCGACGCCGTTCGGCGATATCGTCCGCGAGCATGTTCGGCGTCAGTTCGGTTTTGGGAACGTGCGGTTCGGGTGGAGCGGTATCAAGGCGCTGGCGCCGACGTTCGTGCGAGTAGTCGACATTTACGATGCCCGCACGACGCGCGTAAGCGAGCTCAGCGACGTCACGCTCGGTAATATTATCGAGGCCATTCGCAAAGACATGCCCGGCATGATGGCGATGTACGACGAATCGCTCGGCGAATTGTCGGTTCATGCCGTCAGCCCGGGCTCTGATGGCCAGCGCGAATGGAAGGTACTGATCGACCAAGTGATGACCGCGTTTTCCACGCCGCTGCACAAGTACCTCGACGAGTACGCTAAGCGTACGTACGACGGCGCGCATGTGGGCGTGGTGAACTGCTGCATCATCATGTCGGACGTCGGCGACTCGACCGCTTGGCAACGCCGCTGGTTCGCTACGCAGGTCGACCAGCAGCTCACGCCCGATTGTTGAGCTGCGTACCCCTCTTCGGAGGGGTATTTTCATGGAATGAAAAACAGACTGCGATGCAGTCTGTTGGGGCGCGTGAAGCGCGCTATTTGGCGGCGGCGTTTACGCAGTACGCGAATCGCTTGTCGTTCTTGACCGTGTACGCGGTCGGCTCCTCGACGGTGATGTCGCCGGAGTAACCGGTCCAGCGGCCGCTGAAGACGTTCAGTTCCAGCCGAATGCGGCAATCCCCTACGGAGGCGTAGTAACCTTCCGTAAAGAAGCCGTCCTCGGCGGTCTGGACGTTCTCGAACTGCCGTTTCTCGAGTTCCTGGATATTCGCGTCGAGCGGCGCATCTGCGCAACCCGCGACTCCAGCGGTGACGGCCACGCTCGCCACCAAAAACACGCCAGTACGCCTGACGCGAGCGAAGGTGCTACCCATGATTATATTATATCACATAAATATAAAAATATCCAGTGATTGGATTACAACTTGTGACTGGTAACGGCGTGTTTGCCGGCAACGAACTCCTCGATCAGTTCGCTGATTTTCGGCAATATGTCCGCGTGCAGCTTCGCGAATTCCTCGGCGCTGAACTTCGACAACACGAAGTCGAACTGGCCTTGTTTGTCGGCGAGCTCGTTCCAAGTGCCAACCCGTATGCGCGCGTAGTCCTGGCCTAAATGCGCGTTGAGTGATTTTATGCCGTTATTGCCGGCGTCGCTCCCCTTTTCGCGGGTGCGTAGCGTACCGAACGGCAATGCCAGTTCGTCGTGAATGGCCAAAATGTCGGCAGTAGGCACCTTGTAAAAATCCGCCAGCGCCCGCGCAGCCTTGCCGGTTTCGTTGTAGAACGTCGTTGGTTTTACAAGGAGCACCTTTTCGCCGTGAACGTTCAGCTCGGCGATGTCGGCGAAAAACCTCGGTTTGGCGGCGAAGGCCGCGCCGTTTTTAGCAGCGAAAAACTCAGCTGCCAAAAAGCCCGCGTTGTGGCGGGTTTTTTCGTATTCCTGGCCAGGATTACCCTGCGCGATGATGAGTTTCATTCCTGTCATTGTAATACACGCGGTCGGCCTCTGTCACGAATCATTGACTCTAAGTATTAAATATGTCATTATGTGCCTAACCGAGAAACGAAGGAGAACTCATGACTCTCGGCGTTCTTACCGTGCTTTTGGCTATGGCAGCGGCGTACTTGTCGTTCTGTTGGTGGCAGAGCAACCCGCCTGGCGAACCCGTTAGACTGTGGCGTTTCTTCTTGGCGACGCTACCGGCCTCGGCGTGCGTGTCCGCGTTGGCTGACACATGGCCGGCTCATCTGACTGCCGCCGCGCGGTTCGCTGCCGTCGCGCTATACCACGACCACGATATGCCAGGATGGTATATCACGCTTGTTGCCGCGCTCGCCATGTATGGCATCGGCGCTTCGTTCACCGCTGGTGACGCGACACCCGACTCGGCTATTGGCAGCGCGCTTGTCATAACCGTGCTCGGACTCCTGTGCACCTACGTGGAACCCACGCGCACCTGGTGGGCCAGAGCTTTGACCACCTTGAACTCGCGGCAACCCTGATGCCCGCTCCGCCTTCTTGCAGGGCGGATTTTTTATGCTACTATGTAGGCAAACGTAAGCAGGATCGTCATGTCAAAAAGAAGGAACGGATCGGCAACGCGCAAAAAGCGGCTTAATGCCTCATTGAAGTCTCTATTCAAGATGTCCCGCGAACAGCTTGCCCAGCGCAAAACCACTGGCGCTGGCACTCATAAAACTCGCAGGGATTTGCCGCGCGGCGAAGCAAAGCGCCGTGCGCTCAACGACCAGTCATAAAATAGCCCCGAATGATCGGGGCTATTTGTTGTCTTTTGATTGCTCTGCCTTTTCGGCTTCCTTGGCTTTTTTGTAGGCTTTGGTCACGGGCGCCTTGCCCTGCGCCACGCGTTCTTTGTTGGCTTTGATCTGCTTTTCGTCGCGGAAGCTGAACTTTATGGGCGTGCCGGCGTAATTGTAAGTTTCGCGCAGTGCACGCTCCAGGTAGCGTTTATAACTCCAGTGAACGAATTTGAGATTGCTACCGTGAATCACGAACCATGGCGGCGCGGTGTCGGTCTGTACCATGTAGCGAAGCTTCGGGTGGGTATTCTTGAGACCAGCCGGCGGGTGTTTTTGCACGGCTTGCTGCAACAGGTCGTTCAGTACGCGGGTTTTAGTGGCTTGTTTGCGGCGGGCGTCGATGTCGAGCGCCAGGTCGAACAACTTGGTGACGTTCTGGCCGGTCACGCTGGAGGTAAAAATGAGCGGCGCCCACGGGGTAAACTTGAAGTGGTGCGCGATTTGCGGCGCGATGGCGTCGCGGGTAAAGGCGTCCTTGTCTTCGACGGAGTCCCATTTGCTGACCACGATCGCCATGCCTTTGCCTGCTTCGTCGATGATGCCAGCGAGGCGTTGGTCGAGCTGCGTGTTCAGTTCGTTGACGTCCATCAGTAGGAAGCAGATGTCGGCTTGTTCGATTGCCTGCAGGGTGCGTAGTACGCTGAACTTTTCGATGCCGACTTCTTGTTTGCCAGGTTTGCGCATGCCAGCGGTGTCGACGAGGCGGAACGTGCGTTTATGAAACTGCAACATCGAGTCGACGGAATCGCGCGTCGTGCCGGGCACATCCGAGACGATCATGCGC
>JALRBE010000029.1:0-2664 GCA_023262335.1 Candidatus Saccharimonadia bacterium | reverse complement strand
AATTTAAGCGGCACGCGGTTGACGTCGCGAGTAGTGCCGGCGATGTTCGCCACGATCGCTTGCTGTTTGCCGGCAAGCGTGTTGAACAGGTGCGATTTGCCAACGTTCGGGCGGCCGATCAGCGCGATACGCAAAACGTCGTCGGGCTTTTCTTCGCTTCTCGCGGGAATGTGCTCGATGATCTGATCCATGACGTCAGTGATGCCGCTGTTGTGTTCGGCGCTGGTACGAATGATCGTTTTGATGCCCAGGCGCTTGAACTCGTCGTTATGCATGGCGTCTTTGAGGTCGGCCTTGTTGGTGACTAGAATGACCGGCTTCTTGCTCCGCAGGGCTTTTTTGGCGACGAACCGGTCTTGGTCACTGACCATCTGCGTGCTGTCCACGACGACCAAAATGACGTCTGCGGTATCGGCGGCTTCGGTAATCTGTTCCTGAATGGAGGCTTCAAACTCGTCGGCGGCATCCTTGAGGCCGGCGGTGTCGACCAACCAGAACTGGTGGTACTTAAACTCTACCCTGCCAAGCACGTTGTCGCGGGTGGTGCCGGCTTCGCGGGCAACGATTGCCTGCTGCGAACGGACCATACGGTTAAAAAGCGAACTCTTGCCAACGTTCGCCTGGCCGATGATCGCAACTGTAGGAAGCTTAGAACCCATTCACGAATCCCCTTTCTACTGCAAACCCATTCAAGCGTACCGGCGTGCGGTCTTGCTCCGCAACGTATGTTTCATACGTTTTGGCACAAAAACCACACCCCGCTCCTGCTTGAGCTGGGTTTTCGTGAACGAAAAGGATTCGCGAATGGGTTCTTGCCATAATCTGGATAATTATAACAGAGGTAAAGGGTTTTTGCGAGCATGAGCGTTATTGAAAACTCCGCAAACATATTATGATGTATCCATGAGAGCTGATACCGGTGATTACCCTGAGCGTGAGCGGCTGCGTGACCTGCTGTTTGCGTACCCGGAGGGGTGCGACGAGACGCGAACTACCCCTGTTAGTAGCAGTGACTATTTGGTAACGCGCCGCGAATGGATGCAGCAGACCGTGCGTACCTGCGGCCGGTACGGCTTGGCGCTTGCCGAAGGCATTTTTGACGTGGCGTTCATGACGGACGAACAATTACGAAAACAAAAAAAGCCTGAGCACGTACGAACATGGTTCGATTGCGGCGAGGAGTTGACGGCCGAAATACAGCGCTATATCGCGCAGACATAAAAAACTCGCTTCATGCAACCGTGAGCAGGTTACGAAACGGACGTCTCTTCGTATTCGCCCGGCTTCAAGCCACCTAAGCGGTAGTTGCCAAAGTCCGTGCGGTGGAGCTTGACGACGATATAGCCCAGCGAAGCGAACGTGCGGCGGATTTGGCGGTTGCGGCCTTCGCTCATGGTGACGATCCAGTCTTTGCGGTCGTCATCGACGCGCTCAAGCGCGAGCTTGCTCGTGCCGTCGTCCAGGTCGACGCCGAAGTCGCCGATCATTTGCTGGTGGAGCGGCTCAAGCGGCGCGTTCAGCGTTACTTCGTAGCGTTTGGTCTTGCCGTAGCGCGGATGAGTCATGCGCAGGGCGAAATCGCCGTCGTTCGTCAAAAGGATGACGCCGCTGCTGTCGCGGTCGAGCCGGCCGACTGGTTTTAGTGCATGGTATTTGGTTGGCAGCAAATCGTAAATGGTCGGGCTGTCACCCTGCTGTTTGCGCGAGCAGACGTAGTTGACTGGTTTGTGAAAGGCGACGTAGATTTTTTTGGTCGTATCATCGACCTTTTTTCCTCGTACGAATACGTCGTCGCCCTCTTTGACGCGGCCTCCAATGACAGCAACGTGGCCATTGACGGTCACGTTGCCTTTTTCGATGAGTTCGTCGGCTTGACGGCGAGAAATGCCATTATGAAGCGCCAAGAACTTGTTCAGTCGAGTCGAGTCGGTATCAGTATCGCTCATTCGAGCTATGATACCACACCTACTGCGCTGGCGCGGCAGGTTGCTGCTGGTTGTCGTCGGTCGCTGGCGGTACTTGTGATTGATCGTCCGCTACCGTCGTGGCTGGATCGGCCGTTGGAGCTGGCGGGAAGGCGCTATCTATGACGGGAGTGGCTTGAGCGCCGTAGGCGTCGGTCATAGGATCGCTTGGCGCTGGCGCCGCGGTAGCGTCCGGCGCGGGGCTGTCGGTAGGTGCTGCAGCAGGTTCGGCGACTGGCGCAGGGTCATCAACCTGCGTATTGACCGGTTCGGCGGCTGCTTGCAATTCCTGGGCGATGGTTTCGGCTGACAATGGGTCGGCTTGGGGCTCGAGCGGCTGGATGACCCGTTCGCCAAGCGTTGCCGGGCGCGGCGACGCGAACGGTGCCGTTGGCTGTGGCAGTGACGTTTCGGTTTCGGTCGGCTGCGGCGGCAGCGGTCCGGCCTCTTCGTTGCCAGGAGTCGCGGCGACGTCCGATGCTGGTTCGCTAGCTGGTTCCGCTGGCGCGGTGCTTTCCGGCGCAGAGGTCTCGGCTGGCGTAGCGTCTGCTACGGGTGCAGGGTCGCTCGCTACGGGAGTCTCTTCTGCCGGTTCGGCGGCTGGAGTGGCAACGGCGGCGGTTGCGGCCGCGGCAGCTGGCGCAGCGGCGCCAGGCACGTCACCGAGTACTTCGTGAACGGTGCGGACGACGTCTTCTAT
>JALRBE010000028.1 GCA_023262335.1 Candidatus Saccharimonadia bacterium | reverse complement strand
AAGCAGCGTAACAACATCTGTTCAACTCGCCAAATTTACTCTCGCATGTGTTGGGTATCGCCTTTTGTCTTTCTAATAAGACTGGCGACCAGACTGTTAATCATCATAACTCGTATTCTTGCGTGAGTCAAGGGTTATTGGAGGACTTTTTTTAATACGTCCGACTGATCCGTATCGAGGCCTCGATCGTACTGGCCGCGCCATTGACGATCTGACCCGTTTTCGCAGTAATACGGATAGCCTTGGCATCTGTTATCGGATTGGCAGGCGTCACGGTATACGCGCCGTTGATCGTCGTCGCGATATCTTGGCTTAAATAGTAGTCGACCTCGAACGAACGAATATCGCTTACAAGCAGGGCATCTATGCCGCGGCACACGGTGTTCGTCACTCCGGGAGCGCACGTGGTCTTTTGCGCCGGGGTGCGGCCATAGCAATACGTCGCGCCGCCGGTCAGCTCGGGAACGATCGTTCTCCTGTATAGGTTATACGGATTGTTCTGACTTGGTGGTTGTGATGCGCTGGAGGTTGGTGCGGGTGCCATATAGTAAATGATCGCCACGTTGGTTGCCAGCGACGCCGTCGGCTCCGTAGGACACGTGCCCGTGGTCGCGAAGATAGGATACCGGCTGTTTGTCGGGTCGTTATTCGGAAGCGCCGAAGTTGCCGGCACAGAAGCGATAAGCACTCGCCGCTCCGGATAGTTGCCACCCATGCCGTTGTACGACCAGTTCGCTCCCCAAGTCGAGCCGACTTTGGCCCCCAGCGGCGCCGCCACCGTGTACGCGTCGGAAAAGTTCTTATTGTTCGTGAGGTCCTTTTCGATCTGACGGAGCACGCCGCGGATATCGGACTCTTTGGTCGCGCGGCCTAATGACACCGTGTTTGCCTGATAGAAATCACCGATAGGACCAAGTACCAAGGAAGTCAGTATGCCGACCACAGTAAGGACCACGATGACTTCGACGATCGTGAATCCCTTCTCTTTAATTGGCGACAGTGACGATACTCGCATGAACTACCTCTTTACCTTTATCATAGACTACTTTCGACTCGATTTTCGCGCCTCCGGCAGGAAACGACGCAGGAGCGGTCGTTGTCACGCAGTCCCCTACCGGATACGCGGTGACCGTTTGGCTGGTTATGCCACTTGCCCCTGTCGTCGTTTCGGGAGTAAACACCAATTCAGTTCCTGAGGCATTGCATGCGACGGAGCTGGATGAGAGCGTCGCGAACTTGCGCAGGTTGGAATAGGCCACGTCGTTTGCCGTCGCCTGGCGGGCGACTGACACCCTTTGGGACTCGACCAGCATGTAGCTTTGGAAAAAGCTGGCGATAAGCAGCCCGAGCACGGCCAGCGTTACCACGACCTCGACGATCGTAAAGCCACCTGCCGAGTTTTCAGACGGCTGCTCGGTCAGAACCACAGCGGGTTTTCCCAACTCGCCGGATCGCCGCCGCTCGTACCGTTTACGCGAATGGCGCTGTCGGAATAATTGGCCGCCGTCGGCACCCGCCTGTTCGCGTTCGCGCCGTCGCCTATTTGACCGGCGTCACCCAGTCCCCAACACCACGCAGATGCTTGCGCGACCATACACGTGAACCCGTTCCCTGTCGAATCGATGCTCGTGATCGGCCTGCTGCTTATATTCACAGGAGTAGACGGACCGCTCGTATCGGCCGCGATATCCAGCCTGACAGACTGCGGGGTGGCCCATCTGCTACTACAGCTATTATAAACAAAACCGCTAAACCCGGGAGTGCACGAATAATTATTGCCGAGCTCACCCTTGTTCGCCGTACCGTTGTGGCTATCACAATATGGCTGGTTCATGCTCAGTACCGTCGCGCAGAAGATACCTCGCACAGGATTGCCGGCCGTCAGTCCTAACCGGCCGTTCAGCGGCGCGTTCGTCACAAGGCTATATAGCGGGGTGGTCGAAGGTGTGCTGCGTCCTGCGAACCGTACGGTTGCTCGAGCAGTCGCGCTTGAGTGATCACTGCCATATGTATCCCCGTTTCTCGAACAGCTTGACGACACATCTCGTTCGATCGTCCCACCCCAGTTAAACAACTTATCTGGACTGGTAGTCGCAGTCGTTGCCACTTTACCGACGACGTCCACATACGTCACGTCTCCGTCATCACCACCAAATATGCTCACGGAATCAAAGACCAGGCTCGTCACCACCTCCGTAGGGCGAAGAATCACGTATGAATCGACGTTGGCGTTCGATTCCGCTTCTCTGACCGCTTCGGCTCTCGCCGAAGATTCTATCTGGCTACATGCGTTCGCATTACTACTTCGTGCGGAGCCATTGCCACTTGCCGATGGAGGCAACGCAGCCCCATTGCCGACCTGGCCGGCAAAATTCTCCCCCCAGCATACAGTCTTGTTATCAGTCGTGACCACACACATCGTCGCCGTTCTACCCTTGAGCGTCGCGAGCGCCTTGACCTGCTTGCCTATAAGGGCACTCGCCGGTTTCTCAGGAATCGCCTCTGGAACGTTGTAAAAACGGCATATATGGGAGATCGGGAATCCCAAGTACTGCGTGCAGTAGCGAGGAACGGCAGGTTCGTAGGCGCCCAGCGACACGTTTACCGGTATATTACTGTTCGTCCGGTTATCCGTACCCAGCTGGCCGCTGCCGTTCGCTCCCCAACAGGTCACGATACCGTCCTGTGTGCGGGCGCAGGAGAAATTGTTGCCGGCCGTCACGTCGACGACCGTTTTGCCCCGAAGGGCACTTGCGGTAGCGGTATCGTTCACTTGAACGGGAACGCGCGAATCCGTCGTAGACTGGTTACCGAGCTGACCGCTGCCGTTCCTGCCCCAACAGTATGCTTTGCCGTTACCGCCCCCAACATCGGTCGCTACCGCGCACACGTGGGTCGCGCCGACGCTGACTTTCGTCACCGCCTTGCCGCTTAGCGCGCTGGCAGGTTCTTCGGGCACGCTTGGCTGCCGGTATGTCCCGCCGAAACATCCCGGAAGACCATTCGTACACCCTGAGCGGCTTATCGCCGGCAAGGTCGCCGCGTTCGTCGCGACGGCGATCGGCTTGTTGTAATCATCTCCTACCGGGTACGTATACGCGGTCGTCGGTGGGATCCTTCCGGTCCCGAGTTGCAGGTTGGCGTTGCTGCCCCAGCAATAGACCGAGCTGTCAGGCGGATTCGTCACGGCGCATGCCGTCGCGAACCCCGTGCTGACCATGGATATGTCTTTGCTGACCGGTCCGCTGACAGGCATGACCGATGTTGCCATGGCCTTGACCGTGGACGAAACCGTAGACACGACGCGAGCTCCGGCTTTGATTCGCGCCTCACCGATAGACGTGACGTATATGGTGGTCGCGCCGGCGGCTTTCTCGATTTGCACGACCCGGTACGTCGTTTCGACATCCGTTGCACTGCTGCCAACTATAAGGTTAGATGATTTTGCCGGGTCGGTCGCGCCGTCGCAATCGGTAATCGGCGTTAGCGGCCGCGTATTCGAGATTTGCGTGGCTGCCGTTTGCGCCCACGAAGAAGGCTTGCTGAGCACGCAGGCCTTGACCGCGGCTACGCCCGCCTGAGCCGCTTCGCGCGCCAGAACGTCGTAATACTGCGTCATGAGGCGCGTGCTGCCATCGGTGACTGCGCGCATAGCGACGACGTTGACCGTTGCTACCGCGAGGCCAAGCGCAATAACGGTCGGGAGTATGTACCCGCCCTGAAGGATAAATCCTAATCTGTTCTTTGTTTTTTGTCGATGCGTTTTTATCATTGGCATTCACCAACCACTTCTAGTGTACAGCATAACCGTAAGTTTTTTGAATGCTAAAAGGTAAAGGCGACGATGACGCCAATAGCCACGCCCATGCAGAACCCGACAGCCACCTCAAGTGGCTCATGGCCTTTCGCGGCACGCGGCGGACGTATTTTGCTTTTCAGTTCGTCGATCAGCGCGACGATTGCCCCGCCCTGCTCGCCTGATGAGCGGCGGACCATCACCGCGTCGTACATGACGATGGCCGCGAACAACGCTGCCACCGCGAACACCGCGCTGCCAGTGCCGTCACGAAGTGCGACTACGGTCGCCAAAGCAACGGTGGTGGCACTGTGACTGCTTGGCATGTCACCCGAAATATACAGCTGACGGAACGCCGTAAGGCTGCGCGTTTTTATGGCGTGAATAAGATACTTCGTGCCCTGAGCCGCCACCCAAGCGATTATCACGGCGATAATGTATGGTGACGGCTCGATCATATGCTATTCCTCGACCGTCTCTTCGTCAGCCGGCTGCTCCGGCATGACCCCGAGCGAAGACACGGCATCGCTGTCGCCGAGTTTCATGATACGAACACCCTGCGTCGTACGACCCAGCGTCGGAATATCCTTCAAGCCGATACGGATCGTCTGTCCCTTCTTAGAGATAATCAATATCTCACTGGCATCCTCTTCAAGCGTTCGCACGTCGATGATAGGACCCGTTTTGGCGGTCACGACCGCCGCCTTGATACCGACCCCACCGCGCTTATGACTTGGGAAGTTCGCGACCTTGGTCGCTTTGCCATACCCCTGCTCGCTAATGACTAACAGGCTGCGTTCGTTGTTCGACACGATATCCATACCGACGACGCTATCGTTCGGGCGCAAGCGGACACCGCGGACACCGCGCGCCGCGCGGCCCATTGGTCGAGCATCCTTTTCGCTGAAACGAATCGCCTGACCGGCAGATGTCGAGATAATAACATCATGCTCACCGGTCGTACGCTGTATCCACTTCAATTCGTCGCCATCATCCAGGCGAATAGCGATCAAACCGTTCGTACGGATGTTCGCGTAGTCCTTGAACGGTGTCTTCTTGATCGTACCCTTGCTGGTCGCCATGAAGAGATAGCCGTCATCCTTGGCATTCTTTTCGCTCTTGATGATAGAGGTGATTTTCTCCTCTGGTTGCAACTGTAGCAAGTTGACTGCAGCGACACCCTTGGCAGCGAGGCTGGCAGCAGGCACTTCGTACGCCTTCAAGCGGAACACGCGACCCTTGTTCGTGAAGAACAGAAGGTAGTCGTGCGTGCTTGCCGGTACCAGGTGGTCAATGATGTCTTCCTCTTTGGTCGTCATGCCACGCTTACCCTTGCCACCACGATTTTGGCGGCGGTATTCGCTGAGCAGCGTACGCTTGATATAATTCTCGGTCGTCAGCAGAATCACGCTGTCTTCCTCTGGAATCAGCTCCTCGTCGCTGAACTTGCCAAGCTCATGAGCGATAATCTGACTGCGACGCTCGTCGCCGTATTTCTCTTTCATCTCAAGGAGTTCGGTCTTGATGATTCCAAGGATTTCCTTTTCATCAGCCAAAATCTCCTCGAAGCGCTTGATCTGCGCCAGCAACTCGTTCAGTTCGTTCTCGATCGCCTCACGCTCGAGGCCGGTCAATCGACGAAGCTGCATGGCCAAAATGGCTTTTGCTTGAATTTCGCTGAGTTTAAACTTAGCAATCAATGCTTTTTCTGCTTCGTCCTGCGTCTTGCTCGCACGAATCGTCTTGATGACTTCGTCGATATGATCCAGCGCGATTTTGTAGCCTTCCAAGATATGCGCGCGCTCACGTGCCTTGCGCAGTTCGAACTCAGTCCGACGGCGCACCACCTGTTGCCTGTGTTTGATGAATTCGCCAAGCATCTCCTGCAGACCGAGCGTACGCGGCTGGATACCGTCGACCAGCGCCAACATGTTGAAATTGAAGCTGGTTTGTAGCGCCGTCTGTTTGTAGAGTTGGTTAAGCAACTTCTTCGGGTACGCATCCTTTTTGAGCTCGATTACTACGCGCACTTTGCCGCGCGCGCTTTCGTCACGAAGATCGCTGATGCCGTTGATTTTCTTGTCTTTTACCAGTTCGGCGATTTTCTCGATCAGAGACGCTTTGTTGACTCCATAAGGAACTTCGGTTACGACGATCTGGTGCCGTCCCTTCTTGGTCTCGACGATATCGGCGATGGCACGAATCATGACACTGCCACGGCCGGTCAGGTACGCCTGCTTCATCGGCGCGCCGCCGTATACCACGGCGCCCGTTGGGAAGTCAGGTCCCTTGACGTGTTTCATGAGGTCGTCGATGGTCGCGTGTTCGTTGTCGATAAGCTCGATCGACGCGTCCACCAGCTCGCCAAGGTTATGCGGCGGAATGTTCGTCGCCATGCCGACAGCGATACCAATCTGGCCGTTCAGCAGCAGGTTAGGTACCTTCGCAGGGAGCACGACAGGTTCTTGTCGTGAGCTGTCGTAGTTGTCGCGGAATTCAACGGTTTCCTTGTCGATGTCGGCAAGCATCTCGTCAGCGACTTTCTGCATGCGGGCCTCAGTGTAGCGCATGGCGGCCGCAGGGTCGCCGTCCATCGAGCCGAAGTTGCCCTGGCCGTCGATCATCGGGTATCGCAGCGACCATGGTTGTGCCAAACGCACCATCGAATCATAAATGGCGCTGTCGCCGTGCGGATGGTACTTACCCATCACGTCACCGACGATCAAGGCGCTTTTGACGAACTTGCTGCCTGAGCGGTTGCCGTTCTGGTTCATGGAATACATGATGCGGCGATGCACCGGCTTCAGGCCGTCTCGCACGTCCGGGAGGGCGCGTTCGATGATGACGCTCATCGAGTAGCGGAAGAAATTGTCTTCCATCACTTTTTCGAGCGTACGGTGTTCGAGCCCTGTTGTTTCGGTTACGACTTCGCCTTCGATCGGAAGGTCGCTTTCTACTGGCGCGTCGTTCTGTGTCGTGTTTTCATCCATTGCGTTTCTCCTATACATCCAGTTCCGCTAGATCAGCGTCTTTAGCGCGGGTTTGAATGAAATTCTTGCGAAGGCTCACTTCGTCACCCATCAGTTTCGTAAAGATAGCGTCGGCACGTTCCGCGTCGTCGACTTTCACTTGTATCAGGACGCGGTTTTCAGGGTTCATCGTGGTCTCCCACAATTGGTCGGCGTCCATTTCGCCAAGTCCCTTGAAGCGCGAGATCGTCACGCCGGCGCGCTTCGTGATGTCTTCTTGGTCATCAATTTCAACGCCACGAGCTTTCCTGTCCGCTATCAGCGACTGGAGCGCGTCATCGAGCGCTACTTCGTCGTACACGTACTGCTTCTTCTGGCCCTTGTTAATGCTGAAGAGCGGCGGCTTCGCCAAGTAGACGTATCCGCCTTCGACGACTTCGCGCATGTAGCGGAAGAAGAACGTCAACAGCAACGTCGCGATATGGCTGCCGTCCACGTCGGCATCGGTCATGATGACGATCTTGTGGTAGCGCAGACCGTTGATATCGAACTGTTCGCCGATACCCACGCCGAACGCCTGGATCATCGCGACGATTTCCTTGTTAGCGAACATCTTGTCGAGTCGTGCGCGTTCGGTGTTGAGCACCTTGCCACGAAGCGGCAGAATCGCCTGCGTCTTGTTGTCGCGGCCCTCTTTGGCGGAACCGGCGGCGGAGTTACCCTCGACGATATAAATCTCGGAGTCCGCAGGACTCTTGCTTGAGCAGTCCCACAGCTTGCCAGGAAGCCCCATGCCATCAAGCGCGCCTTTGCGCAGCACGTTGTCACGGGCGGCACGGGCAGCCTTGCGAGCGCGCGCGGCAAGCAGCGCCTTGTTGACGATTTTCTTCGCCACTTCCGGGTTTTCCTCCAGGTAGTACGCGAAGTATTCGTTCATGACCTGCTCTACGTAGCGTCGCACTTCAGGGTTGCCAAGCTTGTTCTTGGTCTGGCCTTCGAACTGCGGGTCAGGAAGCTTGACGAGAATGATGGCAGTCAGCCCTTCGCGGATGTCATCACCCGTCAGGTTGTCTTCTTTTTCCTTGAGCAGGCTGTTCTTTCGGGCGTAGTCATTGATGACACGCGTCAGCGCCGCGCGGAATCCCACCAGGTGCGTACCGCCGTCCGGAGTAAGCACGTTGTTCGCGAACGGCTTGACCAGCTCGACGAAGGTATCGTTGTACTGCACGGCAACCTCGACCATCGAATCTTCCACCTGCTTCTCAACGTAAAAAATGTTCTCAGACACGACGTCCTTGCCGATATTCAGATGCTTGACGTAACTCTGAATGCCACCTTCGAAGTAAAACGCTGCGCGCTCCTTCGTTCGCTCGTCGCGGACAGCCACGTAAATACCCTTCGTCAGGTATGCCTGGTGACGGAGATAATCAACGACCCATTTGTAGTCGAACGTCACGGTTTCCTTGAAGATGGTTGGGTCCGGATAGAACGTGATCGAGGTTCCGGTCGGCCGGTCGGTCTTGCCGACTTTCTTGAGCGGCGCAAGCGTCGCCCCGCGTTCGAACTCGATCCTGTACAGCTCGCCCTTTTTGACGACTTCCGCGATAAGCTTCGTCGACAGGGCGTTTACGACGCTCGAGCCGACTCCGTGGAGCCCTGACGATACCTTGTAACCGCCACCACCGAACTTACCTCCGGCATGAAGCACCGTAAGAACGGTCTCGAGCGTACTGAGTCCCGTCTTCGCGTGCTTGTCGACGGGTATGCCACGGCCATCGTCGGTAATGGTTATGCCGCCGTCTTCCAAAATCAGGACGTCAACACGACTGGCGAATCCGGCGATCGCTTCGTCGATAGAGTTGTCGGCTATTTCTTTTATGAGATGATGAACGCCGTCATATCCCGTACTACCGATATACATGCCAGGTCGCTTGCGAACCGGTTCCAACCCCTCCAGGACCTGGATTTGTGACGCGTCATAAGCATCAGCATTCTGTGTTTTAGCCATTATCCCCTCGTCTTTTCGGACTTTTCAGCCATTTACATTTGCTCCATTATACCGCAAAGCTGTTACTCGCTCAAGCTCTTGTATTGAACACAATTGTTATGCTAATCTATGACTCAAGAGGTATAAAAATAAACAAAAAACCATAAACGATGTTTCGAAAACTCATATCGAACTTGCCTTTTAGTCCCGCATTAATCCACGATGTCGGATTTTACGCAAAGCGTCTGCATGGCGAGGAAATCACCCGCCGCACGACGCTCTTGTTCGTGGCGCTGGCACTCATCATGCAGTCGCTCGCGGTCTTCTCGCCGCCGGAGTCCGCCAACGCGTCAAGCGAGCAAGACATCATACGGGGTGGCGTCAGCAGCCTTGACGATTTCCTGCTCCGATACGATCGCAACGAGGACGATATCAAGGACATCCTGACGAAAGTCGGAATCGGCAGGCCGGAACTTTCGGCGCTCAAGCCGGAGAAGATCGTACCGAACAAAGACACGTACCTTCTGACCCGCTACGGCCAACTCAGCGCTTCAGCGAACGAAGCGAGCCTGCCGTACGATCGGAGCGGCGGCGGAGCTGCGGTCCGCTACTTCAGCCCGCTGGATTCTTCTCGGCTGCTTGAAAGCGGCTACGACGGATGGACCGGCTCGTCGCCAAGCGTCGGCTGGTTCGGTATCATGAAGGCGAACGGCGGCCTTGTCACGCAGGGACTGCCAGACGCGGTCAGCCCGACGAACCTTGGCACCCCGACCGCCGTGAAGACGCTGACCGCGGTCAACCTCACCCAAGACAACACCGTCATCGGCAACAACCCGAACAAAGTCCAGCCGCTCGATAAGATCGCCTACACGCTCAAGGTAACGAACAACAACGACACGTCCGTCACGACGAGACTCAGCAGCAACCTTTCCGACGCGTTGGAATATTCGCACCTGATCGACGGCGGAGGAGGCACGTTCTCTGGCGAAACGAAGGAACTTTCGTGGCCGCAAGTCCAACTTGCCCCGCATACGTCACAGGAACGAACGTTCGTCGTACAACTCCTGTCCGAGCTGCCGGCAACCGCCACCGGCCAAAGCAACCCCTCTTCGTTCGACTGCGTCATGACGGTCGTGTTCGGCATGCGCCACCAGGCATCGGTGGCGTGCCCGGCAGCAAAAACGGCCGAGCTGCTCATCAGCCAATTTCCTGCTGCGGGAATCGCGGCGAACGTCATTTTCGCGAGCATACTTCTCGTGACGGTCTTGTTCTTCTACGCCCGAACCCGCCAAATGCGAAACGAAATCAGAATCATCCGGCACAACATGAACGCTGGTATAATGTAATGAACATGAACAGGTGGGTAACACGTGGGTGAAAAACAGACGATACCAAGCGAAAGGCATGACCGGCAATCCGTAGGGCACGAAACTGCCGCTGCCTCCGTTGAGCACTTCGACGAGATCGAGCAGGCTGAGCGTATTCACAAAGACAAGCGTGCCGAGCGCGAAGCGGTGAACGAAGCCAAAGCGCTCGCGAACGAGAAGAGCGGGAACGAGCCGAAGCGAATCGCCAGCCCGGCAGAGCGACGTAGGAGCACGATTTCAAAAAAGCAGTCGTCGCATGCGTACGACCTGCAACTGGAGCACGCACGAGAGCATATGCGCCCCGCGGCCAAGGCCTTCAGCAAGCTGATCCATAATCGCGCGGTCGAAACCACGAGCGATGCTATCTCCTCGACGATCGCACGGCCGAACGCACTACTGAGCGGCAGTATCGCCGCGTTCGCCGTCGTTACGATTCTTTATTTCGTCGCCAAGCACTACGGCTACCAGTTAACAGGCTTTGAGACGATCGGCGCGTTCGCCGTCGGTTGGGCGCTTGGCATACTCTTCGACTACTTCTCGTTGCTTATACGCGGCCGCTAAGACGTTCGCTGCCGCCAACCAGGTATTTTTTCACTACAACTTTTAGCGTGCTTATATTAGCGTAGCCGTACGCTGACTTCCTGCGATTCAGGAGCGGCCTGAGGGGCTGTTGGCACTGGCCGTTCTTGCTGCGGCGCTACCGCGGCAAGGGGCTGCGGAACTGGAACAGGCGCTACGGGTTGCGCCGCGGGAACGGATGGCGCAGATACGGGGGCGCTTGGCGCCGATGGAGCATACGCGTTCGCGGGAGCCTGTGGAACGGGCGGCGGCAAAGGCACTTGCGGAGCCGGCTGTGGTTGTGCGGGCGATTGCTGCGTAGCATACGGCGCCTGAGCAGGTGGCATAGCCGGTGCCACAGGCCTGGCGTAGGGCTGCTGCGGCGGTGTCGGAGGACGCTGCTGAATAGGGTTCGTTGCCGGGCCGGTTTTCGCGCCGCCAAGCTGCTGGCGCTTTGCCAGCCATTCGTCAAGGAACGAGCCGCCGCCAGATGCCGGAGCGGCCGTCGGAGCGCCAGGCCTGCCTGAAGGCGCCCCCGCGGGCAGCGACGGGCGCTGTGGCTTCGGCGGTTCCAAACGGGCGAAGATTTCCTTTTCGACCACTGCCCTGCTAAAACCGTACTTCGTCGCCGAAAGACGCATCATTGCTCCAGCGAGCTGCGGGTTCTGTTGGCACATCATGCCAGGGCTACTCATGCTGAACGGCGCCGATGGCATATTATTGATCATGACGGAAGTGATCCATTCGCGGTTCGGCAATTTTATAAGGTCCTCAGTGTCGAAGGTCGGCTGGAATTTCTTCACCATCAGCTCGGCGTCCGTCACGCCTATGCGGCCGCTAATCACCGTACCGACGTTACCGATGATCGCTTCACGAATCTTGTCGGTCAGCTGGGTCATGAACTGATTGGCTAGCACCAAGTTCAATCGGTACTTCCTCGCCTCGGAGAGAATCGACTCGAAGCTCTCCGTGGCGAAGTTCTGGAACTCGTCAACGTACAAGCAAAAGTCTTGGCGGTCTTCCTCGGCCATGTCCGCGCGCCCCATTGCCGCGGCCTGGAACTTCATGACGAATATCATACCGATGAGCTTTGAGTTCAGCTCGCCCATCTTGCCTTTGGAAAGGTTCACGAGCAAAATCTTTTTGTTGTCCATGATGTCGCGCATGTCGAACCCGCTCTTCGTCTGCCCCATGATATTCCGCATCATCGTGTTGCTCAGGAACGGACCGAACTTGCTCACGACCCAACTCGTCACCTCTCCCGATTCGTTCGAACGCTGTGAAGCCGGGTACTCCTTCGTCCAAAAATCCAAGACGTTGCGGTCGGTAACGTACTTGAGCTTCGATTTCATGAACTCGTCATCGACGAGCAACTTCGGTATGTCGATGAACGTCCCGCCTTTCGGGTCGGCCATGAGCAACAGGGCGCAGTTGCGGAAAATGTGCTCCAAGCGCGGGCCGACGATACCGGTATGGCCCGGGTCGTACAAGCTGTAGAGCATGTTGATCGATTCCTGGACCAAAAAGTCCTTTTGATCCTCGTTCTCATACTCAAACAGGTTAAGGCCAATCGGATTCTCCAAATCGCCCGGGTTGAAATAAATGATGTCTTCGACGCGCTCTTTCGGTACGTTGGCAAGCATGGTCTCCACGAGGTCGCCGTGCGGATCGATCATCGCGAATCCTCTGCCCTCATGCATGTCTTGGTACGCCATGTTCTGCATGAACACGGATTTACCGGTACCGGTCTGGCCTATTATATATGTATGGCGACGCCTGTCGTTCTCGCTCAGTCGGATTTCCTTCTTTACGCCCCGGAATTCATTGACGCCAAGCAGCGTGCCTTCGTCGACGATATCAGTCGGGCCGTCAACCTGCTTGGACATTTGTCGCTTGACCTTGGATGTCGGTATGCTGTTCTGGTCAGGCAAGTGGAATATGGTCGCCATTTCGACGCTGTTCAGAATGTTCGCCTTGACCGTCTGCGGGAAGAACCGGAATATGAACGCGGTCACGAGTTCCTCGACATCCTTCGACGGACTGAATCGGAACCCGTTGTAACTTGGCGAATCAAAAAGCGCGAAGGCGGCAACGATGTTTTTTAATAAGCTCTGCGAATGCTCGGTCGTGTTCGACGACACGACGACGCGCACAAGGACCTCGTACCCTGGATAGCGGGTCTTCTCTTCGATCACCTTGATGGTCTCTTCCTCGAGCGACGTCAGCTGTTTTTCTTCCGGCTTCTTTTCTTCCGGCTTCTCTGGCGGCTTCCAAAGCAGCTCGGCCATGCCGCTCGCGCCTTTGATACCAAGCCCGTGATTTTTCGATTTGTCATCTTTGATCTTTTTCGCGGCGTCGACCGACGACCGAACCCAACCCTCGCTTGCCGGGCGGATAAGGAATTGCAACGCGACCCCGTCCTCGCGCGAGGCTGCCGAAAGCGCGTTCAAAAGCGCCCGCGCCGCGTCACGCTTAGTGTCCTGGTAGGTGGCGATCGGATACACGAAACTTTTCTTCAAGGTGAATTCGCCGCCTATGACACCGCTCATCTTGCCGGCCTCGCTGAATATGTTATGTTCAGCTACTTCTTCGAGCCTCGCCGAAGGATATGCCGCGGCTATGGCCTGCTTGATGACGTCGACCAGTACCATCGGCACGACCGCGTAATAGTGAACGAGGCCGCCTTTGGCGACGATTTCGAACGATATGTGCCGCTGGCCGTATATTTTGTTCTTGAAGCCTTTCGTGGCCGTGCTCGCAATGATGTTGTACATCACCTGCGCCTCGGAAAGGACCTCTTCCGTCAGGTCGCGCTCGTCCCGTCCGCCCTTCTCGATGTCTTCGCTGGAAGGAGGCAGATGAATGAACATGGGCACCATTTTGAGGCCACGCTCGTAATTCTTGGCTTCGCGCAGCGTGTTCTTGTACTGCACGAACCCAACGACAACCGCCGCGCCGAGCAAGAAGATGATTACGAACGCGAATATGAATACGCTTGCCATACTTCTA
>JALRBE010000027.1 GCA_023262335.1 Candidatus Saccharimonadia bacterium | reverse complement strand
AGCGCGGCGTCAGTCGCCGTGTCTCCGTCGAAGCGCGCGATCGTACGCCCCGGGAACAATTTTGTCAGCTCGCTTTCGATGAGCTTCGTGCCGATGCCCTTATGGATGACGTCGGTCGACCCGCAGACGGGGCAACTCGTCGGCACCCGCTCGGTATATCCGCATATATGGCAGCGTAGCGAATGCTCATCGGCGTGGAGCGCGAGCGGCACGAAACAGCGGATACATGCAGCGGACCAGCCGCACTGCTCGCAGAGCGTGGTCGCCGCACTGCCGCGCCGGTTATGAAATATGAGCGCTTGGTTGCCTTCGGCCACGGTTGATTCGATGGCGCCAATCAGCGTGTCGGACAAGAAGCGGTGTCGTTTGAAGCCGGCGCGTTTTGTCATGTCAACGAGTTCTACCGTCGGTTTGACGGCGCCGCTCCGGGCGCGTTTGCCGAGCGTGACGATCGGTCGTCCGGTTTCCGTAGCGACGTAGTAGTCGCTGATCAGCGGCGTCGCGCTGCCAAGGACGAGCTTCGCTTTGGCTGTTTCGGCGAGGACGCTGGCTGCCCGCAGGGCGGAGTAGCGCGGGGACTGCTCTTGTTTGAAGCTCGGTTCGTGCGCTTCGTCGATGATAATCAGCCCTACGGAAGAGAGCGGAGTGAACAGTGCCGAACGCGGCCCGATAGCGACTCGCGGACCGGTTGCCGTCAGGGCCTCCCGCCAAGCTTGATGGCGATCGGATTCGGTCTGTTTTGAGTGCGTGAGGATGACGTCGTCGAAGTGCGACGAGAATTCATCGACCAGTTGGGACGTAAGGGCGATCTCGGGTACTAAAACGATGACCGACCGTCCTGCTGCGACGGCCTTCTTGGCCGCTTCGACGTATACTGCTGTTTTGCCGGAGCCTGTTACTCCATGGAGAAGAACCGATCCGGTGGCTGTGGCGTCAATGGTTTCGATGGCGTGGGTTTGATCGTCAGTGAACACAATAGTTGTTCGGTCACGAACGGATGCGGCCTGTTGTTTAGGCTTGAGGCGCCGGCTTTTCTGCACGCCCCTGGGTAGCACGGTCTGCAAAACGAGTGCCAGGTGCGTTCCGTAATAATCCGACAACCACTGCGCGAGCGTCAGCAGGTGTCGTGGTAGCGGTACGGTCTCGATGACGTTCGTTATCGGCTTCGTCTCGTAAGCCGGCTTTCCGACTTCGTTCAGTACAACTCCTGGCAACTGTTTCCGTCCCACTTCGATCGTGACGATTTGCCCGGGCGCGAGCGGTCGAGTGGAGGAATACGTGAACGAGACGCTGTTCTGTCTGATGACCTTCGTTGGCGCGACCTCGTAGTACTGCATGGTTCCTATTATACGGTCAAAAGGTTTTTCGTTTTTCAAAAGTACTTTAGAATAGAGTGCATATGCATTATTTTCAGAGCAGGGCCGAAGCGGGCGAACAACTGGCTGAGCAACTATTCGAAAAGTACCGCTACGAGAACGTTGCCGTCGTGGCGCTCAGTGACGGCGGGGTTGCGGTAGGCGAGCCCGTGGCAGAGCGGCTGCACTGCGTCCTGACCATGCTCGTTTCGGAAGGAGTCGACCTGCCAGGCGAAAACCAGCACTTCGGTGCCGTGTCGCAGACGGGTAACTTTACGCACAACAGCGATCTTGCGGCGAGCGAGATACAAGAATACACGTCCGAGTTTCACGGGTACTTCGAAGAAAAAAAGCGTGAAGCGTTCCATAAGATAAATCGCCTTATCGGTGACGGTGGTGTCATCGATCACGATATGCTGCGCGACCATACGGTCATTCTCGTGAACGACGGCATGAACGACACGATGGCTCTCGATGTCGCGTTGGATTTCTTGAAACCCGTGCGGTACGGAAAGCTCGTCATCGCGACGCCCATGGCAAGCGTCGAAGTCGTCGACAAAGTACATGCCATAGCCGATGAATTGCATATTCTCGACGTAAAAGAAAACTACATGGATACGAACCATTATTATGAGAGCAACGACTTGCCGAGCCATGAAGAGACAATCGGTAAAATAAACCAAATCGTCCTTAATTGGCGCTGAGCAGCGAAAAAACCACTTGTATGGTGTTGTAAGAAAGTGTAAGATGTAGAGTAACGAAAGCGACAGAATGGTGTCATAAGGGAGAGTATGCTAGACGTTTTTATTACTTCACGGGTGCGGCGGAAAATTGTTGTTGTCTATGCCAAATATCCTGATTTCAGGACGCATGTCCGCGGACTCGCGAAACTTATCAAGGAGGATCCGGGCAACATTCAGCGCGAACTGAAGCGGCTCGAAAAGGTCGGGTTCCTCTCAAGCGAAAAGCAGGGCAACACGAAGATTTATTCCACGAACAAGCAGTTCGTCATCTTCAAAGAACTCCAGAGTATCGTGATCAAGTCGCAGCAGCAGTCGTCGCGTCCAAAACGCACCGCTACAGACTTGTAATGTCTCTCTTCGAAGACATACTTAAAGCGCGCGGGCTGACAGGTGAAGCCCGTGACGCTTTTTTGAATCCTAGTTACGACGCCAAGCACGACCCGTTTCTTTTGCCCGACATGGCGGCCGCGGTCGACAGGCTCGAGGCGGCGCTGAGCAGCCAGGAAAAAATCGTTATTTATGGCGATTACGACATTGACGGGTTGACCGCGACGACCGTACTGCTCGATGCGTTCGAATCATTCGGGTTTCAGGATGTCGAAGCGTTCATACCGAACCGGTTCGTCGAGGGCTACGGCATGACCGTGGATGCTGTCGAGCGTATCGCAGACATGGGCGCGACGCTTATCGTGACCGTCGACTGCGGCAGCCTAAGCGAAAAGGAGATCGTGCGTGCGAACGAACTTGGCATGGGGGTTATCGTGACGGATCATCACAATGTCGCTCCGGTACAGCCGCCGGCGGTCGCTGTCATCAACCCTAAGCGTTTGCTGGCGGATCATCCCGACGAATACGAAGGGTACCTTTTGAAGGCAGGTTCGTCGCAGGTCGGCACGCTTTATCCATTCCTGGACTTGCCCGGCGTTGGCGTCGCGTTCAAACTGGTACAGGCGTTGCAAACAAGGTTGCCAGGGCTGCCTGACGGCCAAGAAAAGTGGCTGCTCGATCTCGTCGCGCTCGGAACGGTTTGCGACGTCGTGACGCTGGCTGACGAGAACCGGGCCAACGTATTTTGGGGGTTGAAGGTACTTGCACGAACCAGAAGGCCTGGCTTGAAAGCGTTGATGGCCGTCGCTGACGTCGACCCTGAAAAAGTGAATGCCCGCAGCCTTGGTTTCGCGCTTGGCCCTCGTATGAACGCGGCCGGAAGGCTCGAGACGGCGACATACGCTCTGGATATGTTACGGGCGTCCGACGGTATGAGAGCGTTGGATTTCGCACAACGACTCGATGTTATGAATACAACGAGAAGAAGCGAACAGGACAAAATATTCAAAGCGGCCATAGTGCAGGCAGAGCGCTATGAAAAAGACAACGTTCTAGTCGTCAGCAGTACTGGGTGGAATCATGGCATCATTGGCATCGTCGCTGCCAAGCTGCTCGAAAAATACGGTAAGCCGACGTTCGTCCTCGAAGAAATAGGCGAAGAAGCGAAAGGGTCGGCCAGGAGTTACGGTGACTTCAGTGCCGCCGATGCCATACGGGCATCCGACGACATTATCATCAAAGGCGGGGGGCACAAGCTCGCGGCCGGCGTGACTCTTGCGACCGCGAATATAGATGCGTTCCGTCGCCGCGTGAATGATTTCTATCGCGATCAGAAGCTAGAGAACCAGCGCCTTTTGCTGCTGCCAAAAGCGGAGGTCACGACAAGTTTCGCGGAAGTGACGGAAGAGCTCGTCGGTTTGCTTGCGACCCTCGAGCCGTTCGGCAACGGCAATCCTCAACCGGTACTGAAGTCCGAAAACCTGCTTGTCATGAACAAGCGCCGCATGGGGGCCGAGTCCCAGCACGTCAAACTCGAGTTGCGCGACGAGAACGGCGTAAAACTGCAGCTGCTCGCGTTCAGCGCGCCCGAGCATTTTTTCGCTGAACCCGGCGAATACGTGACGGCATGGTACCAGCCCGATATCAACGAATGGAACGGCCGGCGTACGGTCGAAGGCCGGCTGCTGCATCTCGAAACCGCTTGAGCTTGCAAACCCTACGGAATGCAGTATGGTGGGTTTTACGATTCGCTGTTTCGCAATGTGAAGGAAGGTGTCATGGAATCGGATGAGTTGTTTGGCGTTCTCGAAACCGTACCGGAATTTGTCTACCAAGTTTACGGCAGACAGGGTACGAAGAGCGCTAACAGGCTGTTTCGTAAACAATACGAAGGCCACCAGCGCATCGTAGCGGCATTCTGCAGCCTGCACGAAGCGGAAGCGTACAAGAAAGAGACGCAGCAGAAACGGAACGAAGCGACTCGCGGCGGGTATTACCAAATCCATGAACGTGAGTATCGTCTCAAGTCGCTGGCGCAGTACGATATCGTGCCAGTGGACGTGATGCCGGCAGTCGCAGTTCGTCCGTCCTGAAGTTGAGCCCGCGAGACACGTCTCGGCGGCAGCGCTCCTTCAGGGCGGGCTCTTTTCATTTCTTGGGGTTGCGCATCTTACTTTTCCCTGTTACAATACATGCGATATGGTACAAGTTACACGTAAAGACGAGAAGGAAGCGAACGAAAACATCATTCGTCGCTTTAACCGCAAGGTTTTGCAGAGCGGTGTTCTTGCCGAAGCTAAAGCATCAATGCGCTTCAACAAAGACATCAGCAAGACCGAGCGACGCCAAAAGGCGATTATCCGCAAGGAACGCAAGGCTGAGAAGCTTGCGAAAGCACGACTGGGGCTCCGCTAACAGTGGCGCTCAGCGCGCGAATACAAGACGATACGAAAGCCGCTCTGTTGGGCGGCGATCGTTTTGTCGGCGATACGCTCCGTAACCTGAAGGCGGCGATCCTGAACGAAGAAGTCGCTCAGGGCAAGCGTGATGAAGGACTGGACGACGCGGAAATCGAAAAGATTATCGCTCGCGAAGTAAAAAAGCGCAACGAAAGCATCGCCGTCTATGAGCAGAACGGCCGGCCGGAACTTGCCGACGTCGAGCGCAGGGAGGCGGAAGTGCTGGCAAACTATTTGCCTGAACAACTGAGCGAAGACGAGCTTCGGAAGATCGTCAGCGAAAAAGTCGCCGAACTCGGCGTTACTGACGCCAAGGGCATGGGGCAGGTCATTGGCGCAGTCAAGCAACAGGTTGGCAATAGTGCCGATGGCGCGCTGCTCGCGCGGATCGTCAAAGAAACACTGAATTAATTCCACAGGAGGGTACATGATCGTATTTTTTGGTCCCGCTGGCGCAGGCAAGAGCGTGCAGGGGCAAATGCTTGCGGCACGCAACGGGTGGCGCTGGTTGAGCGCGGGGCAAATGCTACGCGATACTCGCGATTTGGAAGTCATCAAGCAAATGCAGACCGGCAAGCTGGTCGACCCGCAGACGGTGAACGAACTCATGAGCGACGCGATCCGTCGGTCGCACAGCGTCGACAACGTCATCCTGGACGGCTACCCGCGCGAAATGTCGCAGGCGAAGTGGCTGGTCGAGAACCGCACACACCATGGTCGGGACATCAAGCTCGTGGTCGTTTTGGAGGTCCCGAAGAGCGAGCTGCTCAAGCGCCTTGAGGTCCGTGGCCGCATTGACGATACGCCGGAGGTGATCGACGAACGCCTACGAATTTACCGAACGGAAATCTACCCAGTGCTTTCGTACTTGACCGAACAGAACGTGAATATCGTGCATATCGATGGTGTCGGCACTGTCGGCCAAGTGCACGACCGGATCATGGAAGAACTCGAGGCACACGGAATCGCCCAATGAGCCAGCCTGTGAAATCGGCCGCACAGATCGCTGCCATGCGCGAAGGTGGCAGGATTCTCGCGACCATTTTGCGCGACGTAAAGGCGTACGTGCAGCCTGGTATGACCGGTTGGGACGTCAACGCTTGGGTCGAGGCTGAAATCGCACGCCACGGCGCGACGCCGACCTACAAGGAACCGACGCCGAATTTTCCGGCGGTCATATGCATCAGCGTGAACGATGCGGTGGTTCACGGCGTACCGACGGACGTTCCTTTCGAATCGGGCGACATCGTCGGCTTCGATCTTGTCATTACGTACAAGGGCATGAAAACTGACAGCGCGTTCACGATGGTGGTCGGCGGACAGCCGAACGGCGCCGCCAAGCACTTGCTGAACGTCACCGAACGGAGTCTCTACGCCGGGATCGATGCCATCAAGGGACGCGGCACGCACGTCGGCGATATCGGCGCTGCCGTCGAGAAGGTTCTTAGTGACGGCAAACTTGGTATTATCCGGGAACTGGTCGGTCATGGCGTCGGCCTGGAAATGCATATGGGTCCCGACGTTCCGAACTACGGCAAGAAGGGCAGTGGTATCTTGTTGCAGCCAGGTGATACCATCGCGATCGAGCCGATGGCGACGCTTGGCGGCGAACGTGTCATCACCGATCATGATGACGGATGGACGATTTCGACCCGGGACGGCAGCATGGCGGCGCATTTCGAGCACACGGTCCTTATTACCGAAGACGGCGCCGAAGTCCTGACGCAACTTTAATCACGACCGTTTTTACGGGCGGTATGAGATAATACAGTTATGAAAATCGCATTGCTCGGGTACGGTATCGAGGCCGAAAGCGCCTACCGTCACTTCAAAAAAACGTTCCCCGATGCCGAGTTCGTCGTCTACGACAACAACGAATCTCCCAAGAAGCCCTTGCCGGAAGGCGTGCTGTTCCAGGGCGGAACGAAAAGCTTCCACGACATAGATGCCGACTTGGTCGTGCGTACGCCCGCCATCAATCCGGAGCGTATCACGACGCGAGGTACGGTAACGTCGGTGACCCAGGAATTTTTTGCCGCGTGCCCCGTCCCAATCATTGGCGTTACCGGCACGAAGGGCAAGGGAACGACGTCCAGCCTGATCGCTGCCATGCTGAAGAAGGCGGGGGTGCGTGTTTGGCTGGTCGGTAATATCGGCATCCCGGCGCTCGACGTGCTCGACGAGATTATTGCCGCTGGCGGAGGCGTCGTCGTTTACGAGCTTTCCAGCTTCCAGCTATGGGACATGCATAAAAGCCCTCATGTGGGCGTGGTGCTCATGATAGAGCCGGAACATCTGGACGTGCACGGCGACTTTGAGAATTACGTCGCGGCGAAAGCGTCCATTGCCACGCATCAGAACGAGTCCGACATTATCGTTTACAACCCACGTTATGAGCGCTCTCGCGGCATAGCCGAATTGTCTCCTGGCAAAAGGGTGCCGTATGGCAGCGAGGATGTGTCTAACGAGGTGATCATCCTTGACGGCGAGCCATTGGTGGCAAAGAGCGACGTCGGCCTTAAAGGTCATCATAATATTGAGAACATTTACGCCGCGCTTGCCGCCGCGAGTGAGTTCACGAACGACCGCTCGGCGCTTGCCGCCGCGATCCGCGAGTTTACCGGCTTGCCTCATCGTATCGAGGAAGTCGGCAAGCGTGACGGCGTGCTGTACGTGAACGACAGTTTCTCGTCGGCGCCTCCTGCGACGCTCGCTGCGGTGCGCGCATACGTGGAGCCCGTCGTTTTGATCATGGGCGGCTATGACCGCGGTATCGACCTTGGTCCGCTGGTGGACGAGTTGGTCGCGACGAAGAATCTTGAGCATGTCGTTCTGATCGGTCAAACCGCCGAGCGTCTGCACTCGCATTTCGCGGAGCATGGCTTTGGTAACAGTAGTATTGCGCCCGACCTTGCGGAGGCGTTCGAGCGTGCTCGGCAACTCGTTCCTGCGGGCGGCGTCGTGCTGCTCAGCCCGGGTTGCGCCAGTTTTGATATGTTCAAGGACTTTTCCGAGCGAGGAGACGCGTTCCGGTCGCTGGTCGCTGGCGTTCAGCGTGAGTTCGTGTTCGAGCGGTATGAGTTCGATGACGTGACGCTTACGGCCTCGTTTCATTATTCGTTCGACGGCTTCGACGCGTTCGTTGAGCAGGTCGTGTTCGATGCTGCGACGGAATACGACAAAGACGCTCTGCGACGGGCGCTTTTCCTGGCGTTCATCGTGATCGGCACGTCGTACTGCAAGGTGTATCCACGCAGCCGAGTGCGATTCGCCGAGGGCGGTCCTGATGAGTGGCAGGCCGAATTCCTTAACACCGTCTATCAAGAGGGCATGAGCCAGTACGCTTACGAAAACGATCTGACGCGGAGCGATTTGGCTCGGTTCGCTGCGTCCGCCGAGGGGTCCGAGGGTGGCGTCGAGTATGGCGGAGAGGGCATTTTGTCACTGCAGAGCGGCGGCAAGGATTCGTTGTTGACGGCGACCTCTCTTACGAAAGTAGGTATAGAGTACAAGTCTCTTTATATTGCCAGTCGCGGTAAGCACTACCCACGGTTCATCGACGGTTTGCCTGGCGGGCTTCACGTCGCGGAACGGCTGGTCGATATCGAGTCGTTGAAAAAACATGCCGACAGCGGGGGGCTGAGCGGCCATATTCCCGTGACGTTCGTCGTCATGGCGATCTCGCTCGTACAAGCGGTCCTCTTGAACAAAAAAACCGTTCTTGCTTCGATCGGGCACGAAGGCGAGGAGCCGCACGAATGGGTCGGAGACCTTGCGATCACGCATCAATGGTCGAAGACATGGAAGGCCGAGCAGCTGTTCGCGGAATACGTCGCGCGCTACGTGTCAAAAGACATTCGTATCGGGTCGCCGCTGCGAAAACATACCGAGCTCCGCATCGCCGAGTTGTTCATAGAAAACGCATGGGATGATTTCGGTCATTCGTTCAGCTCCTGCAACGTGGCGAACTACAAGCAGGGTAGTGACAACTCGACGCTCAGTTGGTGTGGTAACTGCCCAAAGTGCGCGAACTCGTACCTGCTGTTCGCACCGTTTTTGCCGGCCGAAGAACTCCGATCCGTATTCGGCGGACAAGACCTTTTTGCCAAACCGAACCTTGAGCATACGTTCAAAGGTCTGCTTGGAATCGATGGCGTCATGAAGCCGTTCGAGTGTGTCGGTGAAATCGACGAATTACGCTATGCGTACGGCTTGGCCGAAGCGCGCGGCGGGTACGCGAGGTTGCCCTTTGACGTTCCGCCTGCCTCGTTCGATTACCTGCAGCAGTATCCGGCGCAGGACTGGGCGGCGAAGCTATTCTAAAACGCGCCCATAAGCGTTATAATACGACTCATGCAAGATTTCTCTCGATACGCCGTCGGTATTGATATCGGCACCACCACGGTCCGTTGCGTCGTTGGTCATCTCGACGCGACAACGGGCACTCCTACGATCGTTGGCATGGGCGAAGTCCCGAATACGGGCATGCGGAAGGGTACGATCGTCAACCTGAACGGTCCCGCTCAGGCGATTGATGACGCTCTTGGCGAGGCTGAGCGCATGAGCGGCTACCAAGTGGATGCCGCGTCTATGAGCATAAACGGCGCTCACATCCTTAGCACGACCACGGATGGCATGATCGCCGTCGGTGCCGCTGACCATGTCGTCTCCGACGAAGACGTTGCCCGGTTGACCGAAGTCGCTACCGTTGGCAAAGTTCCCGCGAATCGCGAAATACTGGATGTCGTTCCGCATAGCTACCGGCTGGACGGGCAAGACAACATCAAGGATCCGCTTGGTATGTCGGGAACGCGCCTCGAGATCAACGCGAACGTCATCTCGGCACTGGTACCCAACGTGTCGGCGCTCCATAGCGCCCTTGATTTGGCGAAAGTCCACGCGAACTCGGTGACGCCGAGCGTGGTCGCTTCCGCACGTGCCGTTTTGAATGAGCAACAGCTCGAGAACGGCGTTGCCGTCATCGATTTTGGCGGAGCGACAACGGGCATCGCCATCTTCGAAGAAGGCGATTTGCAGTTCGCGGGCGTCATCCCTGTCGGTGGCAACAACATAACGAACGATCTCGCCATCGGACTCAAGACTGATCCCGAAATCGCCGAGCTCGTCAAATTGACGCATGCGTCGGCCAAGCCGCTGACCGGGAGCGACACCGTTACGGTCGAGCACGACAAAGAAACGATCGAATTCGCTCGCAGTGACGTCGATGAAATCGTCGAGGCTCGGCTTGAAGAGCTGTTCGAGTCGATCGGCGCGGAGCTGAAGAAGGCTGGCCGTCACGCCAAACTGCCAAGCGGCGTCGTGCTGACGGGCGGAGGTGCCAAACTCAAAGGTATCGTCGACTACGCCAAGGAGTCGCTCAATCTTGCCGTACGGCTCGGTAGTGCCAAGGGATACGGCGGCGTTGCCGAACACTTGGACGAGCCTCAGTATGCGGCGGCGGTCGGCCTTATGCTGATCGACGCGGAAGGCTCGCATGCCACGAACCGCCAGTCTGGCAACACGAAGTCGGCTGCCAGCCAGGCGGGTGGAGCGTTGAAGCGGCTGTTCGCGCGCCTCAAGCCCTGAGTGGCGAATCATTTTGACAGAGATGCTATACTAAATAGGAATAAGACGGACGAGGGAGTAGCGATGCCGGAAGTAACACCAAGCGAGATTCAGACATTTGCCAGTATAAAAGTAGTGGGCGTCGGCGGTGCCGGCGGCAGCGCTATCAACCGCATGAAAGACGCAGGTCTTACCGGCGTGCAATTCATCGCTATGAACACCGACGCGCAGGCGCTTCATAACAGCAGGGCTGACATCAAGCTGCATCTCGGCCATGCGACCACGGGCGGTCTTGGCGCTGGTGCCGATCCTTCGGTAGGAGAGGCCGCGGCCAACGAATCGCGCGATGAGATCCGCGAGGCGCTTGAGGGCGCCGACATGGTGTTCGTCACGATCGGAGCCGGCGGTGGCACGGGCAGCGGTGCTGGCTACGTCGTTGCCGAAGTCGCCCGCGAACTTGGTATCCTCGTCGTTGGCGTTGCCACGAAGCCATTCAGTTTTGAGGGTGAGAAGCGCCGCGTGAACGCGGACTGGGCGATCAACCAACTGGGCCGTCAAGTCGACACGTTGATTACGATTCCTAACGATCGCTTGCTCCAAACGATCGACCGCAGGACTCCTCTTCTTGAGACGTTCAAGATCGCCGATGACGTACTCCGCCAGGGCGTGCAGGGTATTTCCGAACTGATAACCGAGCATGGTCTTATCAACCTCGACTTCGCCGACGTCAAGGCGATCATGAGTAACGCGGGCAGCGCGCTTATGGGTATCGGCCGTGCCAGTGGCGATGACCGCGCCGCGCAGGCAGCGCAACAAGCAATCGAATCGCCGCTTATCGAGGTGTCGATCGATGGCGCGAAGGGCGTCCTGTTCAACGTTACCGGTGGGTACGATATGTCCATGTCGGAAATCCAGGAAGCAGCCGAAATCATCACCAGCGCCGTGTCACCAGATGCGAATATTATCTTCGGTGCTACGTTGAAGCCTGATCTCGAGGACGAATTGATCATCACTGTCATCGCGACCGGTTTCGACAGCGAGTTCTTCCATGAGCAGGAAGTATCGCTTGACGGTGGCGCGGCCGAGCGCATTCGCGAGATCGAAAGCCAACCTGTCGTGAGCGACGAAGCCGTCGAAAGCGTTAACTTGGACTTGGAAAAAGCCGATCCTCAGGCAAGTTTTGCCGAAGAACCGGCACAAAACATTTGGGACACGCCGCCAGTCGAGGACGAGGACGAGTCGGATACCCCTGCTTTCCTTCGTCGTCGCAAGAAGAACAAAAAGACGGACGAGTCATAGGAGAGCGGCGTGGGAGCCCCAATAAACATCGGTGACAGCCGCGTGATCGAATCGCGCGAGGTAGGAGACGGCGTGACTATTCGCCGTCGTCGCGAAACCCCTGACGGACGCAGGTTCACGACCTATGAGCGCATCGAGAAGCCGAACCTTGCCGTCCTCAAAAAGGATGGTACGCGCGAGCTGTACGACCGCGAAAAACTGACGGTCGCCATCAGGCGGTCAGTAGGTAAGTTTATCAGCGAGATTGAGATCGAAACGATTGTCAGCGACGTCGAAGAAAACCTTTATTCAATAGGTGAGTCGGAGGTGCCATCAAGGGCGATCGGCGACCTCGTACTCGATGAGCTGGCAAAGACGAACGAAGTCGCGTACGTGCGGTTCGCGAGTGTGTACAGGGAATTCAAGACCCTTGATGAATTCGAAGCGATACTCGCGTCACGCCGAAAAGGCAACGATTCGTGAGCGTCGTGGCGTTCACGCGCGACAGTACTGATTACGCGCGCCGCGTGACCGAATTCCTCCATGATTTTACTCGCCGGACTGGCAAGCAAATCGAGGTTATTAATCCCGACACGCCGCTTGGCGCCGAAAAGGCACGAGTGTACGACGTGGTCGAATATCCGACGATCATCGCTACGGCAGGAGACGGCCAGTTGCTGGCGCAGTGGAGAGGGTTGCCATTACCAACCATAGACGAGGTAAGTTATTATGTTCAATAAGTTGTTCGCATCCCACAGTAAGTCCGACGACCGATCGACGGCCTGGATTTTCGGGACCATGCTCGCGTTCGGTAGCATCGGCCTTATCGCGAGTTTCGTGCTTGCCGTAGAGGAGTTTCATCTCCTGAAGAATCCCGATACCATTCTGAGCTGCAGTTTTAACTTGGTACTGAACTGCGCTGCCGTCATGAAAACATGGCAGGCGAGCGTGTTCGGATTCCCGAACATGTACATTGGGCTCATAGGGTTTCCGCTGGTCATCATGATCGCTTTGCTCGGATTGTCGAAAGTGAAATTCCCGAAGTGGTTTATGATCGGCGCCGAAATAGGTATCGTCTTCTGGACTCTGTTCGCGTACTGGCTCTTCTTTAACAGTGTCTACGTCATAGAGGTTCTTTGCCCGTGGTGTTTGGTCGTGACGTTCAGCATGACCATGCTTACGGCGACCGTCACGCGCTACAATCTTCGGCAGAACACCTTCGGTCTCGCGAAGGACGTGAATAAAAAAGTTACTCGCTTTTTGGACGCGGATTACGACAAGGTGTTCGTGGCAGGCTGGGTCGTGCTGCTTATCGCCCTGGTCATTCTGAAGTTTGGCAGCTCGTTGGTCGCCTGAATGGCCGGTGACGTTCTCATCAATACGGGTTTCGCGCTCCTGGTGGCCATATTGTCGATGACGAGCGTGTTCGTTGCGGCAAAGCGAGCGGATAGGTATGATGTGATCGACGTCGCTTGGGGTGTGGTGTTCATTGCCATTCTCGTGGTGACATACGTTGGATATAGCCGGATCGATTTCGGTTCGACGCAATTCCTCGTCGGCGCGCTCGTTGCCGTATGGGCACTACGACTCACGATGCATTTGCAAAGACGTTGGGGTAAGCTCGATGGTGAAGACCGGCGCTACGCGGCCTTGCGCAAAGGCTACGCCAAGAAGCCTGGTGGCGTTGGCGCGAACATGTACGTACGCGTGTACCTTGTGCAGGCCGTGCTGGCGGTTGCGGTTTCGTTTCCTGTTATCGCTGTCGCGTCGGTGACTCCGCATCCAATCGGATGGGTGGCAGCAGTTGGCGCTGCGATGTGGCTGGCGGGCTTTGCGTTCGAGGCAATCGGTGACTGGCAGCTTGCCCGGCATCGACGTACCGCAAAGAAGGGTACGCTCATGACGACCGGTCTTTGGCGGTTTACGAGGCATCCGAATTATTTTGGCGAAGCGGTCCAATGGTGGGGTATATTCGTGGTGGCGGCGTCGGTCGCGCCGTGGTGGCTGGCAGTAGTCGGTCCCGTTACCGTAACGGTGCTGCTGCTATTCGTTTCGGGCGTGCCGATAACAGAGAAGCTGCTTGAGGGCCGTCCGGGCTGGGCGGAATACAAGCGCCGAACCAGCGCCTTCTTGCCAATGCTGCCTAAAAAGAGGTAATATATAGAGGTACATCCATTCGAGTGGTTATCACCCACGAGGAGCGGGAAGAAATCCGACAGGAGACTAGACCCCGA
>JALRBE010000026.1 GCA_023262335.1 Candidatus Saccharimonadia bacterium | reverse complement strand
AAAAGCAAGGGTTTTACTTGGTGACAGGTGGCACGAGTAATCATTTGATTTTGGCGGACGTCCATAAGTCTTTTGGTATTGATGGCAAGCAAGCTCAAGACATGCTTGAACGTGCCGGTATTACCGTCAACGCGAATGTCGTGCCGGACGATCCGCTGCCGCCATTTAGGCCCAGTGGTATCCGTCTCGGGACGCCTGCGGTGACAACTAAGGGTTTTTTGGAAGATGATATAGTTGCCTTAGCAGTAAAGATTGCTGTTACATTCAAAACGAGAGCGGGTATTTTGTAGCCATACAATAAATAATAGGACACAATCATTCATTGTGTCCTATTATTTTAAGAAATCTTATGAACAAGTTGGTGTAGCGATATTCTGTCCATTCGATGCAGCGCCGGCGTAGATATACTCAGCTGCACCCGTCGACTGGTTCCAATAACCAACACAGGTTCCGGTATTAGTTGCGTTAACTAGGTACTGTATCGTTTTTCCATCAGCATGTGTAGCACTAAGTGTAGTTTGGATTAATGCTGCATCTGCGCTAATTGCTGCTGGAAGCTTAGCGGTTGCATTTGAAGCACCAGAATACGTCCGCAAGTTAGCCTCTGATGGATAGCCACTTACGCTCGCACAAGCTGTTGTTTTTGGACATTCGGTGTTAAATGTATCCGCTACTTTAGCCACGCTCTGCGCGTTCGCTTTTGCTGCGTTGGCATTTGCTTGTTGTGTAATACCGTTAAACGCAACAATCACAATCGCTGCCAAGATACCGATAACAACGATCACAATCAAGAGTTCGACGATCGTAAAGCCCTTCTCTGACTGCAATTTTTTAATTTCTTTGATACTCATTTTTAGGTTTTGCCCCCTAATTAAAATATTACTCTGAATAAATTCTACCGTAGCCATAAGGGCTTTGCAAGACTTTTTCTTAAGGTGTCATCAGTTCGAGCGGCTCTTGATCGATGGAGATTCTGAAGCGGTCTCTCACTGCGTCGATAATGGTCTGCCGTGCCAGCGACAGGTCGTCGTAGTGGGTAGCTGATTCGTTGATGAGTACGACAGCATTGCCCTTGTGGACCCTCATGCCATGGATCAGTTCGCCTTTGAGGTCGCACTGCTCTATCAGCCAGCCGGTAGGTATCTTTACGTGATTCTCGTCCATAGGGTACGTTGGCATGTCAGGGTAGTTTTTCTGCAGATCTTCCGCTTGCCATTTTTCGACGATGGCATTTTTGAAGAAAGAGCCTGAATTGCGCACTATTTTAGGATCGGGGAGTTTGTCCGCTCGGACATCAAGGACCGCGTCCCTGATCGACTGGGGGGTATATTCCGTGATTTGACTACTATCCAGATGGCGTTGCAGGCTATCGTAAAACGGTGGCTGTGGCGAGCTTTTGAAAAGTCGCAATGTGATGCGTGTTATGACATAGTGCCCCGCCGCGTTTTCACGGAATATGCTTCTCCGATACGAAAAATCGCAATCAGCGGCACTGAGCGTCACGAACAAGTCCTTTGCTATGTCATACGCCTCAAGCGATACGAACGTGTCCGCGAGTTCTTGCCCGTACGCACCGATATTCTGAACGGGTGCGGCGCCAGCTGAACCTGGTATGCCCGACATTGCCTCGATTCCGGTGAGCTGCCGATCAACGCCGAAGCGTACAAGTTCGTCCCAGGAAACACCAGCGCCAGCTTGGATAGTGGTCGTGTCGTTGTCGTCGGCAATAATTTCGATTCCAGGTATCATCATATGGGCTATGACACCCGGGTAGCCTTCGTCATGAGCTATCAGATTACTGCCGCCACCAATGACGTACACTGGCTGGCTCATCGTCTTCGCATTCAGGTATACCTGTCGGAGTTCTTCGTCGGTGGTGACGTCCACGACATAATTGGCAGTGCCGCCGAGTCCCATCGTCGTCATGGTTGCTAGAGATACATTCGTACTGATGTTCACTACGCGCATTATAGCGTAACGAGGGGTAAAATGATACAATAGCCCATGCGTGCATAGCGCATGAGTGGTAGGCACCCGTAGCTCAGTGGATTAGAGCATCTGTCTTCGGAACAGAGGGTCGTAGGTTCGAATCCTTCCGGGTGTACCAAGAAAAGCAGCCTTTTTATGGACGGGCTGTTTTTCTTATGTCCTCAGGCTGTTTGAGCATTGCATTTTATGTCGTAACGGTGTATAGTTTTAACCTGTTAGTCATGGGCCAGTAGCTCAGCTGGTTAGAGCACCTGCCTCTTAAGCAGGGTGTCGAGAGTTCAAGTCTCTCCTGGCCCTCCATGAAAATCGCCAGACCTTAAGGTCTGGCGATTTTCATAGGGAGCCGAGTAGGATTGGAACTCTCGACTTTTTGTGAAAAAACAGTCGAAAGGTCGCGCAGTGAGTGAAGCGAAAAAAAGCACGCTAGTATTTTTCTTTAGCGATTTTTTTGCGGCTAGTAAATATGCTCGACCGAGGAATTGCCTTGGGTCCTGTACCTTGTTACGACCGATGGCGCCAGCGAGTCGGTCAGCGAGTTGTCACCGATTTGCCCAAGCGTCCCGACTCCCCAGCAAAGTATAAGACCGTTCGCGATTCCACAGGATGTTGAATCTCCGGCCGCGACATTGATGCCAGCGCGCCCGACCGCAGCGCCTCCGTCAACGAGTTTAGGTGTCAGCTGACTACCCGTAGCGACGCCGTCCCCGACCCGACCTCGATCCTGGTTACCCCAGCAGTAAAAAGCACCTTCTATCGTCGCGCAGGCATGCGTCGTGCCGGTCGAAATGCGTGTCGCCTGCATCGTTGCGGCCGGCCCGCTGACGACGGTCGGGATGGTAACGAACGTCGATGAGCCGGTGCCCGTTTGTCCGACGTTGCTTTTGCCCCAGCAACTCGCGACGCCGTTGATGACGGCACAGCTGTAATCATCGCCGGCCGCTATGGCGGTAAAGGCCGCGGTGACGTTGCCGTTCGTCGTGCTTGCGGCGCCAAGCGTCAATCTTCCGTTATTAGGCAGTGTCGGTGTTGAGCTGTTAGTATTAAGTCCTGTCGCGTAATTCGCGTTCGATCCCCAACAATATCCGTCCCCGCTGACGATGGCACATACATGGTTCGTGCCCACGCTCACTGAAGTGACCTGCTTGCCGGTACCGCTAAAGACCACCTGACGAGGTGTCGTTTGGATGCCTCCGGGAGTACCGTCGCCTATTTGTCCGTACGTATCATCACCCCAGCAATAGAGTCTGCTGTCGGCGATTGCGCAGGTGTTACGCTCGCCTGCACTGACGTCCGTGACACGACCGGAGAGACTGACTCGCCGCGGTATGTCACTGTTCGTCGTATTATTCCGACCTAGTTCGCCGTAGGAATTCGACCCCCAGCAGTACAAATCGTGAGCGACGATGTCTTCCCCTCCCGCGATCGCGCACGAATGATCGCCGCCGGCGACGATCTTTTCCTTAGTGGTGTTGATAGGCACATAGAACGGCCAGCCGGTGGTGGGGAACTGTGTCGTATTGATGACAGTTGGTTGCGCCTGGTCGACGGTGCCGCCGACGCCAAGTTGGCCCGTGTCGTTGTCGCCCCAGCAGAAGAAGCTGCCGTTCGCCAGCGCGCACGCGTGGTTCTTGCCGACGCTGATCGGTCCGCTCGCGCTGAACCGAGGGAACGTGCCAAGAGGCGTGTTGTCGAAACCGATTGAAGGCGCGATCCATGCCGCGTTATTGACGACGCCGGTCATGCTGCCGTTGCCAAGCTGGCCCTCGGTGGCTCTTCCCCAGCAGGCGAGACCACCGTTAGGAATCATGCAGCCGTATTGATTACCGACGCCGACTTTTGAAATCAATCGCTGCGATACCTCGTACGAGCCTGTGGAAGGTGGAAGGCCGAGTCCGTATCTTCCTAGATACGCGTTTGAACCACCGTTGCAGTATAAGTCCGCCAGAAGAATACAGTTCATGCGGGTGCTCGTGTCGCCGTTCGTTTCGCCGGCATCGTAGTCGAGCGTTGTGGTGCCCCAGCCGACGATATCGGCAGGGTTGTACGTGCCGAACGCGCCGTTACCCCCACATATCAAATAATTCGTCACGCTACAGGAATTGTTGCCGATGACTTTGACGCTCCAAGGCAGGACGGGGTTGCCGTAATTATACTGCCAGCTGCTCGACGTCATGTCGGCCACAGGCGCCTGAACGGACGGGTTGTCTATGTTGCCCCAGCAGTACATTTTGCCGATTGCTGTCGCACAACCGTTGCGGGCGCCCACGCTTGCTGACTGTGATTTTTTGCCGTACAGCGGCGCGCTTGCCGGGTCGCCGCTCCGATAGCCATAGATAGGAGTTGGAGTCGAGCGGTTCGTCGTGTCCACTGACGATCCGACGGTTTGTCCGAGTTGCTGATTGCTGTTCGACCCCCAGCAGTACGTTATGCCGTCGGCGACGGCGCATGCCGACTTGGACGTCGGCGCGCTTTGGCTGAGCGCGAGGTGGGTGATTTTGCGATTTTCCAAAGGCGCGATGACCGCCTGGGGTGTGCTTTGGTTTCCGTCGGAGGTTCCCAGTCCGAGTTGTCCGTACGTATTGTCGCCCCAGCAGTACAGCTGCCCTGCTGCGACCGCGCAGGTGTTTTCGGTGCCAACGGCGACCATCGTGACGACTTTGTTCAAGAACGCGTCGCCTGGGTTGGTGGCTGCGACGAGTTGGGGTGACGCCATGGCGGTCGTCGTGCCGAGGCCAAGTTGCCCCGACGCGTTCCTGCCCCAGCAGTATAGTTTTCCGTTCGCGATAGCGCAGCTGTGGCTGTCACTCGACAAATCGGTGAACGTATCGCCTCCGTCGTGAGGTGACGGCGTCGTTTGCATGACGGATGTCATCGTGACGCTTCGTTTGGCAGTGGCCACGGTGAACGTGCTTGATCCGATGACGGCTTCGACCGTGCCCGTCGCCACTATCGCCGTCACGCTTCCCGAGGTCGACGGCCGTGCAATGGTAAACGTGCTTCGCCACGACTTGTCTTTCGCGATAGCCATGTATTCCGAGGTGCCCGGCAGCGGGTCTGCGCTGCAACTCATGCTCGGGTCGAGCGGTGACGGCCAGTCATTGGTGCCTGATGCGAAGCACCCAACGGCATACGCTATGCCAGAATTCGCCGCCTCTTCGGCTAGGCCGGTGTACGATTGCTGGCTCAGGACATTGCTGGAATGGATGATGTACTGCGCGAACGTCGCCGATATGATAGACAGCCCAAGGCTGAGCATGAGAGCAGCCGGAAGGATGAAGCCGCTTTGGGGCCGGGTGCCAATCATGCGTTCAGCCTCGTGATGCGCATGACCGATGTCGAATCGCGGGCGTTCGTGCCGGTACCGGTCGTGGTGGTGAGGGTCAGGACGACGGTCTTCGCGTTTGCGAGCACGGAACCGTTCGTCCACTGGTCGGTTATCGGTTCGGCGGCCATGGAGTTCAGATAATAATTAACGGTGAACGACTTCACCCCGCTCACGATAAGCGCGTCCTTGCCCTCGCAGCTTGCGGAACTGAACGTCGGGAGGCACAGGCGTTTTTGCTCCGCCGCTCCACCGCATCCCGTGTAGCTACCACTGTTCTTCAGGATTCTTCGGTACAAATTGCCGTTGTCGACGAAATACACGTAGGTCGTCATGAGCGGGGTGGTGCACGCGGGCGACGCGGTGATGATAGTGCGAACGTCGCCGACCATACGGCTGGCGTACGACTCGACGATCAAGACCCTGTTCGTCGTGCTTGGCGTCGGGTTGCCGCGCCAATCCCATTTGCGGCTGGTCGGCTTGCCAGGAATGTTGCCGGATATGTCGTCGATCGCATTCACGTCAAGGAACTCCGTGCCAAGGACTACCTCGCGTTCGATCAGGCGAAGCGCCCCCCTCGTGTCGGATGTTTGTATGATCGTACGGAGTCCCCGTGAGTTGTCGGTGTAGAGATCGTTGAACGGCCCGAAGATGATGCCCACGAGCGTCCCAAGGACCGTAACGACGATGATCAATTCGGCGATCGTCGCCCCGCGCATGCCTTGATTAATTGACATACGCCTCATGGACTACCTGATCCGAGTCGGTCGGTCCGTACACGACGATCGATATTATTTTTGCCGGCATGGAACTGTAGCAGCCGCGCGGGTACATAACGAGTAGCCGTTGGGTCGTGGTCGCTGGCAATCCCGTGTCGGTCAGCGGTTCGGCGACGATCGTGTTCGCCGGCGGAGTGGCAGTATAGGCGACCATGGTCACTTCGCTGCCGGCCATCGGGTCGGTGTTGGTCGCGGCGTCTGGCAAGAGTGCGGTATTCAAGGTCGCGTTGTTCTCGTTCCCGCTGCCGCTTGTCGTTCCGTCGCATGCGTTCGTCGTGGACGGAATAGTGGTTTTGCTCGATATTTTTCGCAGGTTCGTCTGAGCTATGTCATCGGCTGCCGCTTTCGTGACGGTGCTTTTGCTCTGCGACATGCTGGTCATGTACATGGTAAAAAACAAGGCGAGAAAAAGCGCCAGAATACTCAAAGTAACGACTACTTCGACGATAGTGAACCCCTGCTCGGTATGACGATGCCCCATAATAATACTCATGCTAATCATAGCAAGCGGCTACGTGAAATGCTAGTGGATAACGCCTGTGGAACGGCGCGTTTACGACGCGATATTTTTGGGTTTTCGCGCGGGCGTTTCGCGCCATTTCGAATCGTCGAACGCAAGCCAGACGAGCCATACGAACGGCAAGAAAATCGCCAAAAGGACGAACCAATCTTCTTTGCCTAGTTTTTTGCCTATGTGATACATGGCGATGTACGTGAATACTGCCGCGACGATGCTGACGAGCGGGATGAGCCCAAGTACGGCCCAAAAGCCCTGCTGGCCTCCGAGCTCAAGGATTTTCCAGTTGTTATACACCGGTACCCAGGCAATCCACTGCGGCGTGCCGGCTTTTTTGAATACCCTGCCGAGCAGCCATGCCGTGACGGCGTAACAAACGACAACTATGAAAAAGAACAGAACGAATATTCCCATCAACGCAAGCAGTCCTTCCGCGGTGACATCGACCCTTGGTTCTGTGGCGTACATGCCGTACTCGTATTCCATGGCTCCCTCCTCGTTACGTGTCTTCATTGTAGCATGGCGCGCCGTTTGTTACGCTGGTAGGATGAAGCTATTGAATGGCCTGGAACTGGCTGACTACATAAAGGAGCGCCAAGCGCGCCAAGTTCGTGCGCTGCGCCAAGCGCATCACGTGTATCCCAAGCTCGCGATCGTGCAAACGGTCGACGACCCAGTCATCGATATGTACGTCGGATTGAAAAAACGGTACGGCGCCGATATTCTCGTTGACGTCGAAGCGTACAAGGTTGATCAGGCAGACGTGCAAGGCGTGATCGAACGGCTCAACGGTGACGCGTCCACGCACGGCGTCATCGTGCAGTTGCCGCTTGCCGACATGACCGACGTGCAGAAAATCGTCGACGCGGTCGCTCCCGATAAGGACGTAGACGGCCTTGGTGCGAACGCGCGGCTCGACGCGGCGACTCCGCTTGCGATCGACTGGCTGCTTGCCGGGTATAACGTTACGCTGAAGGCCGAAAGGCTTGCGGTCGTTGGCAACGGCAGGCTGGTCGGCGCGCCGCTTGTGCGCAGGTGGCAAGCAAGTGGCTACGACGTCACTGTATTCGACGACACGAGCAGCGATATGGCTGACCGGTTGAAGGACTATGACGTCATCGTGACGGCAACGGGCGTGCCAGGTTTGATTACGAGCGCCATGCTCAAAGACCGTGCGGTCGTGGTCGACGCAGGCACCGCGTCCGAAAAGGGCAAGATAGTCGGTGACGTCGCCGCTGAGGTACGCACGCGCGACGACATTACCATTACCCCCGAAAAGGGCGGCGTCGGTCCGCTAACGGTCGCGGCCCTGTTCGATAACCTTATTCAGGCGGCGCAAGCGACGGTCGAAGAAAATTAGATGCCGAGCGCTTCTTTGACCCGGGCGACGACTTGGCTTGGGGTCAGCTCGGCCTTGACGATGTAGCTGTGGATTTTCAGTTCTTTGAGAACGTTCGGCGATTCCTCGATGCCCGTGTTCGTCAGAATGATCACAGGCACGTTGACGCCCCAGGGTTGCGCACGGATTTTCCGCAACGCTTCGTCGCCGGTCATCTCGGGCATTTGCAAATCAAGCAGCACGATGTCGGGTCCGAACGATTCAACCATCTCGACGCCGGATTTCCCGTTGTCGGCGACTTGCACGTCGAATCCGTCCGCTTCGAACTTCATGCGGTACATTTGGTTGATTACGGTATCGTCTTCGATGATTGCGATCTTGGTCATACATTCAGTGTATCACTCTTCCGCGTTTTATGAGCTTATGCTTGATGGCTTATGAATATGGTTGTATAATAAAGCCGGACTTTGCTTTTGCAAGGCCAGGGTGTGTCCCTCGCAAAGAAAGGCGATCGCATGATCCCGTTCGACGTTTCGTATTACAAGATGAGGCTGCTGTTGTGGTCGCTTCGTCCGTTCGCCGTCATTGGCGACCTGATGTCCCGGAGGGACGCGAAGGTCAGTGCTCGCGCCAGCGCGCATCCCTGCAAGAGCAAGGAGGCGGCATGAAGCGGCGATTGGCAGAGAAGATGTCCGTCGTCTCGATGTTCGGCCTGGTCGGTCTGATGATGGCGACGCAGGTGCTGCCCGACTGGGCTTCCCATCCGATCAGCAATTACAAGGAGCGCAAGGCCGGCCCGCGGCTCGCCTGAAATCGCACTTTGGGATTGCGCGTCCCTCATGACCCTATGTAAAATATACATAGGGTCTTTTATTATTTTAAAAACATTGTAAAAGTATACTTTTATGGTATAATGCGGTTGTATGATCATGAGCGCACCCGAGTCAACTAATCCATCAATTCGTTCGCGAGAAGAACAAGAGGCGGTCACTGAACGCCTGAAAAGCAGTGGCGGCGCATGGATAACGATGCCCCCGTCTTATGACGTGTTTTCGCGTTCCGAGCTGTCCAAAAAGCTTCTTCAAGTGCGCGACACGGTACTTACCGAAACGAACGCTGATCCGATGGACGTTGAGGCTGCGTATGACAGCAGTCAGCAATTCATTGAAAGCGCCTTCGACTTTTACGAGCAAAAAAAGGATCTTGGCGGTCCGATAGGGCGAGCGTTCGTGGTTCCGATGCGGTCCGACCGGCTCGAGGATGATTACGCGACCGAATCGATTCCCTTCTATCCTCTTCTCGATCCTAAGCGCTTTGGTGTTTCGTCTGAAATCCGCATGCGAACAATGTACGGCGTTCCTCCGGGAACTCCACTCGATACGTATACGAAGAGCGATGATCCTAACGAGCGAGGTGCGCTGCTTCTGGCGCCGCTTTATTCCGACATGCGCCGTGACATTTGGCGTGATGACACCAACGTCGAACAGGCGCTCCGGCTCGACAAAATCATTAGCAAGATACTCAAAGAAACCGTTGAGTTCGCGCACCACAAGCTTGGCGCCAAATATATTGGTTTGGGTGCGACGCTCCCGACTCCGATGTTGACTGATTTTGGCAGGAAACTGCGGGCGATCGAGGGTATGGATAACCTGGTAACAACGACAGGGCACGGCGGGACCGTTCATATGATCGGTCAGACCGTTCTTGCGGCAATGGACCGCCCGTCCGTCGAAACATCGGGCAGAGTAGGCGTGCTTGGCGGTGCTGGTTCTATCGGCTGGTCAACGATTCAACTGCTTCGGAATATCATTCCGGACCATGACCTGCACGTATTCGATAAGCGCGAAGAGCGCATGCACGATCTCAGAAACGGCGCGGCAGACATGGGAAAGGTCGCCGTGGCGGGCAGCGTCGCCCAAGTGCTTATGAAGAACAAAGTCATCGTGTCGGCAATAACCGAGCGGATAGACCTTGACGACGCGCAGTACAGGGACATAGACCTGAACGGTGTCGTGTGGATAGACGACAGCCAGCCGGGCAGCGTCGATCGTAGGCAGCTTGAAGCGCGCGGTGGCAAGGTCGTCTGGGTTGCAGGCAAAGACGCGAGCGAGAGCCGGTTCATGACCCGAGACGGGTATTATACGAACGGCGTAGGCTACACATATGGCGACAGTTCGGGACTCTACGGACACGATACCGAATTCGCGTGCGGCCTTGAGGCGGCGGTGGTGGCGGCATCGCAGAATCCCCATAATGCGGTGACCAAACCGGTCGTCTACGATGACGTCGCGCGCATAGGCAAATTGTTCGACGAGCACGGCGTCCAGATCGCTGATTTCCAATCGTTCGGCAAACCTGTTGATATACCGTAACTTATGTTTTAATGATTCATAAGCGTAAGCGACTTATGAATCAATGTTTTCTTTAGAGATAATCAGTCTGGTTCTCGTGGCGATCATCAATACGATGATCGCTTGGATTATCGCGTCCCAGAGTTGGCAGGTCGCGGTCAACAGGTATTTCGTCCTGGCAGCGTCTTTCGTCGTGTTGTGGTCCGTCGGCACGCTGGCGCTCATCGCGGGCGATACGTCTCTGGTTGTCCACGCCGGCACGGTACTGTTCCTCGTAGCGCCGATGTATCTCATCTTTTTCCTGTCGTTGTTCGCGGCTGTGTTTCCGGCCAGGCGCGGAAGATCGCTGACGCCGATCAATATTCTCTTCGCTGTCGTCACTATTGTCGCTTCGCTAGCGATTATCAGTAGTCCCGATAGCCTTATCGTGGAAGTCGCCAGTCATGGCAACGGGAACGTCGTGACGGTCGATCCGCTGTGGTATGGCATTTATTCGGTCTTTTTCACGTTTGCGTTTTCGGTCACGTTTTCAGAGTTTATCCTCCGCATGAAGCATTTTCGCGGGTATCAACGCAAACAAATGGCGTACGTGCTTGCCGGAACGTTCGCGGCCGCCGCACTCTCTACGGTAACGAATCTGCTACTTCCGGTTTTTGGCCAGTCGAGTCTCATTTGGCTTGGTCCGACCTGGACCCTTTTCTACGTCGTCACGGTCAGCATATCGATCGTCAAGCACCAATTGTTTGACATACGTCTCGCGGCGGTCAGAAGCGTTGCTTATCTTGGCGTACTGCTGACGCTATCCATCGTTTATTACGTCATCGCGTACGTGCTTTCGGTGTTCATACTCGGCGTGCAGGCGACCGACACGATCAGTATCAGCCCGCTGAACATATTCCTCGCTCTTATACTGGCGTTCTTGTTCCAGCCCATAAAGCACTTTTTTGACAGGGTAACGAACGACATATTTTACCGCGACAGTTATAACAGCGAAGAGTTTTTCGCGCGGCTGAGCATCTTGCTTTCATCGACGGTCGAGTTGCGCGGTCTCTTGGAGCGTGCGGCGGAGCAAATAGCATCTACGTTCAAGGCGGAGCAAGCGTTCTTCTTCTTGTATTACGAAAACGAGACGCTACATCATATGTCGGCAGGAACGCGCCGCCACAGTCGACTGCCGGTTTACGACGCGCGTCTGCTTGATGAATACGCCGGGAACGGTCAGGACAAGGTTTTTTTGACGGACCTTCTGGACAATACGACCGTCCGCCGAATGCTCGTTAGTCACGGGATTTCGCTTGTGATGCCGCTCCGCAACGGCGAAAAAATCATGGGCTACGTGTTACTGGGCGATCACAGGAGTCGAAGCTACACCAAGCGTGACCTGAACGTGCTGACGACGATCAGTAACGAGCTGGTCATCGCCATTCAGAATGCGCTGTCGCTGCATGAGGTCAAGGAACTGAACGCTACGCTGCAGCAGCGTATTGACGTGGCGACCCGGCAGCTGAGGGCGTCGAACGCGCAGCTCAAGCACCTCGACGAAGTAAAGGATGAGTTCATGAGCATGGCAAGCCATCAGCTACGCACGCCGCTAACGAGCGTGAAGGGATACTTGAGCATGGTGCTCGACGGCGACGTCGGCAAGATTTCGCCGCAGCAAGAAAAGTTGCTGACCGAAGCGTTCAACAGCAGCGAACGCATGGTGCGGCTGATCGCTGACTTCTTGAACGTGTCGCGGCTGCAAACAGGCAAGTTCATGATCGACAAGTCGGACATAGAACTTCGCCAGATCGTCGAGCAAGAGGTTCGTAACCTGACACTGATGGCCGCCGGTCGCAAGCTGACGCTGCGGCTCGAATCGACCGACCAAGACATACCGCTACGGGCGGATGGCGCCAAGCTCCGCGAGGTAATCATGAACTTCATCGACAACGCCATTTATTATTCGACCGCCGATTCCACTATTGCCGTCAAGCTCGAAAAACATGCCGACTACGTCGAGTTCACCGTGCACGACACCGGCATTGGAGTCCCTAAAGAAGAGCAGTCACGCCTGTTCAACAAATTCTATCGGGCAACGAACGCTCGCAAGCAGCGGCCGGACGGAACGGGCGTCGGGCTGTATCTTGCCCGCAAAGTAGTGACCGCGCACGGCGGCAGCGTAATATTCCATTCGGTTCCCGGCAAGGGGAGCACGTTCGGGTTCAGGATCCCGACGAAACCTACCAGATTATCCCGATGATTCCGATGACCGAGATGACGATCACGCCACCGATACCTCCGGCGATCATGACCGGTTTGGCGACGCGCTTGTTGTCGACCCACCACTGGTGAATGCGGTTGCGGCTGACGGCGTTGACCCTGGTAATGGACGGCCGGGTTATTGCCGCGCCGGGGCCTTTGTACTGCTTGTTGCGCTTTTTCTTGTTGCTCATATGTTCTTACTATACCAAATAACCCCCGCGTATGAGGCGGGGGTTATTGGTTACGAGGCCGATGCTCGATGGGGAGCGGTCAGACTCGGTTAGCGTCGCAACAGTGTGCGCAGATTGGTGCTCGTGAAAGCGTAGCCGAGGCCAGCGACGATAGCGCCGATGCCCGCGAGGGCAACGATGCCGCCGTCAATACCGGTCTGTGGCAGTTCGGTTGGTGGAACTTCGCCTGGCTTGCATTCGCGGCTAGCGGTAACGTCAGCGGTATCCTGCTTTGGCGTTTGGCCTTCCGGCGTCGCGATAGCGGTGTTTACCATGATGTTCTTGCCACAAGCTGGCAGGTCTTTGGTAACCTTGGCGTCGAACACGATGAACGCGTTCGAACCGGCACCGAAGTGGCCAATGTTGATGCCGCCGGCAACGATGCCGTCACCGTCCTTGATCTTCGCCGCGTTCGGGTTGTTCGAGTCCAGGATGCTCGCGGTGCCAGGAATCATGCTGACGCCGACAGGCAGCTGGTCTTTGAGGTGAACGTTGCGGAGGCTCGCGGAGCCGGTGTTCTTTACCGTGATGCGGTAGTTAACGGTGTCGCCAGGTTTGACGTCGACCGATTCCTTGTAGCTGCCGGTGTCGCCTTGTTTGCGGACCTGCTTGCTAATGGTGAAATCGTTCGTTTCGGTAGCGAACTGCGGCTTTACCTTGAAGTAAACGTAGCCGCTGTATTCGTTACAGCCAGGCATGTTGCCGTCAAGCTTGTCGTAGCCGAGCTGTGCGCCCGTGCTGGTGACGATGCTGTCTGGCAGTGCCGCGCCTTGTGGCGCAACGCCGACGCTGTTGTTGTGGAACGTTGCTGAACCTGGAACGTAGACCAGGTTGAAGTCCTTCTCGGACTTGAAGTTGACGTCGTCCCAAATCTTGTTCGGGGTAGCGTTGTCAGCGGTAATGAAGTTGCTGATCGCCATCGTCTTGCCGGTCGTCGTTGGCATGCTCACGCTTGCACGGACGTTTTTGGCAACGAGGTTCAGGTTCGATGCCGCGTTGTTGTGAACGTAGATACGAACGAGGTACTCTTTGCCTGGTTCGACGGTTTGGTTGTCGGTCCAGCCGCCAGCGGTGCTGAGGTTGGCCGTGTCCTTGACGCTCGCGAAGTAGCGTTCGTCACCGTACGTCGAGTTGTTGGTGATCGAGTTGAACGTGATGTACGAAGCAGGAACCTGCTCCGTGAAGGTAGGACGCGACGGTCCCCATGCCAGCAGGGTGGCTGGCAGCACGACTGCTGCGACGGCAGCGGTCAGAATAGCAGCAGTACGCTTTGGCGCGCGCTGTACTAGGTTGAGTAGTGTACTCATGGCTTCTCCTTTCCTGTGGCCGGGGCCACGGAACATGAATTAATAAGTCGATTACGTATCGATAATCTGCGCAAACTAGTTGTTAAGCTGCTGCTTGGGTAAAATCAGGTCGTATCCGGGTTGTATGACGCAAGGTATAACGCGCTAAATGAAGTGGAATGAAAGGTGTCGGGGCGGGCAGGCAAATCCGCCCGCCCCGACACTGTCGCTCAGTTCTCGCAGAC
>JALRBE010000025.1 GCA_023262335.1 Candidatus Saccharimonadia bacterium | reverse complement strand
CTTGTTCGTTTTGTTCAGCCCGATTCAGTCGGTCAAGTAGCACAGGTATGTCGAACGGAATGAATTCGGAACGCCGGCCAAGCGTGTAACGCCACCTGCCATTTGGTAGTTCTTGGGCTGTCACGTACGCGTCCACGCCGGCTGCCATCGCGCCTACTCTGCCGTCTTTGCCGATCTCGCGAATCATCGTCCAGCCGTCGCCGCCGCCTATCGTTTCGTAGCCAAGTTCCAGGCTTACGGTATGGCCGTTGCCCGCAAGGTGCTGGGTTATGCGCCGGCCAACTTCGCGGATGACGTGCTCGTACTGGGCATTGTCTTTGCGTGCCATTTCGCCGCTTGCTCTGAAGCTTGCGTACGGGTCGAATACCCATGCCATTTCCTCGAGCGTGCGCAGGCTGCGGTCGTACGGGAATGCGCCGGCCGTGGCGTCGAGCGTGCCGGCGACGTTCACGAATCGATTCAGGCCTGGCGCTGGGTTGCGAGTACGGTCGATATGTTCGAGCAGATACCACGCGGTGCAGACGTCCTGGTCGCAGTCGTTCACGTACACGTTCGGCGAAAACTCGCCGTCGACGGCGAACGTTTTTTTCATGCCCATGCGAACGTTCATGAGAATTTGTTGCGCCGTAGAAAGCGTTGCGAGCCGGTTGACGTCTTCGTGGTGATTCGCGTTCAAGTACGGGCCGGCCGCGTCGAATCGCGGCCCGCCAGCAACGTAGCCGTCCAGCGCGATCGAACCCATAGGGTGCGTATTCTTAAAGTGATTCCAGGTTATCGGAGGGATTTCGGACCGTACATGAAGTTCGGCACTCATATGACTTTATTTTAATTGTGTTAGAAGGTGTCGTCAAGGATATGGTTTAAAGAACGCGAAAGACGCCATCATGTATGGCGCCTTTTCAATTGCGTAAGCGAATTACTTTTGACCAACAAACGTCAGGGCTTTGCCTGGCTTGCCGGCACGGCCGGTGCGGCCGATGCGGTGCACGTAATCTTCGTACACTTGTGGTGGGTCGAAGTTGATCACATGTGAGACGCCGTCGACGTCGATGCCGCGTGCGGCGACGTCGGTCGCGACCAGAATGCTGACCTGGTTGGTCTTGAAGCTATGCAGCGCTCGCTCACGTTGCGACTGCGATTTGTTGCCGTGAATGGCAGCGGCAGGCAGGTTGTTGTTACTTAGGTTGTCGGCAAGGCGCTGTACGCCGTGCTTGGTCTCGCCGAACACGATGACCTTTTCGAATTCCGGCTGGCTGAGCAACTCGGTCAGGATTTCGATCTTATGGGCTTTGTCGCGGGTATGAACGACGTCCTGCTCGATGTGATCGTTGGTTTGGTTCTTGACGACCGAAATGGTTTCGGGCGCGTTCATGAACTGTTCGACGATCGCTTTGATGTTCGGTGTCATGGTCGCGCTAAAACAAAACGTCTGACGATCCTTTGGCAGCTCGGCTTCGATCGTGCGAATGTCTTTTTCGAAGCCCATGTCGCACATGCGGTCGGCTTCATCGAGTACGAACGTGTTCACGGCCTGCAGACGCAGCACGCGGCGGTCAATCAGGTCTTTTACGCGACCAGGCGTACCGACGATGATATGCGGGCCACGCTTGACCTGCTGGATCTGGCGGTTGATGTTCGCACCACCGACGATGAGCGCTGAAAACAGCTTTTGGCCAGCAGCGAAGCGGCGGAATTCGGCGTCGATCTGCTGTGCGAGCTCACGCGTCGGAGCAAGAATCAGTACGCTCGAAAGTACCGGGTTCGCATTGAGCTTTTCGATGGTTGGCAACAAGAACGCGGCGGTTTTGCCGGTGCCGGTATTGGCCAGGCCGATGATGTCTTTGCCAAGCAATGCTGGAGGAATCGACTGGTCCTGGATGGCTGACGGTTTGGTAAAGCTAAGGTGGCGAAGCGTCGCCGCGGTGCGCGGATTAAGCCCAAACGTGTCGAACGTATGCGTCGGTTCGTAAGGGACGTCTTCTTCTTTGGTGACAGCTTTGTTTATGTAGCGGCTATAGTGAACGGTTGATTGTTTTGGGCCGCTGCCACGCCGTTTATGCGGCGCGAAGCGACTGCGGTTATTACCGCTTGGTTTGAAATTTCGATGCATGAATACCTTTCTCGTACGTTATGCAGTGATGAACGACGAGTGATATTCTCAACAAGTGATCATCCGGTAGGATTTATACTACTCTCTCTATAATAGCATAAGTCTGTTATTTTTGCAATAGAGTTTTATTTTTATGCTTAAACCAACAGTAATCGCAATGAAAATCCGCGCTCACTCGCGCGGATGATTGTCACAGGTCGGCGATCAACCGCTCGATTTCCTGTTTATGATTGTCTTCGAGAAGTGCCGCCAGTACTGCCGCGCAGTATTCCGACATCGTCTCGCCTGATCCGAAGACGTATATCTTGTAGGCGTCGTCATGGTGCATGATGACTATCCTGTCGGACGCGCCTTCGTACTTAAGGAGCATCGTCGCCTCTTGGCCGGCAAGCATGATGCCGCGCAGTTCCCGAGCCAGCTGGCTGACGCTCATATCGGTCGCGTTGCCGTGCGATTCGCTTGGCATGTCACTCCTATGTTCGCAGGGACGGTACGTTAAACTGTACGCCACAACGCCTTCGGGCGCAACACATGTGTCCGCAAAGGGTGGTTTGTGCTATACTGAGCGCACTATAACGCAAGCGGGGGAACATATGCAGAACGGTTTGGACAGGTTCAAGAACGGCGGAACGAAGAGTTGGATAGTCTTGGCAGTAGTCGTGCTTGTCGTTCTGGCGGGCGCGTTCACGGCGCTACGGGCGATCGGCACCGGCCAGGTTGGCGTAGTGACGCAGTACGGCCGCGTAACGGGGCGCGAGCTGACCGAAGGCTTGAGCGTCGTGGCACCGTTCGGCGTGAATGACGTGTCCATTTATGACGTCAAAGTCCAAAAAGAGGTGGCCGACACTCAAGCGGCAACCAAAGACCTTCAGGACGTGACCGCGGAAGTCGTGTTGAACTACCACTTGAACCGCGGCGAAGTCAGCACGATCCACCAAACGGTCGGCGAATTGTACAAAGACAAAGTGATTACCCCTGCCCTGTCGGAGACGTTCAAGGGAGCGAGCGCCAAATACAACGCCAGCGAATTGATCACGGAACGATCGACGTTGAAAAAGGACGTGTACGACCAACTGCGTGATCGTCTCGAAAAGTACGGCATCGTCGTCGACGATGTCAGTATCACGAACTTTAAGTTCTCGGAAAGCTTTGCCAAGGCCATCGAAGACAAGCAAGTCGCCCAGCAGAACGCCGAACGTGCCAAGTTCAACCTGGAAGCGGCGCAAACGGACGCCCAAGCCCAGGCGGCCCAGGCGCAAACGCTCAGCGACAACTTCCTGCGCAAGCTTGCCATCGAAAAATGGGACGGCAAGATGCCGAACACCGTTGCTGGCGACGGTACTGTGTTTAGTATCCCTACCCGCTAATGAAAAAGCCGCGCTACTGCGCGGCTTACGGCGTATGGTCAAACGTTCGGCTGCTTGATGAAGAAGTTCACGCTGCTGACGTCGCTGTTGGCTACCTGCGCAAGCGGATGCTGAGGCCCGACTTTTATACGAAGCAAGTCGAGTATGAGCCGTGTCGCGAGCGGGTTGAGCTGCAGCCGTGCTTCGTCGACGAATGCCTGCGGCAATACCGCTTGCAGGATGATCTGCTTGAACGTCGCTCCGCTGATGGTCACGACGTATTCGTGGTTACCTGTTCTTCGCATCGGAACGGTCTCCTTCGTTGTCATGGGAGCCGCACGGGGGCATGCTCGGTGTCGATACGCACGTAACGCGGCAATAAGACCGGGCGTTTGCCCGTGGCTCGTTCGCAGAGTGTTTCGGCGAGGTCGGCAAGCAGTACCATGGCGGCTTGCTCGACGGATGACCTGTCGTACGCGCACTTGTTTTGGGCGACAGCTATGATCGCCGCCATGTGATTGCTCAAAAGAACCAGCTGCGGACCGTCGTAGCGGACTCGTTTCGCGACGAAGAGCTCGTGGTATTCCTGCTCTTCCGGCCTTTTTCTCATTCGTGCCTTCCGTTTGCTTGGTGCGGGTGCACCCACCTGCTGCCATTATAGCCTAGCCGCGCCATGCGAGGTACAATAAGTGCATGGAACTGCACGGATTACGAACGCTCATATACCCTACTAACGATCTTGCCGCCGACAAAGCCTGGTGGTCGGAGGCGCTTGGCAAAGAACCGTACTTTGATCAGCCGTTTTATGTGGGGTTTGACGTTGGTGGCTACGAATTGGGACTTGACCCGAACGCCGCACTGAGCGATGGCCCTAGGACGTATTTTGGCGTCGATGACGTGCAGGCTGCCGTGGATTGGTACGTGAGCCATGAGTGTACCGTGCACGAGAAGCCCTTCGATACGGGCGGTGGCGTGGTCGTCGCGACCGTCAAGCGGCCGAACGGCCAACTGGTCGGACTGATTCGCAACCCGCACTTCAAGGCAGAGCAAGAATAATGCCACACAAGATATACGCGACCAGCGTTGCCAGAATATACCCGCTCTACGTCACAAAAGCCGAGCGCAAGGAACGCACGAAGGCTGAGGTCGACGAAATAATCATGTGGCTGACCGGCTATGACCACAAGGGACTGGATACGGTCTTGGCGAATGGGACAGATTTTGAAACGTTCTTCGCTGAGGCTCCCAAAATGAATCCTGCGCGCAAAACCATCACTGGTGTCATATGCGGCATTCGCGTAGAAGAAATAACCGATCCGCTCATGCAAGAAATACGGTATTTAGACAAGTTGATCGACGAGCTTGCGAGAGGCAAAGAGATGCAAAAAATTTTGCGGGCCGGCTGAGTCAGACGCCGAACGCCACACCGAGGAATGTCACCGCGAGTACGGCCGCGACCGGCGTCATGACAAGCCGTTCCGGTTTGCTTGGCGATATGAGATTGACGACGGTCCCGAGCACGAAATAGCCGCTGAACACGATCATGCCGTTGCGCAAAAGCGAACCTTCGGGAATGATGCTGACGACGCTCGCAGCGCTCAGAATGAACATGGCAAAAATCGCGTACAGAAGTATCGACGCGACACTCCAAACGCGCAGATTGGAGGGCAAAACCTCGTGCTTGCCACCCCAGGCGAACCTGCCAAGCGGGGCGCCGCACGTAAGCGCGAACTGAAAAACCGCCAGACCTGCGAGTATGGCGGTTGCCAGCAACGCGAGAAATATAGCCATGACCTCAGTGTACAGAAGCTTCGTGGGTTCGTGAAGTAGCACTACTGGCTTTTTAGAATACGGTGATGCTTGTGGTGAGACGATTTATGGTGTTCGATCACGTATATGCCGAGTAGTATGAGCACGCCGCCAATAACCATTTCGATGGACAGTTTTTCGCCGAGCAACGGAATAGGTATGAGGATGGCGGCAAGCAAGCCCACGTACGTCAGTGCGCTCGTGACGCTTGCGCCGACCCGTTCATAGCTTGCGATCGTCAGCGCCCTTGCAAGAAGCGCGACTCCTAAGCCTGAATACGCCAAAAGAAGCAAATCGGTACCTTGCGGCAGACTGGTCGGTATTGTACCTCCCACGGCAAGGACCGCTACGCTGACCCCGACGATAAGCCAAGAGTACGAGCCGATGAGCGCGGCCATGGGGACTCCGTTCTGATTTGCCCGTTTGCTATACAAAAGCGCGAGCGTGAACGTCACGCAGTTGACGAGCGAGAACGCGGCCGATTCCGGATAAAACGCGAAGTCTCCGCCTCCTCCGACCGCTATAGGTAGGGCCACGATCAACAACGCGCCAGCTGCCGCAAGCGTGATTCCCGCGACCGACCGCTTATTCACCTTTTCGCCGCCAAGCTTCACCGAAAACACCACGAGCAATATGGGCGACAACAGCGTGATGATGGACACGTAACTCGCGGGCCCGGTTTGCAGGGCCAAGGTGTAGGCGTATATCGCGGCGGTCATGTGCAGGCCCGCGAGCAACACGTCTTTGCCAGTCTTACGGGTGAATGTGCGCCATGCGAATATAACGAACGGCAGCATGGCAATGCCGATGATGAGAAAACGCAGCAACGTGATCGTCGCAGGGTCCATGCTGAAGGTTAGCTGGCGTATGACGGTCGCGTTGGGCGCCTCCAGTAGCACGCCGACAAGACCTATGCCGAGCCATACTGAATGGGACTTGCTGTTCGTTCCTTTTGCCATAAGCTATTACAGTATAGCAGCTGCCAGGTCAGGCCTACCGTTGACGGTTCTGTTTTGTCATGAGGCGCAAGTTACTGACGTACTGGAGGTGGTTCATGGTCAGATGATTGCTCATGTATTTCATATGTTTTTCGACGAAATACAGCTCGTCCGTGTCGATCATTGCCGGCACTTTCGTATTATACTCAGGACTTTTTGCCATGACGGTCAGTTCCGCGCGCAATCTCGCCGCTTCGTCTGAACGCAAGAACGCGTCACGCGTTTGAGTACCTGATTTATTGACCATCATTCACCAACTGCGCCTGTACCCTGCCTCATTGCCCGTGTTGCGGTTCGCTTCTCGGGGAGGGTTGGCAATGGTGACGGCGATCGTCTTGCCGTCGTATTCTTTTCCGTCAAGCGCTTTGATTGCGGACTGCGCCGCCGCCGCGTCGCTCATTTCGACGAATCCGAACCCGCGTGATTTGTTCGTTGTCCTGTCGATGATGACGGTCGCGTCGACGACGGTGCCGTATTGCTTGAACAGTTCCGCTAAATTGGATCCGGTCGTGCCGATCGACAATTTGCCGACAAATAGTTTTGTTGCCATTGTAGTATGCCTTTCTGTGACAGTTGCTTTGAGCGAGTATGCTTTCGTCTACAGGTCGGCGTATGGCCAAGATATAAAAAAATGAGTATGACTAGCTTATGTCAGTATAGCACGATACGTCGGGAAGCATTTTGGCTACAAGATTACCGCCCGTTGAAGTTCGTCCAGTCGGTCGCAAGGTCGAATCCGTGCGGGTACCGTAGCGCGAAGCCGCCGGTATCGTACACTTTTCCTGGGCCCATGCTGGTTTCGACGACCGAGCATTTTGGATAGGCCCTGTAGTTCGCGGCTACCAATACGTACCCGTCCTTGTCGATTTTGGCGCCGTCGTAGCGAATGGTGTAGTCACCGGGACCGCAGGCACCGATGGCGATATTCATGGGAAGGTCGTAATACGTTTCGCGGTGCGGCACGCCGTTAGTGTCGACGAATATATGCGCGCCTTTTGACGCCGTGAGCGGGTTGGCCGTCGGTTTCTTTTCGGGTACGGCAACCACGGGTATCTTGCGCTCTATGGTCAGCACCTGCCCTGCTCCGTCCGCCACTAGGCTGCCTTCGGCTACCGAGGCTTTATCGTCGCTCGCAAGCGCCGTGGTGCCGGCGGCCAAAGCTATTTCGTTCGGGGCGGCAAGCGCCGTGACGACCTTTTGCCGGAACGAGCCGTCAATGACCAAAACAGGGCGCGAACGGAAAATAATGACCGCCGAGTCTGACGATTCCAGGTCGCTGTCGATCGCCGGCTCCACGACGTCTTGCGGCGCTACGGTGATGTTGGCGTCCTCGAGCGCCGCTTTGACTGTCGTGGCGCGCGTCAAAATGACGCGGTCTTCACCACGGTCGTGAAACGTGACCAAGCGGCCAGGTTTGGACTGTGCCAGCATGAACGCGAGCAATAAAACGATGGCCGCGGCAAGAGCCATGAGACCAATGAACAAGCGGCGTTTTTGCATGGCGCGCTCGTGAGCGCGCTGTTTCGCCGTTGGTTTTCGCGGTGCGGCCGGTTTGTTTTTAGTTGCCATATAACTGATGAAGTTATAGCATAAGCGGCGCGAAAAGTTAACCGTAAAGCTACGCTGGTGCGTTCGACCGTGAGGGCTTATGGTATGCTTATGGTAACTAACCAGTTCAGCAGGAGGCATGGCATGAAGAAGAACATGATCGTTATAGCGGGCGTTGCCGTCGTGGTGGCGGTGGTAGGCGGAATTGCCGCTACGTTGCTAATCGGCAACAAGGGCGCGAGCACCGATTCAGCGAAGGAGCCGGCACAGGATGGGTTCGCGGCCAAAGTTATCGAGGCGTGCGACGTACTGACGGTAGATATAGCGACCACGCAACTCGGCGAAACGCCAACCAAAGAATCGATTCCACAGACCATGGAATACTCTGAAGACATAGCTGTTTCTAACTGCTCGTACACGACCAAGTTCGTCGTTGGCCAGCCAGACAGCTTGAGGTCGGTCAGCCTGTTCGCTCGTAGCGCGAAGACCACGACCGGCGCCGAAGCCAACGAGACGGCCGTCACGGGCCAGGCGCCGACCGACGCGCAGACGGTCGATGGCTATGGCGATGCGGCATACTGGTCGCCATCACTTGGGCAATTGAACGTTCTGAAAAGCAATAACTGGTACATATTCGCGAGCGGCAGCAGTACTGATCCGACCAAGCGTACGCTTGAAAGCGCAAAAAAGCTTGCCGACGAACTACTGAAGAAACTCTAAGCACTTCATCTTATCGTGAGTGACGAAAGCGCTCTATAAAACCATCTTTGAATTTCAACCATAGTCCATAAAAGCTTTATGAACTTTGGTTGAAATCGGACAGTGGCATGCACGGCGCATGCCACTGTCCGTGACGGTCCGGCAGGTCGGTTAGTTCCGCGCCAACGTCGCGGTGAGACCATGCCTGTTGATGAAGGTGATGCCATCGCGCGTGCCAACGCCCGAGCCGGCTTCGAACCACGTGCCGTCAGGCTGCAGGCGGAAGTTCCACGGCGGACTGCCGTCTTTGCTGGCAAAGGCAAAACAGTCCGGACCGCAGTCGTGCGTGATCGTGATGTAGTCGAATCCATCCCTCATGTAGAAGGTGTATTCGCCAGGCGCCACGGGAGGCGGCGTTTCCGCATTCGCCACGGGTGCCAGCGCTACCGCGCTTGCCGCAAGAATCGCGGCAAAAAGTGATTTCATCATCTGTCCATTCGTCTGAGTGTACCGTGCATAGACCGAATTTTTCAGCCTATGCTAATAATTATATATAGTAGTGCTCATGATTTAAATAGGGATTTGGGCGTGGGGCGTCGGAGCCTAGGTCACGAGTGTTGCGGATGGATGGTCAGTCTCGATTCGAGCGAACCAAGAAGCGCCGCAAAATCCTGCTCGTATTGGGCCGTTTGCGCCGGCGTGTCGGTTCGTTTGGCTTGGCGTAATCGCCAGTAGAGGAACGTCGCTGCCTTCAGTTTGTCGAGGGTAACCCAGGTTGTTAGTCGCGCATGATCAATAGTGCCACCAGCTGACTCGTAGCCATCAAATAATGCTTGTCGTTCCGGTGGAGCCAAACGGGCTCGCCATTTGCCTTGGTTCAACTCCATGTCGTCGTAATAACCGGCGGCGAAATCGGCCATCGGGTCTTTGAACCTCGAAAATTCCCAGTCGATGAGTTTTACTTCGTCGCCATCCACCAAGATGTTACCGGGAGTGGGATCCAAATGCGCGAGCGTGGGCGTGATGGTTCCGGCAGCGTGCGAGGCGGCATCGAAGACCGGCTTGGCTTTTTTGATCAGGCCACGCAAGCGTTCGTCGGGATGACCAATAAGTTCTTGTTCGGTGCCGAAGTGCTTGCTCGAGTACACGAAGTCCTGCCAAAAATCCGCTTGTTCCGCGTACTTCGCTTTGACCGAATGGATGCGCGCGAGCAAGCGGCCGAGGCTTGCGAACTGCGGGATGGTAAGATGTCCGGGTTTTGTTCCAGTAACGTATGATTCGAGTATCCAAGCTTTGCCGTTGATTTTGTCGGCGGCATCAAAGTAGACGACACGCGGCACCGACGGCGAATCCAGAAGCCCTAATGCCGTCGCTTCCCTGTGCAAATGATCAAATTCGTCGTAACGGCAAAGACGCAGTACTACCGGGCCGGATTCAAGGTTCAGTACCACGCTGTCGTTGACTTCCCCGCCGCCAAGTTCTTGGTACGTGCCGGTATAACCCTGGAGACCGCTCCTTAAAACCGCCTCGTTGATGTCGCTGACCGTTATGCTCATGCGCATAACTATAACAGACCGACCATGCGTAATTGCCAAGACCTGCGAACCGTCGTAAGTCTTGGTAATTGCGGATGAGGTTTTGAGGCCTCATCCGCTTGGCGGGGAGTCGGATGGCTTTGAACGCGTAGAAATCGTTCTTACCGCCCGCAGCCGTTTGGTGGTGCCAGCGGTGGCGCGGGTTGGCCGGTGAATATGATGCACGTCGGACCGGTCCAGAAGTTGCCAACGAATGGCGCCCATCCGCGAACGTGTTGCCACCGCGTACCGTCAGGGAAACTGATCCCTTCACAGTAACCTCCCCAGGAAGATCCCGCGGATCCGCCGGGGCACCAGCCGATTCCTGGAACGGGCTGATACGGATCCAGGGCATTGGCTGGTGATGCCAAGGTAATGGACCCGGCAGAGATGCTGAGCGCTGCCAGCACTGCCACGAGCAGCCTGGCCATTCTATTTTTCACGAGACTTCCCTTCGCTGTCGGAAAGAGCTTAACCTGATGGTTCAGCTTACAGTAATAATTATAGTCGTGCGATTTGCGGCTTCGCAATATTGACTTTTGGTGATTATAAGCTGAAATAGCGTTGCTTGCGCTTGCGGCTACGCTATGAGTAGCGCAGTGGCGCCTAGTAGCGACATGACAGCTACCGTGTATTTCGCGAACGTCTCGCCTTTTTTGATCGCGAAACGCGTGCCGACGTAACTGCCGACCGTGGCGCCGGCGAGCGCCATGAAGCCGTGTTGCCACAAGAACCCGCCTTGCGCCGCGAGAAGCATGAACAGCGTGATTGACTGCCCTATGCCAATCGTTCGCCGAAGCGCGCTGGCACGCAGGACGCTCATGCCGAAGAAGTTCATGAGGACGAGCGTGAACAAGATTGAAAACGCGCTGCTGCTGATGACCGAGCCAATGGCGAGCAAGGCGCAGGCGAGCAGCATTCCCGAGCGTTTGTATTTGGCAAAGGCAGCAGTCCTGGAGGGATGCACGAACAGCAGCGGTATGGCGAATAGCGTCACCAGGGCGAGGGTCGTGCGGAACGCGGCCGGATCGATATGCGGCAAAATCAGCGCACCGCCCGTGGCCGTCGCGATCGACATAGCCGCCAAGGCAGTCGCCAGACGGCTGCCCTTGAACCGATACCCGGCCTTTTTGAACGCGGCTGACGAGCTGAGCGTCATGCCGATCGACGTGAACGCGCCCGTGGTAGCACCTTGCAAGGGGGTCATGCCGGCTAGTAGCCAATACGGGCCCATAATGAAGCCGCCTCCTCCATGAGCGAGGCCGCTAAGCACGCTCGAAGCAAGCGCGACAAAAAACGTCATAAGGACAAAGATGTCCATGGAAGTTCTCCTTCACTATATTTATGTTTTTGAGAATGTCGTCGTAACGACCGTATAATTTAATTATATCACAATATTATATATAAGTCAATAATTTGATGTACGATCGCTATTGCAAAACGCGCGCAGCAGGAGAATAATGAGGAAAATCATCGGAGGAGCGCATGGCATATCCAGAGTTCGTACAGGCACCAACCCAGCATGAGGTTCATAAGCAACTGGCGGGCGCGCCGCTCGGACCGGACTCGCTCTTGTGGCGCTACTTCGACAACCGCATGGCGTTTCAGGCATCTGCCGGAGTCAAGCAGCTCATGATGCACGGCATTGACGCCGGCGTGGCGCAGCATTCGAACTTCTTCAACGAGATCGTCGAACGGACCATGCGGTCCATGGCGCAAATCGGCGACACGGTGTTCGACCAAGAAAAGGGCGCCTGCATAGGCAGAGTGATTCGCGATCAGCACGTGAACGTCAAGGGTATCGACGCGACAGGCAAGCGCTACCATGCGCTGCACCCGCAGCTATTCGCCGACACGCACCTTACGTTCGTCGATGGCGTGTTCGACGTTGCCGACAGGTTCGACAATCACGAACTGACCCATGCCGAACGCGAGCAGCTCTACCAGGAGACCGTGACGTGGTATCACCAGTACGGCGTTTCGGACCGCAACTTGCCGCCGAATTACGGCGAGTACAAACAGCGTTCCGACGAGTTGGCTGAGTCATATGTTCTGACCGATACCGCCAAGGCGGCGTTAACCTATGCCATCAAAGGCAAGCTGCCTCGTCCGAACGTCGTGCCGGCGCCCGTATGGTCAATGCTTGGCGTACCAATGAAACCGGCGACGAACTTCGTCGGTTCGCTGATCGTGTCGGGGCTGCCGGAACAGGTCCGTGACAAATATAAAAAGGAGATCCCCTACTCGCACACCGATAACGTGCAGGTGCAGCTGTTCGAAGTGGCGGTCAAGAACGCGTGGCCGAACGCGCCAGGTTGGGTGCGCTACCCAGAAGCCGCGTATGCGGCTTTGCGGCGCGAAGGCAAGTATTCCGGAGTGAGCGATCACCTGTACGCGGCTGGCAGAGGCGTCGGCTCGATGGCGCTAAAAGCTGCCGGGGCGTTGCGCGAGAGACTGCGATCCTAGCGGTTATTAATGCCATCAAGCCGCAACGTGTCGGAATCGTCGTGGTGGGCTGTGCCGGTGCCGACATGCTTGCCGCTGATCGTCGCGCCGTTCTTGATGACGTGCACGAGCGCCATGGCGTGCCCGCGTCCAAGGCTAAAATCATCAGCGAGCCACGCCACGATATCGCCGGCTTTCGTGTCTTTGCCGAAGCCTTTTTGCGTGGCAATGGCAATGAGCTCGTTCGGCGTCTTGCCGGTTTTTTGTTCGATGTTGTCGAGATACGCTTGGAATGACATGGCCCTATTATAGCGCTCGGCTGGAATGCTTGCCATAGTAGATAGTAATGGTTAAACCTATCGTATCCGTAGAAAACTTCCATCTGGCCATCGGCGAGAAGGAAATCGTGAAAGATCTCAGCTTTACTATCAACCCCGGCGAAGTGTTCGCGTTTCTCGGAGCTAATGGTTCCGGCAAAACGAGTACCATCCGTTCGCTGCTCGGCATTTACCAACCCACGAGCGGCTCGCTACTCATTGACGGCAAGCGCTACAGCCCGCTTCAAGCGCGTGACGTCGGCTATCTGCCAGAGGAGCGTGGGCTTTATACTCGCGCGAAGGTGCTCGACATCATGGTGTACTTCGGCGAGCTCAAGGGCCTTGCGCACGAAGAGGCCAAAGAGTTCTCGCTCGCCTACCTCGAGCGCGTAGGGCTCGCCGACAAATCGAACGTCAAAGTCAAGAAGCTTTCCGGCGGCCAGCAGCAAAAGGTCCAGCTTGGCGTCGCGATCATCGGCGGACCGAAACTCTTGATCCTTGACGAGCCGACCAAAGGCCTCGACCCTATGAACCGCAAGCTGCTGCTCGATATCGTCGACGAGCTGCAAGCCAAGGGCACGGCAGTCATTTACGTGACGCACCTCATGGAAGAGGTCGAACGTCTTGCCGATCGCTTGCTTATTTTGAAGGACGGCACCGCGCGGGCATACGGCACGGTCGCTGACGTCAAGAAAAAGTACAAATCCAAGTCGATCGAAGACATATTCGTCTCCATTTACGACACGAAGAGCAGCGAGGTAGTCCATGGCTAAGTTATCGACCGTTATTAAGCACGAATATCTGACTATCGTGAAGCAGCCGAGCTTTTGGATCATCATGATCGCGATTCCTGCCATCATTGCCGCGGTCGCCGGCCTAAGCTACCTGGGCAACAAGTCGAGCCAAGACAGGATCGGCGACCTTGCGAAGGACTTGAAGAACGTCGCGATCGTCGATCAAAGCGGTTTGATCAACAAAGAAGTAGTCGGCGCGAGCGGACTGACACTGAGTTCTACGGACCAGCAAAACGACCTGCGCGAAGCGGTCCGCACTGGCGCTAAAGAAGCACTGGTGGTGTATCCGGATACCTTGGCCAAGGACCGAACGTACGAGATATACCTGAGCAGCGATGACTTTACGAAGATGGGCAGCGTGACGAGCCTTGCTGACAGTTTGCTCAAGACAAGCATATTCTTACCGCTCGGCAGTGCCGAAATCATCGCGCTCGCGCAAGACGGCGCGAGCAGCGACGTCGTGACGTACAGGGATGGCAAAGAAACGGCCGGATTGAACGAATACGTGGTGCCCGGGCTGTTCGTGGTGCTGTTTTATATCATATTCGCCTTCTCGGTCGGCTACATGCTTACCAGCGTCAGCGAAGAAAAGGAAAACCGCTCTATGGAAATGGTCCTGACGTACATCGAGCCTCGCAAGCTGATCGTCGGCAAATTGCTCGCGGTCATCGCGGTGACGATCACGCAAGTACTGTTCTTCGCCCTCATGGCGGTGGTGGCGTATTTCGGGTTGCAAGCCGCGGGTAACGCGATTGCCCTTCCGGCGGGCATCGACCTTAACAAGCTGGTATTCGATCCGCTCGCGATATTCTTCGGCGTCAGTTTCCTGGTCGTCGGGTTCCTCTTGTTCGCCGGGCTCATGACGGCCACTGCGGCCATAGCGCCGTCTACCAAAGAGGCAAACAGCTTTTCGGCGGTGTTCTACATAGGTGCGTTCATGCCGTTCTATTTCGTCATGATGATATTGACCGACCCGGAAAACCCAATCACGAAGTTCATCACCTTCTTCCCGCTGACGTCACCGGTGGTCGCGTTGCTCCGTAACGCCGTCGGCAACATGGGGACGCTCGAATCGGTTTTGGCGCTTCTTGCCATGACGTTCTTCATGGTCGTCGCCATTTGGGTGGCTATACGCGCGTTTAGCCGCGGCGCGCTTGAGTACTCGAGCGTCCTGAAATTGAGCGCTTTGTTCAAAAGGTAGCGACTCACAGGGGTCATTAGATTGACTGCAAGTAAGAATGCTTGTATTATTGCATTATCATGAATGGTGACAACAGCCCGTTGGCCCTCAGGGCTTGGGATTCGAATGGTCGTAACTCGTATTTCGGGGCGGTACGTGCCGTCGATCACGTCGTGAATCCTGAAAAGGACGAGTTTTACAAAGAACATGTCCATTTGGCGAATTTCATTACCAACGCGCTGTACGACCGCATCGCATCCCAGAGCGATGCGAACGCCACGCAGTTCGGGTTGATCGCCCATAAGATCACCCCCGATGACGAAGAATATGTGACGGGTAGTAAGACGCCATCGGAACTCATTGACTACTTGGTTCGGCACGATGAGCTGAAATCCATAGAAATCGGTCGTCGCACCATGCCGCGCGTATGGAACACCAAGCCGCTCGTTGACGGACCTATCCGTTCGGATTTGGACGCCGCCCTGCGGCTTGGCACCGAAAAGCGCAAGTCCCCTGCCCTGTACAGAGTAAAGAATTTGAACGTCGCCGACACGTCGGAACGGCTGTTCGCGCTCGTTGACCGCAAACGCGTGGTGCGGCAACATTTTGGCGGTCAGGTGCTGACCGTAGTGCGTAACAGCATAGTTCTGCACGACCCGCGCAGCGAGGACCCGGAAGAAGACGCGAAGAACAGATTGCCCCGAGAAATCAGGAAGCTTATCCGTGACGAGCGGCACGCGGCAAAAACGGTCAAGAATTACAGCTATG
>JALRBE010000024.1 GCA_023262335.1 Candidatus Saccharimonadia bacterium | reverse complement strand
CCAGGCCTCGAATCTATCAAGTGGGACGGCGTGCCGGTCCTGCGCAGCCTGACTGCCGACCTTAACTTCACGCTGGCGCTGGCAGTCATTACTATAGTGACCGTGCAAATGTACGCCGTGAAATACCTGACGAACCTAGGCAACTTGGGTCGCTACTTCCGTAACCCATTCAAGGATTTCGTTGCCGCGTTCGAGGGCATCTTGGAACTCATCGGCGAAGTCTCGCGCGGCGCGGCGCTGGCGCTGCGATTGTTCGGCAACGCGTTCGCCGGCGAGGTGCTGCTGATCGTCATCGCGGCGCTCACCAGCTATGCCGCTACGGTCACGCTCCCGTTCTTCATGGCCTTCGAGCTGTTCATCGGCTTCATTCAAGCGTACGTGTTCTTCATACTGACGCTCATTTTCACGTCGCTCGCCGTGTCGCACCATGGCGATTCCCATTCGGACGATCACTCCCCTGCTGATACCCGTAAACGAACGGCCGTACAGACGGAATGATACAATTAAGGTAATAACAAAGGAGATATATTAAATGGAAGAACTAGCATTCGGCTTGGCATACGCACTACCAGCACTTGGTGCCGCTATCGGTATCGGTGTCATCGGTAACGGCGCGCTCAACGCTCTTGGCCGCAACCCAGAAAAACTCAGCGAAATCCGTACTTTGATGATCACCGCCATCGTCTTCGCCGACTCTTTGGCTATCATCGGTATCATCGTCGCTATCATCGCAAAGTTCCTGTAGGGGTAACACATGGATTTTCTAACGCAATTTGCAGCAACAGAAGAAGCCGCCAGCGGCGACATCATGACGACTCTCGGTATACACTGGGAACTGCTCGCATTCCAGATCATTGCGTTTTTGATTCTCGTTTGGGCTCTTGGCAAGTTCGTGTACCCATGGCTCATGAAGTCGGTCGATGAGCGTCAGGCGAAGATCGAAGAAAGCGTCAAGGCTGCCGAAGAAGCCGAAAAGAAGGCGGAGTCGGCTCAAGAAGACATCGCCAAGCTGCTGAAGGATGCCCGCGTTGAAGCCAAGGACATCGTGACGACCGCCAAAGACGAAGCTGCCGCCATGGTGGCCGATGCCGAAGGCAAGGCCAAAGCCCGTGCCGAAAAAATCGTCAAGGACGCGCATGAGCAGCTCGAAAAGGACGTGATCGCCGCGCGCAAGGCGCTGCATAACGACACCATCGAACTCGTGGCGCTCGCGACCGAAAAGATCGTTGGCAAGACCGTGTCTGAAAGCGTTGACAAAAAGATCATCGCGCAAGCAGTCAAGGAGCAGGCGTAAGCCATGGCTACGACTAAGCTATCTCGGCGGAAAATCGCGGCGTACTTCGCCGACGAGCTGATAGCTGGTCGCTCCGTGGTAAAACCGCTCGCCGCGTACTTGGTAGAGGCCAAGCGCACGCGCGAAGCGGCGCTCGTGGTGCGCGACATCGAATCGGCGCTTGCCGATCGTGGCGTGCTGCTGGCGGACGTATCGACGGCGCGCGAGCTCACCGCCGAAATGAAAAAAGAAATCACCGGTTTTTTGACGCAGACGACGAACGCGAAAAGCGTGCATATCAAACCGCACGTCGACCCGCATCTCCTGGGCGGCGTACGGATAGACACCCCGAGCACGCGACTCGACACGACCATTCGTCACCGATTAAACAAGTTAACAGCAACCAAGATATAAGGAACTAACCATGGCAGAACTATCAGTCACAGATCTCAGCAAAGAACTCCGCGACGCCATTACCGCGCTTGACGTTTCGGGCGACGTCCAAAGCGTCGGCATCGTCACGCGCGTGGGCGACGGCACCGTTTGGGTGTACGGCCTTAAGAGCGCCGGCTACAACGAAGTGCTCAACATCGAAACCGAAGACGGTATCGTCGAAGCCTTCGCGCTTAACCTCAACGAAGACGAAATCGGTGCCGTGTTGCTGGGCAGTGATGAGTCCGTGGTGGCTGGGAGCAAAGTGACGCTCAAGGGTACGGTGCTCGACGTTCCTGTCGGTCCGGAACTGCTCGGCCGCGTGGTCGACCCGCTCGGCAACCCGCTTGACGGCGGTCCTGCTATCAAGGCCAAGCAACGTGGCTTGGTCGAACGCGAAGCGATCGGCGTGCTCGGCCGCAAGCACGTGCACGAGCCAATGATGACCGGCATCATGGCGATCGACGCCATGTTCCCGGTTGGTCGTGGCCAGCGCGAACTTATCATCGGTGACCGCCAAACCGGCAAGACGGCCGTCGCGATCGACACCATGATCAACCAGGGTCGCCAAAAAACCGGCGTGGTCAACATTTACGTTGCCGTCGGCCAAAAGCTTTCCAAGATCGCCCGCTTGGTCGAGCGCCTCAAAGAAGAAGGCGTCATGGATAATACCATCATCGTCGCGACCGGTCCGTCGGATCCGGCTTCCCTGCTGTACTTGGCGCCGTACGCCGGTACTGCTATGGGCGAATACTTCCGCGACAACAAAGAACACGCGCTGATCATTTACGACGATCTGACCAAGCACGCCGTCGCCTACCGCCAAATGTCGCTCTTGCTCCGCCGTCCGCCGGGCCGCGAAGCTTTCCCTGGCGACGTGTTCTACCTGCACTCGCGCCTGCTTGAACGTTCGGCGAAGCTGAGCGACAAGCTCGGTGCCGGTTCGCTGACCGCCCTGCCGATCATCGAAACGCAGGCCGGTGACATTTCCGCCTACATTCCAACCAACGTCATCTCGATTACCGACGGCCAGATCTTCATGGAAACCGACCTGTTCAACCAGGGTATTCGCCCCGCGATCAGCGCCGGCCTTTCGGTGAGCCGCGTGGGCGGCGACGCGCAGACCAAAGCCGTCAAGAGCGTCGGCTCGCACTTGAAGCTCGGCCTTTCGCAGTACCGCGAACTCGCCAGCTTCGCGCAGTTCGGCAGCGACCTCGACGAAGCTACCAAGCACCAAATTGAACGCGGCCAGCGCCTGACCGAACTTTTGAAACAGCACCAGTACACGCCGATGGGCGTATGGGAGCAGGTCGCGGCCATCTATGCCGTCAATACCGGCAGTTTCGACAAAGTTTCCGTCAGCAAAATCGGCGAAGCCAAGACCGCCCTGCTGACCCGCCTGTGGACCGACAACAAAAAGGACATGCAGGAACTGAACAAGGGTGACGTGAAGATCACCGACGAAGAACCCGTGGCGAAGCTGATCGCTAAGACTGCCAAGGCTGTCGCGAAGGGATTTGAGGAATAAGCCAGATGTCGTACGACGCGCGACAATCACGACCGTTCACCGAGGCCGAACTGGCGCAGTCCGATGCCGCCGCGGCACGTGAGTGGAACGAGAAGTGGCAGCCGGCCTTTGACGCTGCCGTCGAAGATGGCAGCTTTGAAGCCGCGTACGCTCGTACCCACGAGGCTGCCCTGCTCCCCCGCAAGGTCGCTGGCGTCGCGCTTCAGGAATCGCGCATGAGCCGCATTCAGCAGCTCGCGCAGGAGCAAGCAGCTCGCATAGAAGCTGAACTGCTCGAGACTGATGATGGCATCGATGACCGGGCAAAAGTCGCCGACATCAGCAGGATGCAGCACTTTTTAGGCAACATAGCGAACAAGGCGGCAAAATCATGAGCGAAACGTTCGGTTCGGATCATTACTTGTCGCGCGAGAACGTCGACAAGGCGCGGCTACGCATTGCCATAACGGAGCGACTTTCCTATTTGTCGCTCGAGGAATTACAACAAATCAATACGATCGCTGCAGGCGAAGTGCCGAAGGTTTCGTTGCCCGAAGGCGTCGTGAGTCTTGCGGACAGGAGGAAACGCTGATGCCGAGTACTCGTGCCCTTAAAACCCGCATCCGCTCGGTCAAGTCGACCAAGCAGATCACCAAAGCCATGCAGCTCGTAGCGGCCAGCAAGATGCGCAAGGCGCAGGATGCCGAAAAGGCTTCGGCACCGTACACCAAGCTTGCGAACGAGATTTTGACGCACCTTGCCAGCCAGGGCGAAACCGATCGTCACCCGCTGTTCGCGGCGAAAGAAAAGATCGCTTCTCGCCTGCTGATCGTGATCGCGACCGACAAAGGCCTCGCTGGCGCCTACGACGCGAACGTGCTCAAACTCTATGCAAAGAATCTGCTTGAAGACGACACCGCGGGCGTCAAGAACAAAACGATTACCGTGGGTCGCCGCGCGAACCGCTTCGTTGCCAAGGTAAAAGGCGTCGAGGTGGTGGCAGCGTACCAAGATTTGCCCGACGACCCGAGTGGCGCGCAGCTGCACGCTATTACCGATGCCGCCATGGACGCGTTCAAGGCCGGCGACGTGGATGCCGTCGATATCGTGTTCACGGAATTCATCAGCAGCGTCAACCAGCAAGCGACCGTACAGCGCATTTTGCCTGCTGGCTACGAAAAGGTCGAAGTCAGCGAAAACATTCGCGAAGCGGAGTTCGAACCGAGCGCCGAAGAAGTGCTCGAGGCCGTGACCTACCGCTTGGTAGAAGCGCAGGTGTACCACGCATTGCTGACGGCACGTGCCAGCGAATACATCATGCGCATGCTTGCCATGAAGAACGCGACCGACAACGCCAGCGACCTGATTGACGACCTGACCCTAGCCATGAACAAAGCGCGCCAAGGCGCCATAACCCAAGAGCTCGCCGAGATTAGCGGCGGCGCGGAGGCAATGAAATGAGCGAATACCGACTGACGACCAACGACATCCCTTGGGCGAAACATTATGACGAAAACAAGCGCTTGCCGTTGCCGCGCGGCGTCGGCGCGGTCATCCCGAACCCGGTCGGCGAAGGGTTCACGCACCTGACCAGCGGACAGTACCGCAGCGTACTTGGCGAATTGGCTGACGTACCGGGCAGCGACGAGCCGATCGACGAGCCTGTCGTTCTGGAAGATACAAGAAGGCCGCGGTTGCTCAGTACCGAGAACGGGCCGCTCAACTGGTATGGGCTGACGTTCCCGAACCAAGAGGCAAAGGACGCGGCGCTGGGCGAGCTGCAAGTGAAGCTCGACAGAATCACCGAAATGGAACGACGAGCCCAGCGAGACGCCAGAACGCATATAATCGGCTCGTCGGCACTCACCCAGGCACGAATCGAAACGCACGGCAATTCAGACGAAACACACGCAGAAGGAGAACAATGATGGCAAAGACAGCAGAACAAACCAAAACGGCGACCGGCGCGATCATCCAGATCGTCGGCGTGGTCGTCGACGTGGAATTCGCCGGGAGCGCCAAGCTGCCCGCGATTTACGACGCGCTCCACGTGGAACACGACGGCAAAACCATAACCCTTGAGGTCGCGCAGCACCTCGACGAACACACCGTTCGCACGATCGCGCTCAGCAGCACCGACGGCCTCAAGCGCGGCCAGGCGGTGGCGAGCACCGGCGCGCCGATCAGCGTGCCAGTGGGCAAAGCGACCCTCGGCCGTATGTTCAACGTCGTGGGCGAACCGATCGACGAAATGCCGGCACCAAAAGGTCCGACGGCACCAATCCATGCGGCTCCCCCTGCCCTGACGGAACAATCCAATAAGGCGGAAATCCTCGAAACCGGCATCAAAGTGCTTGATCTCATCGCGCCGCTCACCAAAGGTGGCAAAGCCGGCCTGTTCGCCGGTGCCGGCGTGGGCAAGACCGTCCTTATCCAGGAACTTATCTTCAACATCGCCAAGTTCCACGAAGGCAACTCGGTGTTCGCTGGCGTAGGTGAACGTACCCGCGAAGGCAAGGACCTCTACGAAGAAATGGAAGACGCGGGCGTTCTGCCGCGCACGGCGCTCGTGTTCGGCCAAATGAACGAGCCGCCAGGAGCGCGTTTGCGCGTTGCGCTGAGCGGCCTTGCCATGGCCGAAGCCTTCCGCGACGAAGGCCAGGACGTGTTGCTGTTCGTCGACAACATCTTCCGTTACACGCAGGCCGGCGCCGAAGTGTCCGCGCTGCTTGGCCGCCTGCCGTCCGCCGTCGGGTACCAGCCGAACCTCCAGCAAGAAATGGGTCTGTTGCAGGAACGCATTACCAGTACCAAGAAGGGTTCGATAACCTCGGTGCAGGCCGTGTACGTCCCGGCCGACGACCTTACCGACCCGGCTCCTGCGACCACGTTCGCCCACCTCGACGCGACCATCGTGATGAACCGCGCCTTGACCGAAATCGGCATCTACCCTGCCGTCGACGTGCTCGATAGCACCTCGACGTCGCTTGACCCTGAGGTCGTGGGCGAAGAGCACTACCGCGTGGCCCGCGAAGTGCAGCGTATCATGCAGGAATACAAAGACTTGCAGGATATCATCGCGATTTTGGGCATGGAAGAGCTTTCCGACGAGCAAAAGGCGACCGTTAACCGCGCCCGCCGCTTGCAGCGATTCTTCGCGCAGCCGTTCCACGTTGCCGAGCAGTTCACTGGCAACAAGGGCGTGTACGCCAAGCTCGAAGACACCATAAAGGACGCCAGTGACATTCTGGCCGGCAAGTACGACGACAAGCCGGAGAGCTGGTTCTACATGGCGCCAGGCCCTCTTTCCGAAAAGAAAGATTAGTCCCGCTCCGACCGCAAAACAAAACGCCGCCCCGTACGACCAAGCCGGGGTGGCGTTTTGGTCGTAGGGGCGGCCGTTGCCGCTAGAGGGTCCGGAGCCGTTCGAGGGTTTCGCTCAGCCTGCTCAGGGTCAGCTGGGCCAGGTCTAGCGAGAGTTGCCCGAACCGCCGGCGGTATTGGTCGAACGTGTCGCTCACCATGCCGTGGTACGTGTTCTCGTCGATCTTGCCGAGCGCGTACTCGTGGTCGAAGTGCATGGTTTCGAACAGGTAGTCGTCTACCTCGCGCTTGACGAACGAGAGCAGCGACTGCCGGTCCTCGAAGGCTCCCCGGAATCGATCCAGTGACCGCTGGTCGGTGACCGCGAACATCATGAAGGTGCTCACGATGCCACCGGAGTGTTCACGCAGCTGTTCCCACGCGTAGCTGCGCGGATTGCCGGGCGCGAAGTCCGCGTTGCCTGCGGTGATTGCCAGCTGCCGCTTGCCCATCGGCTCGGCCATGGTATGGCGCAAACTGCGGTGGAACGGCGTGAACCGTATGGGTTCCGGCTTTGCCAACGCGTAGATTTCGTGCGCCGGATGTACCGGCGAGGCGAAAAAGTACGCGTAGGTGCCGGCGCCGGTAACGATTTTCTTGCGGTCGCGGATAACGCCCGAAACGGGGACGAGCATGGGAGGCTCCTTGGTTGGTAGCGAACGCAGGCAACGTATGAAATGCCTGTTAATTTTATTATAACATAAAAATTATAAAAGTACAACCATAAGTAAAAACCCCAGGCGCGTGCGTCGTTGGACGCGCCTGGGGCGGCTTGGCCGGCTCCCCTACGAGTTCTTGGAGGTGACCGTGGTGACCGACGTGATCGAGTCGCCGTTGTACTCGTCGCGGGTGGCGTTGCACACGGTGGTCGCGGCAAAGCTCATCACGAGCTGTACGAAGTAGTTCACTGTACTCCTTATTCTGAGGGGATGGCCGTTCGGCAGCTTGGCTCTGTGTCTTACAAGATTACTTAGGCATAAGTATGGGCTGTGAGGTGAATTATAGTCCTCGGCGCGCCGTTGTCAAGCGCTATGCCGATAATTATATTATAACACAAAAAATAATAAATGTCTATAGTCTAGCGCAAAGATTGCCGGTAGACCGCTACGCCGGGTCCTGCGTGTTCGTGACGAGCCTGTCGACGATATGCCTGGTAAGTTCGCGGACGCTTTCGTCGTCTGGCAGGTCGAGCCCCTCCTCGTGGTCTATGACGAACGAATGTGGGCGGGGTTCGAGCGCCATTCGCGTTGGCATGCCGTACCCGCCCCGGCCAACGTAGCTCATCGTACGGCGTAGCGAGTCGTCTTCGTTTTCGTTGAGGGTGAACACCAGCCGGCGTAGGAACGCGGGGTTCGCCAAGCAGAACGCCAAGGTATCGACGTTCGCGTACTGCCCATGCTCGACTATGGGGATATGATACTCTACGTGCGTATCGTTTTTACTTGCGGCTTCGACGGCAATGATACCGAGCGAATAGCCTGCGCGCGTGAGCAGTTCGTGGCTGGCAAGCAAAACAGCACCCCGCCGCATGATTCGCTCGCTGGACACGCTCGCGGAGTTCGTCACGTTGACATACAAGGTCGCGAGCTTGCCGTTCGCGTCGTACTCGACGTCTTGGCGCAGCATGTTTTCGGGCTCGCCCTGCAAGTAGCGGTCGATATCTACTTCGTCGCCGCCAAAATCAGGTATGAATACTGGCACGTGTCGCTGCCCGACCAGATCGTCGATGTCGATGCCTTTGACGGTGTCGCTGAGCAGCCGTGCGCCTTCCGGCCAACCATGTTCCGCCAAACTGATGGCTTCGTCGAGCGTGTCGGTTCCGGACCATGAGCGGTTCCCCGTTTCCAAGCTCGATTCACCCAGGAACGTTTCGCCCCTGTCGCGAACGTGCTTCATTATCGTCACGGCTTCGGCGTAATCGTCGAGGTAGCGGCCATGGACGGTGGTATTGCCGTCGAGCCGGGTCTTACGCATTGGCGCCGTTCGTATGGTGGTGCCAGAACGCGACGGACAGCGGTCCGCCCTCGAAGCCGTATGTGACGGCAAATTTGGCGACAAGCTTGCTGTACTCGGCTTGGCTGGTCGAATCGTGCTGGTTGTCAGTGTACTGTCGCATGGCTCCTCTGAATATGTCCGCCATATTCAATACATTCCTATAACGCCTTATGCCGGCGAGTTCGGAAGCGGGGTCTTCAAGGAGGTCGTCAATCGTTTTAATGGCGGAGTGCGGCCTATCATGGAGTCGGTATAGAATCCTCCGGCCTTCGGCCGTGTATATGTCGCCGCCGTGATACTCTTCAAGTTTCCAGCTAAGTGCGGTCATGAAATCCAGCATATACTCGTTCACTACTCGTCCATCTGTAAGTCGCTTGAGCTGAGCGCTAATCGAATCTTCTATGTCGCCACCTGCCATTTGCAACGCTCTTTCGTTTGGGATGGCGCTGTAGGTCGGTCGTGGTTTTTCTTCGCGATCTTCTGGCGTATCGGCATCCTCGGGCGTGCTCAGCGCGCGGCGGACCGTCCGCTCAAGCTGTTCGGCGCGGTGCGACAGCTTTTCTTTGTCTTGTTCCTTGATGCCTTTGTAGATTAGCATTTCTTTGAGCCACTTTTTGCCCACGCCGTTGGCGGCCATGCGGGTGCCGTACAGCGCGGCTCGCGGGCTGATGATCATTCTGATACCGACTTCGTCGGCGGCTTGGCGGTTAGCTCTGACGACCGCGAGCCATTCGCGCGGATCGGGCACGTCACCTTCGCTGATGTCGATTGGTTCCTCCGTGATCGGTTCGCCAAGAACTAGCGCTTGTTCCAAGGATTCGTCGATATCCATTTGCACGAACGCGAACCGGTCGATGGTGGCGGCGTCAATGGGTGCACGGCCGACGTAGGCTGCCATGGCACCTTTGCCAATGGTGTTGGCGCTGGCGATGAACCGAGCGTTCGGCGCGCGTTCTATGCGGCCGTCTGGGAACTCGCCGTGGCCGTTGGCCAGCGAGCTGTTCAAAAGCGTCAGTATGGACGGATGCGCGTTGTCGATCTCGTCGAACAGGAACACGCCGCCCTGCTCGTAAATGTCACGGAACCCGGTGCCATGGTACTCGCCGGTAGCGTCGCGGTAGCCGAACAGGTCGGACTTGGACGACGTCGGGCCGAGCGATATGGAGCGGAACGGCAGATCAAGCGATTCGGCGGCGACTAAACCCGAGGTAGACTTGCCGCTGCCGGCTTCGCCGTGCAACCATACTGGGACGTCCGACTGCAGCGCCACGCGGACGAGCGGCACGTGCTTGTGTTGGGGCCTGGCCATGCCTTCGAAGCGGGCAAGTCCCGGTAATTCCTGCATGACTGCCTGGTGGCCGACGGCAAGGATGGCGCGCAGCGCGCCAATGACGCGCTCTTCCGAGTCGCTGCGCAGGCCTTCCGCGGCTTCTTCCGCTCGCTGCAGCTCCGCGACGATGGTGTCGCGGACATCGACGAGGTTGCCGAGCGTTTTGCCGGTGACCAAGTCAAGAATGGTATCTGACGCGCTAGGTGTTTGTTCCGCCACTATGTACTCCTGTGTTGAATGGGTGGATGATACACATATAATAATCTGTATTATTCAGGCAGTCAACAAAGTGATATTAATATAAAGCATATGGCTACTTGGGTGGCAAAACCGAAAACCCGGGCGCACGGCAAAGGTTTGCTATAATGGTGGTAATGAACTTCCAATTGGTTACCTTGCTCGGCACGAAAGTCGACGAAGACGTGTACGAGGTGATTTTGCCGACCGCTGCCGGCGAGATCGCCGTGTTTCCTGGGCATGAGCCGCTGGTGAGCCTGGCGGTCCCAGGCGCCATCGCCGTGCGACGTGCCAAAGGCGATGCCGACGGCAAGCTTGATTACTACGCGATCAGCGGCGGCGTGGTCGAGGTATCCCCTGAATCGCTGCGCGTGTTGGTCGACGAAGCCGACAGCGGTGACGATATAATCGAAGCCGAAAGCAAGGCCGCGCTCGAGCGCGCGCTGAAGCTCAAGGACGGCGCTAAAGACCAAGTCGAGCTCGAAAAAGCCAAGCAGTTGGTCGACCGTCACGCGGTACGTTTGAAGGTCGCCGATCTTCGCCGTCGCCACCGTCGCTAGATACTAAAGAAGCAATAAAAGCAGCCCCGCGAACGAGGCTCGTGAACGCATGGTTCACGCCCGTGTTCGCGGGGCTTTTGATGGCTACCGACCGATCTGGTATCGTCGGAGCGGATCGCCGCATTTGTCCTTTTGGTAGCCGAACCAGCGCTCGAGCGGCTGGTCGATGCCGTCGGGAGACCAACGGGCGTAGACGCCGAATTCTTGGTCGGCACGGATGCCTTCGACCCGGATGACGACCTCCTGGACCTTGTCGGTCACGCTGGTGCTGCCGTAGAGCGGCACCATGGGCGTGTCGTATTCGATCTGGTTGACGCCCGAGACGATGTCGTCGCCAGTGACGTTGACCGCGCGGCCGTCGATGTACTCGACCAGCCAGACGTCCATGTCCCACGGTCCGTCGTAGCTCGCCGAAAACTCAGCGACCCGCGTAGTGGTCTTGGGAATCACATGGCTGCCGCAGGCGAAGGTACCGGGTACGAAGCTGTCGATACTCGGCCTGTAATGCGGTCCGGCGTAGGCCTTGCCTGCGCCAAGCAGCACGATGGCGCTTGCGGCGAACGCAACGGCCACGGCGACCGCGGTGAGCGCGATTACCTTGCCCCACAGGGGTGTTCGATAGTCGTCGATCGGTTCGGTGGGCATGGGTGCCTCCAATGGTAGGAACGAAAAAGGCCTGATGTGGCCCATAAGTTCATTATAACATAAAAAACATAAAAAGTAAATACATTGTTGGTTGCAATGATCAAGTATGGGAGTACAATGATGAAGGTTAAAAAATACGAATAGGACGACAATCATGGCGACGGCAACCGATGAGACACAACAATCAGCATTCATTGAATTAGGAGCGATCGGCACGGGCGCCATTCAGGCGGGAGTCAGCCAACAAGCCAGGCTCGAAGAGTTTACCGCGCGCGTGGGCGGCGGAGAGTTTCATCGGCCGACGGCGGTTACCCTGCCCTGTACCTGCATAGACGGGCGGTTCGGCGCTTCGGGCGAGTTGGTCCCGAACGCGGCAGGCGGCAGCGAGAGTTTGATGGTGGCGGACGACCTGACGACGAAGCGCTATGCCCAGGCGGACGACGGCTCTACGTGCGGGCAGTTCCGTGCCATGCTTGCCGACCTGAAAGCGGCCGAGCGCGCCGTTGGCGGCCACACCGCGGCGGACTGCCATGGGGCGCCAAGCGGATGCGGTGCCAACGACAAGTTACCAGCCATTTACGCGTACGTCGCGGCGAACGGCGACACGCTCCGCGAGGTCGCGATATCGCTGCTGGCGTATGAGATCGACGACGAAACGCATGGGTTGATCGTGAAGAACGCGGCCGAGCGGACGGAGTTTTCGGGTGGCGACGAACTGCTTAGCGCGTTGCAGGAAAACGACGGGCGCGTGGACGTGCTCGAAGGTGAGCACACGGAAGTGCTTGCCGTCATCAATCGCCGGCCAGGCACGACGCTCGACCGCGACGCGGTGCGTGCGGCGTTCGGCGACGAGTACGAGGCGTTCAACGTCGACGAATGGGCTTTCCTGGAAGGCGCGAAGGCCGTTTCGGAGCCAGGCTATGACGCCGAGGCGCATAAAAAGCGCGTGGCGATGTTCTACTACAACCTGGCCACGGCCGGCGTGCTGTGCGGGCCTGGCATGCGGGTAACCGTACTCGCGTAACGCTTGTGCTTGCGTTCGCGCGCGTGCTAAAATTAACCGCAACGACAAGGTCATTAACGGGAGGAATTCATGTATCCGGCTGACGTTCCGACGAAACGGAAGAATCGCATGCTACTTTGGATAGCGGTCAGTTTTGGCGTGCTTGCCGTGGTGGTCGTCATCGTCGCTACGCTGGCGCTTGGCGGCGTCAAGCAAGCAGCCGAACAGAACGACCAAACGGCAGAAGAAGCGCCGGTGGCAACCAATGACCAAGTGAAGCAAAGCATGGCGGTGCTCGACGCGGCCGTCAAGCAGGCCGATACCGACCGGGCGGCCGCGAAAGCCGCTTTGAACGACGACAACGCCGTGAAAGTGAGCGACTGACATGGAGGCGGCCGTCAAGCCGATGTCCGTGCGCCGGGTTCTTGCCGCGGTGCTGCTGAGCCTTCTGCTAGCCGTATACTCCCCTATGGCACTGACGACGAGCGCTCAGTCCGCTCAAGATTCCCGCCAGCTGCAGCAGCTCAAACAAAAGATCACCAAGGAACTCGATCGCCGCACCGCCGAGTTGCAAGCGACACTCAGGAAACTGAACAGCGACGTGCGCATTGACAACATAGGCCTCGACGCGAGCCTGAACAGCTTGAACGGCAGGAATCTGAGCGTCGAAGTGTCGCCGGATACGAAAAAGAAGGCCAAGGAGCTCGCGCAAAAGTACATCACGCAGCTCGGCGAACTGAAGCAGAAAGTCAACGACACCGACACGCTCGAAGAGGCTCAGGAAATCGCGAAGGCGGTCGACAGCCAAAGCAAGCTGACGCAAACGGTTTCGGTGCAAGCAAGCATGACCAAGGCGGTCGAAAGCTTGACCGGTGCCTTCGACCGCATGCGCTCATCGGCGAATCAGCTGCAGGGCCAGGTGACGAAGGTCAAAAGCTGTGCTGACGGCAATAGCGGCGCGTCGTACTGTTCCGCGGCGAACGGGGCCGACGCCAAAGAGTCGGCCGCGAACGCCCAAGCGCAACTCGACAACGCCAAGACGATCATGACGACTATCGGGTCGATGCTCGCGTCGTTGGTGGCCATCGTACTGGCTTTGGTGATGGCGGTCGTCGGAGTGACCACTAGTCTTGCCGGAGGCAGCCTTGGTGATGCCAGCGGCACGCAGGGGCTCGGTAGTCTCACGGGGATCCTCAGCTCGTTCACCGCGCTTGGTTCGCAACTCGACCTTACGGGCGGCCTGACGAGCAACGCCAGTGGGCTTCTTGGCGGCGTGACCGGCATCATGAGCATGTTCAACCTTTAGGCATATTGTATACTGGAGTGACGACCAACGGGGTTCGTACCTACAGTAAGGGGCATCGTGGCGACGACACGAAAAAAGCCGCCGCTCAGTTATCGGTGGCTGCACGCGACGCTCGGGCGTCTGATCAGATGGTATTTCCCTGTGCGCGTGGAGGGCGAGATTCCGAAGGGCCAGTTCATCGCCTACTCCGCGCATACGGCAGTCATCGACTCGTACGTCATTCTGGCGATTCTTGAGCGACACCGCTTGGTGAAAATACCGGCGAAGGCGGAGTATTTCGAGGATGGCGATTTGAAGCAGCGGTTCATTCGTTGGCTTGTGCGCCAAGCGGGCGTGCCGGTGGACCGTGACGACCGCGACAGCGGACAATCGGCTTTGACGGTGCTCCGCGGCGTCATAGATGACGGCGGCTCGCCGGTTTTGCATCCGGAAGGTACGCGGACCGACGGCAGGGCGGTGTACAAAGGCAAGACCGGGCTGATCCAGCTCGCGCTCGATACCGGCGTTCCGCTCTTGCCAATCGTGCTGCATGGCACCGCCATAGCGAACGAGCCCGGGCGCCGGTGGCTGCGACGCAGGCGTATCATCGTGAAGCTGTTGCCCGCGGTGACCGTCGAGCCGTCCAGGGCCCTGCGCGCGGTCGAGCAGATCGAGGAGTCCAAGCGGACCGACTTGATACGGCGGCAGATCGAGCGATTACGCAAGTATGCGCTCGAACGGAGCGCCCGTGACGCCATGGAATTGCTCGCGGCTCACCAGGGCGTGCCGTACGTCAACGAGGACTACCGCAAACGCCAACGGCGGACCGACCGGTTCTAGCTAAGCGCCCATGTATGTGGGCGTTTTTTATTGTAGCGTATCAAGCAGGTCGCGGACTTCGTCGGTGCTTTTTGCGTGCATCAGCTTGTCGCGCAGTTCGCTGGCATCGGCGAAGTCGCGCACGTAAATCTTGAAGAATCGTTTGAGCGTTTCGAACGGCCGGCCGGTTTGGTTTGCGTACTGGTCGTAAAGGTCAAGCTGGAGACGAAGGAGATTAAGGCGCTTTTTGATAATTTGCGTGGCGCCGCTCGCGTCGTTGCTGATTCCTTCGGAATCATCACGTAGCGTCGCCGTCTCGCGGGTCCTGACACTGTGATTCAGCAACGGCGAAGAATCGCTCACGATTCCTTCTTGTTGCTCGGATTCTCGTGCCACCCGCTTAGTGGTATCCGCTACAAACGCGAACGGGTTCGCGAATATGCCCCGCCCTATCATAACGCCGTCGACGCCGTACTTTTCGACGAGTTCCAGCCCGTGGGCGCGGTCAAGAATATCGCCGTTAATGGTGAGTAGCGTATGCGGCGCTAGGTCGTCGCGCAGTTTTTTGATGTCGGGGATCAGTTCGAAGTGCGCGGGCACCTTACTCATTTCTTTTTTGGTGCGCAAATGAATGGTGAAGTTCACGATGTCTTGCCTCAGCACGTGGCTGATCCAGTCGTGCCATTCGTCTACCCTGCTGTACCCGAGCCGGGTTTTGACGCTGACTGGCAGGCCGCTGGTTTTGGCCGCCGCAATGATAGCAGCAGCGTTTTCTGGGTTCAAAATCATGCCCGAACCACCGCCTGATTTTATGGCGCTTTGGTCGGGGCAGCCCATGTTGATGTCGATGCCGTCGTATCCGAGCTCGGCGCAGTGCTTGGCAAGTTTTTCCATGCTGGCCGGATCGCTCCCCCATAGCTGGGCGATGATCGGCTTTTCGTCATCGGTTTTGATGAGTCGGCCGCCGATGGCTTTGTCGCCGGCGTGCGCCCAGCCGGTGGCGTTCGTGAATTCGGTGAACCAGACGTCGGGCGCGCCCGCTTGGGCGACGACATGACGGAACACCACGTCGGTGACTGCCTCCATGGGGGCAAGCACAAAAAACGGTCGTGGCAGGTCGTTCCAAATAGTATTCATTCGTTCGTTTTCATTATTACATGGTGGGTTTCAAGGGAAAAGCCCCCGCGGCCATGACGGCGAGCGGGGGCTGGGCGGTAAGCGATGCGAGGGGGCGGGGCGCTCGACGCGAGCCGGGAAAAAGGGTTGCGGCCGCGGAGCGCCCCGCCGGGTCGATATCTGGCCGCCACCAGAATCGCCCAGAGGGGGTGGTTAAAGGCGAA
>JALRBE010000023.1:9659-16045 GCA_023262335.1 Candidatus Saccharimonadia bacterium | reverse complement strand
AGGATGAGCGGCGGAATGCCGATAAGCAGGACGATCAAAAGATAGTCAGACCGCGCTTCGCCCTTCAAGGAACGAAACAGCCTGTACCCCGCGACCGCCAGGGTGCCGACGATGGCATAGAGGCCGAGCGCCAACCACGACTGAGCACCCGTCGAATCGGTAAACAGAAGCACGTTCGTCAGAAAATCGGGGACGGTCGCCGTTGTCACCGGCTTGATCCAGAACCCATGGCCCTGGATCGTCAGGAACTGAATGACCAAGAACGGCAACCAAAAGCTGAACAGCAGGAGCGCGACGCCGTACGCGACAACAACGTTCTTATCCAAAGCGCGTCGGACCGTTTTCGCAAACGAATCACGCGGCTGGCGAGCCCGACCGAGCAGCCATACCGCATGCGCGATCCAGGCGAGGGCAGCAAAGTACTGCGTGAGCATGCCGAGCGCCAAAAGGACGCCGTACCCGACCCATGCCGCACGTTTTTTCGTTTCCACGGCGTAGGTCAGAAGGTACGTCGCCGACACGATGATCGCGGTGAGCAACGTGTACATGCGAGCTTCTTGCCCGTACCGCACGAAGAACGGCGTCAACACGAGCAGAACAAGCGACACGTACGCCGCTTTGCGACCGAACCGCCGTAATACGAACAAAAACGCCACGACGATAGTGACCACGGCGAAGAAGATGCTCATCGACCGTATGCCGGCCTCGGTATTGCCGAACGCCATTGACCACACCTTCAGTAGCCAGTAATAGAACGGCGGGTGGACATCGTTCGCCGTGTACCGCGTGAGCGCGGCGAAATCAAACCGTATCAGATACGAGCCGAACGCCTCGTCGAACCATATGGAGAATTTCGTGAGCGTGCTCGCGGCGATAGCCACGTACGCGCTGATCCCAACTAAGAGAACGGCAACGTCGAACCACGCGAGTTTCGGCAGCAGCGGGTTCTCTCGGCGGAACAGACGGAACATATGCTATAAGTTTATCATCATTGGGCGTCGTTTCGCTTGGCGAAAATAACCCGGCTGTACCAAAGGTAGTTCCATGTCAGCGTAAAGACCGTCGCGATCGCTTTCGCTGCCAGTAGTACCGCCGCCCCCTCGGCCCCGAACAATTCCCGAGCAGCCGCGCCGACTCCCCAAATGACACCGCCCTGGATCCCCCATATGCCAACGAGCGTCACAGCGACGAACGCGGCGAATTGCTTGGCGCGTTTTGCGTCCGCGTCCCGAAACACCGCCTTTTTGTTCAACATGTAGCTGGTCACGAGCGCCGCCGACGTCGAAACCACGTTCGCAAGAAACGGCACGACACCAAACCCTACCGCCAAAACGAACAGGATGACGACATCGACCGCGGTATTGACGGCGCCCACCAGAGCGAAACGGATTTTCGTGTTCATTCCATTCACTATAGCAGTATTCCAATATGGCATGAAATAAGGTATAATCATCCAGGTTACACCGAACTGTTTCGGGGTGTGGCGCAGTTGATAGCGCGCCCGGTTTGGGACCGGGAGGTCGAAGGTTTGAGTCCTTTCACCCCGACCATAGAAAAAAGACCGTCCTTGGACGGTCTTTTTTCTATGGAACGGCGCTGTGACTCAAACCTTCGAGTTTTTGCAAAGCAAAAATAGTCGAAGGTTTGGTGTAGTGAATGAAGCAAGAAGAAAGCGCGTTAGCATTTTCTTTTGCGAATGAACGAAGGAGGCCTCGGCCGATGTCCTTTCACTTAAACCAATGCTCGATTAGTTCTTCCCGGCGGCCCTATCAAGCAACACCATCCGTACATAAAGCCCATTTTCGACTTGTTTAAAATACTGCGCACGAGGATCGCTGTCTACCTCTCGTTGAAGCTCCTCGTTGCGAGGCAGTGGATGTAAGACTATTGCATCATCCGAAAGAATTTTCAGCTGCTTCAGCCCGATCGAGAAATCACTCGTAAAGTTATGACTAGCAAAGCGCTCCCTTTGCAGGCGCGTCCAGTAAACAACATCTGCACCACAAAGCGATATGTCCATGTCCCCGGTTTCCTTGTAAGGCATTCCTCGCTCCTCTAAATACTCCAACGTATCATTCTCCATTTGTAGATCAGGGGTGGAAACAAAAGTAATATTATTCCCACTATAAAGTGCCGCTAACCGAGCCAAAGATCTTGCGGTGCGACCATGCTTCAAATCTCCACCTATAACAATATTTAAGTTGTCGAGACGCCCTTTTTGACTGTAGATTGTATAAAGATCAAGAAGAGACTGAGTAGGGTGCTCGTTTTTACCCGAGCCTGCATTGACAACGGGTACTTCGCTTACGCTTGCAGCTCGTTGCGCCGCATCGTCATCCGCATGTCGCAAAATAATAACATCCGAATATTTGCCCACTGCTCGAATGGAATCCTCCAAGGACTCGCCCTTTACCGCCGACGAAAACTCTGCGGCATTCTCCGTTGCTATCGTACGCATACCAAGCCTCTCGGCAGCGGACGCAAAGCTTAGCCGTGTTCGTGTTGACGGTTCATAAAATAAGGTCGCAGCAATCGAACCAATATGTCGCTGAGCTAACACCCGCTTGTTGTTCTTTACTTCACGTCGCATTGCATCAACATCATCAAAGAATTCACCCATCCACTGCTGTGTAAATTGTTCTGACGACAGTATATGCATCTAGGACCATTATACCCTTATCGGCAAAGTCCGAATCCGCCAAAAATACCGAACCCGACTTCACTAGAGAACCTCTGCCGATTTTTCATACACTTGCACCGTAAGCAAGGAGTGAAGAAAATGACAGAACGAGCAAAACCGTACGTCGGCGTCAGCGGTGTGGTGAATCCCGAACAGCAAGACCAACTCAAAGAACTGTTCGAACGAAGCGGCCTGGCGCGCTACGATCGCCAGCTCTTACTTGGCATCAAAGCCGTTCATAAAACGCAGTGGCTCGACATCGAAAACAAATATGGCCGCGAATGGTACCCCGTCGGACCCGACGAGTTCGCCCGCGCGGTAGAACCGGGAGGCACGTTCAATATCGCGCAGCTCTGTCTCGACCAAGACCAGGCCGCCACGCCGGAGTACCGCGAATCGTTCGTCAAGCGAGTCGCCAGCCGCGGCAACCCATGGCTCGACGGCATGCAGTTCGACATGCTTGATTGGCACACTGACGACGCGCTCCTCGATTTTTTGGAAACGCCGAAACGATTCGGCAAGGTGATCCTGCAGTGTCACCGAGCGGCCATGGAGTCGCTTGGGCCGCGAGGCATTGCGCAGCGGCTTGGCGAGCATGCGCGGTCGCTCGACTACGTCCTGTTCGACGCGTCACACGGCAAAGGGGTTCCGATGCGCTCGAATTCGCTGCTTCATTTCGTCGACGCGGCATACGAGTCGCCCGAACTGGCGCATGTAGGCGTAGGCATTGCCGGCGGCCTCGACGCCGACGTCATCAAAAAGGAGCTGCCTGTCGTCGTGGCGACGTTCCCCGACATTTGCGTGGACACCGAAGGCAAAGTTCACCCGACTGCGCCGGATGGCTCCAGGCCGATCAGCATGGCAGTGACCGAAAACTACTTCGACGGGCTTGCTCGGGCGCTTTCAGAGGTATACTAGAGGCACGATGGCAGGAACGAATCCTTACGAAGCGGACGCTCACGTCGCGCAGATGCATGTGCTGCGCACGCTTCTTGTGGGCCGCGGCGCCACGTTCTCGCAACTCACCAAGGCCACCAGCCTGACGAGCGATCACGCGAACTTCCACATCAAAAAACTGATTGCCGCCGGCATGGTCGCGCATGTTCCGAAATCGTACGGCCAATACCAACTGACGCGCAAAGGCAAGGAATATGCCAACCGCATGGACACGGAAGAACTCGTCATGGAGAAGCAACCGAAAATCGTCGTCGACATCGGTATCGAGCGTGACGATGGCATGTTTCTGTTCCAAGAGCGCAGCAAGCAGCCGTATTACGGTTACTGGGGGTTTCCGACCGGCAAAATCCGATGGGGCGAAACCATGGTGCAAGCGGCGGCACGCGAACTCAAGGAAGAAACAGGGCTCGAAGCCGATTTGCGCGTCGTCGGCATGCACCATAAGCTCGATTACGATTCAGAGGGCGCGTTCCTCGAAGACAAGTACTTGGTGCTTGTTCACGGCACGAATCCCCGTGGCGAACTGGTCGCCCAAACCGAGACGCACGCGAACCACTGGTTAACGCCAGAGGAGTATCACGGCATCGAACGCCGGTTCGGCGACATACACGAAACGCTCCGCTACTTACGGAGCGATTCGCCATTCGTCAGCGAGACGTCGTACACGTACGATCCGACGGCCTACTGACCGGCCTATTTCCGCCAGTTACCGTCCTCTTTGCCTTCGCGCATCTGGCGATCGATCGATTCCAGGTATTTCGAGACTTGCTGCAAGTACTGCGCCGTTGACGTCTGGAGCGATTTGATCTGCTCGATGTCGTTCGCGAGCCGATCCAGCTTGTTGTCTTTCGTCAGCATTTCGAGCCGCGGCACGAGATCGACGAGACGCTTGATTTCTTCTTGTGATTTGTCCAAGTCGTTCGTCCGGTCGTCGACCCGCTGCGCCGCGTCGCGTATGCGGTTGATGTCGTTCTTGATATCGTTGAGACCGTCGCGAACGGCCCGTGTTATGTCGTCGCGTGATATATCTGCCATGCCTCCATTATAGCCGAGTTGGCAGACGGCTGGCTACTTCGCGAACTCGATGGCCCGGGTTTCGCGGATGACGTTCACCTTGATAGTTCCCGGATACTGCATGGTCGACTCGATCTTGTTAGCGATTTCACGCGCCAGCTTGATCGCGCTGAGATCGTCGACGTTTTCCGGACGGACGATCACGCGGACTTCGCGGCCGGCGCTGATCGCATAGGCCTTGTCGATGCCCTTGAAACTGGTCGCGATATTCTCGAGATCTTTCATGCGCTCGACGAAATTCTCGGCGCTGATATTGCGAGCGCCAGGACGTGCCGCCGACAGCGCGTCGCACACGCGGACCACCATCGCTTCCGGGGTCGTCGCTTCGATGTCGTCATGATGCGCTTCGATCGCATGGACGACGTCTTGCTTCATGCCGTATTTGCGCGCGAGTTCCGCGCCGATATGATGGTGCTTGCCCTCGATCTTGTGCGTGACAGCCTTGCCAACGTCATGGAGCAGCGTTGCGATCTTGACCGTGCGTACGTTCGCGCCGACTTCTTCGGCGATCACGCCCGCCATGTTGGCCATCTCGGTACTGTGCATAAGAACGTTCTGCCCGTAACTCGTGCGGTATTTGAGCTCGCCGAGCAGCTGGAGCATTTCCCGCGGAATGCCGGCAACGCCGACTTCGCGGGCGGCGTCCTCACCTGCCTGCTTGGTTTCTTTCTCTATTTGCTTTTGCGCCTTCGCGACGACTTCTTCTATGCGACCCGGATGGATACGGCCGTCCTTCATGAGCAGTTCGAGGCTGATGCGCGCGACCTGACGGCGGATAGGATCAAAACTGCTAAGCACGATCATGCCCGGCGTGTCATCCACGAGAATGTCAACGCCCGTCGCTCGTTGCAGCGACTGGATATTACGGCCTTCCTTGCCGATGATACGTCCCTTCATTTCTTCGTCGGCAAGTTTGATTGCCGTCACGGTCCGCTCGGCGGTCACTTCGGAGCTCATCCGCTCCATGGCGGTCAGAATGACCATTTGCGCGCGCTCTTCGGCATCCTCGACCGCGTCTTTTTGCAGCTTCGCCACGAGTCCGAGCATGTCTTCTTTGATGTCCCGTTCGGTCATTTCAAGCAGTTTTTCAGCAGCGTCCTTCTTGCTCAGCTTGGCGATCTTTTCCAACTTTTCCTGCTGGCGAGCACGAACGTCCCTGATCTCGTCCTTCAGTTTTTCCACCTCGTCTTCCTGGCTGCGCAGCTTTTCGGCGCGCTTGTCGAGATCGTCGAGCTTTTTGTCGAGGTTCGTCTCGCGGTCAGCAAGCCTGTTCTCGGTCTTCTTCCACTCTTTGCGGCGTTCGTTCTCGAGCTGCAAGACTTCGTCCTTCGCCTTCAATACCAAGCCGCTGGCTTTTTCCTGCGCTTTCGCCACCAGCTGTTCGGCTTTGTTCTTGCTTGCCGTCGTCTTGGCCCGGCCGTATGCGACCGTGCCGCCAACGCCAAACAGCACCCCAACGATTGCGGCTATCGTACCCTCTATCATTTTGTTTTCCTTCCCGCGTCCGCTGCCGGCAGTGCCAAAAGTCAATCAGTCGAATGGTCGGGCGGACGTCGCTTGTTTTCAGTGATTAGTCAGAGCTTGCCTATAACAAACTGCCTATTATTGTAGCGCTAGTAAGACGCGTGGCGCAAGCTTATGTACGCGGTGCCGTGACCCTTGCCGGCCGGTCGTA
>JALRBE010000023.1:0-9649 GCA_023262335.1 Candidatus Saccharimonadia bacterium | reverse complement strand
GCTTGTCGTCGCGACCCTCCCTTAACGCGGCAACGGCGTCGTTTGCCCATTCGTCACCAATAGTACCGACGATTGGCACCTGCACGCTTTCGGCCAGCGCGTTCATGACGGTCATGCCGATCCGGATGCCAGTAAAACTGCCGGGGCCCTTCAAGACACCAATACCCGTGACGTCTTGCCAGGTCTTATTCCGCTTGACAAGCTCATCCTTCAGCCAGCCAAGCAGGCCCTTTGCCAAATTTCGATCGGCTTGCCACTGCACCCAGACCGTGTCGCCGTCGTTATGCATGCCGAATCTTGCGACCGGTGTTGTCGTGTCAAGGAGCACGATCATGCCAAAACGTCTCCAAGCTGCTCGCGAAGCGCGTCCCCTACCTCGATGTCCACGGTACGCGATTCTTCGGACGGCGACGCGAACGTCAGCCTCAACCGGTCTTCGGGCAGCAGCGTCGCGACGGTGCCTGCCCACTCGACCACCACCACCGTGTTCGCGTCATTGATCGCTTCCGCCAACTCATCGGCCATGATACCCGGATCGTCCAGGCGATAAAAATCATAATGCGCCAACCGAATACCCTGAGGTCCTTCGTACACCCGGCTTATGGTGAAGCTCGGGCTTTGCACCGTCTCATCGATCGCAAGACCCTTCGCGAGGCCCCGTACGAAGGTCGTCTTGCCGGCACCGACGTCACCCACGAGCTCGATCGTTTCGCCGCCACGAAGCGACGCCCCGACCAGCTGGCCGAACTCCTGCATTGCCTGCGCGCTGCCGATAGTTGTCATGACCTCAGTATACCGCAGTCTCGCCACTGTTAAAATCTTCTGGCATTTATGTATTGCCTCATTTACAATAGTCGTAAGCATTATGCATATATCGGATGGGACACTTGAGAAGCTGCTCGTAAAGAGCAATCGCTTCACTCCGGAACAGCTTTCGGCGCTCACGCAGGGGAGCGCTGATTCTCACCGGTCGCTCCAAGATACCGCCATCGCGACGAAACTTTTGGATGAGACCGCGCTCACCAAGCTTTACGCGGAATACTCCAACATCCCATACATCGAACTCGATCCGAAAACGATTCGAGGAGACATACTGGGCCGCATACCCGAGCGCATCGCCAAACAGTACAACGCCGTCCTGTTCAAAATCGACCCGGACGGCCTGCAGCATTTGGCAATGGAAGATCCGGACGACGTCCAGGCGCTTGACTTCATCGAAAAGCAGATCGGCGAAAACGTCCGGGTCTACGCCACGCCGCTTTCGAACATCAAGGAAGCACTGGAAGGCTACCGGGGCGACGTCAACAAGGAACTGTCCGAGGTCATCGATATCCAACGTGAGGACGCCACAGAGAACCAGGACAAAGCGGCCGACGAAGACCTGAGCGAAAACTCGCCGATCGCCCAAACGATCAACCTGCTGCTCGAATACGCCATCCGCTCCCGCGCCAGCGACATCCATATCGAACCGCGTGAGGAATACGTCCAGATTCGCTACCGTATCGACGGCGTCCTCCGCGAGGTCAACCGCTTGCCGCGCAACGTTCATGCCTCGCTCGTCAGCCGCATCAAGATCCTATCGAACCTAAAGATCGACGAACGTCGCGTTCCTCAGGATGGCCGCTTCAAGGTGAAAGTCGCTGGCAAGCAGTACGCGCTGCGCGTCAGCACGCTGCCGATCACGGACGGCGAAAAGATCGTCATGCGTATCCTCGACGAATCCAACCAAGCCGTCACGCTGACGCAGCTTGGCTACTGGGGCTACGCGTTCAAGACGATCAGCGACGCGATCAGCGAGCCTCACGGCATGATTCTTGTGACCGGACCGACCGGCTCCGGAAAATCGACGAGCCTTTTCAGCGTCCTGACTCAGCTGAACCAACCCGACGTCAACATCAGTACCATCGAAGATCCTGTGGAATACAAGATACCCGGCGTCAACCAGACGCAGACCAACTCCCAAGCGGGCATGACGTTCGCCGCGGGCCTGCGCGCACTGCTTCGCCAAGACCCGAACATTATCATGGTCGGCGAGATCCGTGACGGCGAGACGGCCAACTTGGGCGTTCAGGCCGCGCTGACCGGCCACCTCGTTTTCAGCACGCTGCACACGAACAATGCCGCGACCTGTCTGCCACGCCTTCTCGACATGGACATCGAACCGTTTCTTATTGCCAGCACGGTGCGCGCCGTCATCGGCCAGCGGCTCGTCCGCCGTCTCGACCATAAAACCCGCGTTCCTTACCAGCCGACCGAAGAGCAGAAGAAAGCCATCATACAACTCTTTAACCTTAGGCCCGGCCAAGACTTCAAATACATTCATGAGCTCGAAAAACAAGCGGCAGCCAACGGCGTCGGTGGCGACGCGCCGCTGAGCACCAGCGAGACTGGCATCGTCACGCTGTACCGCCCGGCCGAGTCGGAAGACGAATCCGGAAAACACGACGGCTTCAAGGGGCGCATTGGCATTTACGAAGTGTTGAACAACTCGCTTTCGGTACAGAAGCTAATCATCGCTAACGCGACCAGCAACCAAATACAAGACCAAGCGATCGCCGACGGCATGCTCACGATGCAGACGGACGGACTGATCAAAGCCCTCAGAGGCGAAACGACCGTAGAAGAAGTACTTAGGGTAACGAAGGAATAAACGATGCCGACTTTTCAATACATTGCCACCTCCGAAGATGGCAGCAAAACCATAAAAGGCAGCCTGGAGGCCAGCGACCAGGCCGCGGCCATGGCGGCGCTCGGCAAGCAGAACATCCGTCCGCTGAGCGTGACCGAAGGAAGCGCAAAGGCGAAATCATCGTTCTCGTTCCTTGGCAAAGGCAAGGTAAAGTCGGATGACTTGGTCATCTTTACCCGACAATTGAGCTCAATGGTCGGCGCGGGCGTTCCGCTGCTGCGCTCGCTACACTCGCTGGAGCAACACAGCGAAAGTCCCAAGCTCAAGGAAATACTCGGGAAGATCATCGAAAATATCGAGGGCGGCACGACGTTCGGCGACGCGCTCGCCAAACACCCCGACACCTTCAGCGACGTCTATGTCAACATGGTACGCGCCGGAGAAACGGCTGGTATTCTTGACGATATCCTGAAGCGGCTGGCACTGCAGCAAGAGAAGAACGCGACCATTCGCAAGAAAGTGAAGAGCGCGATGACCTACCCTATGGTCCTGCTTTTCATTACCATCATCGCCTTCTTCGGCCTCATGCTTTTCGTCATCCCGCAAATCGGCAAGATTCTCCTCGACCTCGGCGGACCTGATGCCGAGTTGCCGCTACTCACGCAGGCCATGCTTGGAATCAGCGCGTTCATCCTGCAGTGGTGGTTCATCGTCATTCCGGTGTTCGCCGCGGCCGTCTGGGCGCTGCTCCGCTACCTTAAGACGCCAGCGGGCAAAAAGCAGTTCCATCACCTCGTCCTGAGAGTACCTGCCGTCAACGGCGTCATCCGCAAGGTCATCATAGCGAGGTTCGCCCGCACGTTCTCCGCTCTCGCCGGCGCCGGCGTGTCGATCATTGAAACGATGACCGTTACCGCCCATGCACTTGGCAACGTGGCCTACGAGGAATCCTTGCTCGCGGCGGTCGACAAAGTCAAAAACGGCCAGCAACTTTCACAGGTATTAGAGGAAGACGGGCTCTACCCCGCTATCGTTTGCCAAATGCTTGCCGTCGGCGAAGAAACAGGCCAAACAGACACGGTACTCATCAAGGTGGCGGACTTTTACGAAGAAGAAGTCGACGCGGCGATCAGCAGCCTGAGCTCCATTATCGAACCGGTCATGATCGTTATCATGGGCGGCGCCGTCGGCCTTATCGCGGCGAGCGTCATGGGCCCGATCGCGAGCTTGTCGCAGAGTATTAAGGGGTAATCATGCTAGCCATAAGCATCTTAGCGTGGTATACTACTCCCAAACAACGCATGTGGGCATCATGACAAAATTATTCCATAAAGACAAACCACTTATCGGTCTTGATATCAGCAGCACTGACATGAAGGTCATGGCGGTGGACCTCAAGCGGAACACTATCACCGGCTACGGCCTTGTCGATCTTGACCCGGTGCAAATCAAAAAGGCACTCGACGAAGACAACACGTACCTGCTCAACAACCTCAAGACCTTGCTTGATCGCAAACTCGTTGGCAAACTAGACAGCGATCAGGTCGCGCTTGGCATCCCGACGTCGCGTACGTTCTCGCGTACGTTCACGGTACCCGCCGATGCCGAGAACACCCTTAAGGACGCCGTTGCCATCGAAGTTGGCCAATACATTCCATTGCCGCTCGCCTTGCTCTATGTCGACTACGAAATCATCGAGCGCAACGACGACAAACTGACGGTTATCATGAGTGCCGTGCCACGAAAACTCGTCGACAACGCCCTTGCCGCATGCGAAGCAGTTGGGCTGTCCGTCACGATGATCGAGCCTGCCATCAACGCCGTCGCGCGTATCCTTAAGCAATCCGAAGAAGGCTACCTGCCGACCGTCATCGTTGACATTGGCGCCGCCAACACCGACATCGCCGTCCTCGACGGATCAGTCCGTGTTACGGGCGGCATCGCGACCGGCGGCAACACCTTCACGCTGGACATCGCGAAGAAACTCGGCGTCACGCTTGAGAACGCACACCAACTAAAAGTCTTAAACGGCCTTTCGCCCGGTCCTAAGCAAGAAAAGCTGACCACGGCGCTCAAACCGGCACTGCGGGGCATCGTGACGGAAACCAGGAAGGTTATCCGCTACTATAACGACCGACTTGCCAGCGATCGCCGTCTCGAGCAGGTCTTAGTGGTTGGCAGCGGCAGCAACGTCCCGGGCATAGGGGAATACTTCACGAACGAACTCGTCATGCCATCGCGCACGGCGAACCCATGGCAAGAACTGAACTTCGGTGACCTGCCGCAACCCGCCAAACAGTTCCGCTCGCGCTACATCGGCGTCGCAGGGCTTGCCAACATACCAAAGGGAGCGATGTGGCGATGATCAACTTGCTTCCTGACGACCAAAAGCGAAGCATCCGCGCCGCACGGATGAACGTCGTCTTGTTGCGATACAACTTCATAACGCTCATCGCGATCGGCGCGCTCGGGCTGTTTTGCGGCTTGTCGTACGTCCTGCTTAACGTGTCGCAGTCTAGCGCCACGAACAAGAGCGAAACGAACACAGCGCAAGCGGCAAAATACATCAGCGTTAAAAAACAGGCGGATGAATACGCTGCAAACCTCTTGGTTGCCGATCAGATTCTTGGTAGAAGCGTCAATTATACGTCGGTCATCTTCGCTATCGCGAACCTGATGCCAAGCGGCGTCATACTCGACAACATCACGCTCAACGCAAGTGACTTCAACCAGCAGCTCACTTTCTCCGCGAAAGCCAAAACGACCGCCGATGCGACAAGGCTGAAGGACAGCTTCCAAAAATCAAGCATCTTCACGAACGTTTACCTTCAAAGTGTCACCGATTCAAGCGGAGACCAAGCCGCGACGCCGTATCCGATCGAGGTATCGATAAGCGCCAAACTTGGAAAGGTGACGAAGTAATGGCAGAAAACGCTATCAAGGGACTTACCCCAACGAGACTCCGAATCGTCCTTGTTGCCACGATACTCCTTCTTGTTGCCATCGCGGGAGCGGGATACTGGTTCGTTTACGGCCAACTGACGTCATTCGCGCAAGAAGTCAGCAAAGAGGCGGTCGAAGCGAACGCGAGCGCCAACGACCTCAGGAATCTTCAGCAATTAGAAAATCGCCTTAAAGAAGAGGCGGTCGCGATCACCCGAACCAAGAACATTGTCGCGGAAAGCCAATCGTACCAATACCAAGACCAGATCATCAAGGATTTGTCGCTGTACGCGAAAACGGCAGGTGTCGCGATATCCGGTTACAGCTTCGATAGCGTCGGCGCGACCACTGCGGCGCCGGCCCCCGCCCCAGCGCCCGGCACGACGGCGCTCCCAGCGATTCCCGCCGGCTTGAAAACCAGCAGTATTTCTGTGACGCTCAAGACCCCAGTGAACTACAAGGCGCTCATGCGGTTCGTTCATGCGATCGAGCTAAACCTGACCAAAATGCAACTGACCGGCATATCCATCACCCAGACGCCTGAAAACAAAGAGACAGTATCGGTTAACCCATTAACGATTGAGGTATATATAAAGCAATGAACGACTTGACCCTCAGCATGCGCCCAATCCAAGACTTTTTCGCGAAACACCATCCGGCGCTCTTCATCTGTTTCATCGCGCTTCTTCTTGCAGCGGCCATTTACTCGCTTTACGACGTCACGCGAAAAGCAGAGGCGTCACCCGACAGCCTCACGAGCACGACGATCACGCAGTTCAACCAAGCAACGGTAGAGAAAATCAAGAACTTGCATAGCAGTACGGACACGTCCGAACCCCTCGCTTTTCCAACAAGCCGGTACAATCCCTTCGTCGAATAGCGCGGCGAGCAAGTTTCACCTATACTAGTACCATGCTACTACCCGGATCCCAGCTCCTCCAAACATCGGTCATGAGCCTCCAGACAGGCAAAGAGCTCGCACAAACGAAAAAGGCTGTCATAAATCCCCATAACCTGTCGATTATCGCGTATCTCATCGAGGGTCCTCATTTGGATTTCACGCCGTCCTACTTGCGCGTCGCCGATGTCAGGGAGCTCGGAAATCTGGGTATGATCGTCGACTCGAGCGACGAGTTCATCACCCCCGACGACATCATTACCGACAAGCCGATCTATGACATTGATTTTACTATCGAGAACAAGCATGTCGTTGACGACCAAGGCAAGAAAGTCGGGAAAGTCGCCGACTATACCGTCGATATCGAAAGTTTCGTCATTCAGCAACTTACGGTCAAGAAGCCACTCCTTAAAAGCTTCAATGACGACGAAGTGCTTGTACATCGTGGGCAAATAGTCGAAGTCAACGATTCTTCGATCGTCATCAAGTCAGGAAAAATAAAGGTGAAACCGATCAAGATCGGAAGCAGGCATTACGTTAATCCGTTCCGCCAAGCCTCACCGCAACCGGAAACGGCCAAAACGAAGTGACAGTCTTTTAGTCCGAGCGTTCAGACAGCGCGTTTTTGATGTCGTCATAGGAAAACCCCTGGCTTGCCAAGTACCGCATGAACTTTTGCTCATCGGCATACCGTTCCCGCTTTTTTGCGATCACCTTTCGTAGCTCATCGGCGTCGCTGCGATTACTCGTCGACAACTGATTTTCTATGATTGATCGATCCACTCCCTTTGCCATCAACTCCGCTTCCAATTTGCGCATACTGCTACCTTTGCGCACGTTACGGTATTCGACCCAAAACCGGGCGAACGCCTCGTCGTTCACGTACCCTTTTTCCGTCAACCGGTCGAAGACACGTTCGGTAACACCCGCGCTCACCCCCTGCCTTTCTAATATCTCGCCCGTTCGCCTGCTCTTGTAGCGTTTCGCGAGCGTCTTGCGATAAAGATAGTCACGTACCTCCCTGGACGAGCGCGGCCGTATGAGGCAGTATTCAAGAGAGCGTGCGTATAGCTTGCCAAACTGGCTCTCGGTCTCAAGCGCCACCAACTCGGCGTCGCTATAGTCGCGACCGACACGTATCCCCAAGTCGGCGACCTGGTATACGTCAAGGCTGAACCGGTACGTGCCATCGACCATAACGTTGACCCTGTTCGGATCTTTTTGCTGCGACGTAAGCGCCGTGACTTTCATTAGCGAAGACGATGAAGATTAGTCATAAGCAGCGCGAAGTACTCATCTCCCTGAGGAACGAGTCCGTAATCTTCGGGCTGCTTTGTCCATGACACGAACTCATCAATTGCAACCCATCGTAACTCTTCGACCTCGCCGTCATCAAACCGAAACGGCACTTCCTCGGCCAACTCATGCATATACACGTGATCGATTTCTCTCAGGTCAAGCGGCGTACGTAGGCTAAAAATGAAGTACAAGGCGTGCTCGTTAAGGACCAATCCTATTTCTTCCCTTGCCTCACGCACGGCAGATTGAACCGCCGTTTCATCCGCGTTAATGTGTCCGGCAACCGATATGTCCCAATAACCCGGCCACGTCGGCTTCGTTGTTGCTCTCTTTTGCAGGAGCACCTCAATGCCACCAGTACCCCGTCGCCATATCCAAACGTGCGCCGCGCACATGACTAGAGAAACGTCATCAGCAAAGCCGTCACGGGTAGCCGACTGACCATTCAGCGGCTGCCCGTTATTGGCAAATACTTGCCACGGCTCGTCATGCACCATATTACGACTCTTCTTGTGCGACTTTCTCGCGAACTTTCTTCTCGATCTCCGCCAGCACTTTGGCATTCTCTTTCAAATACGTCTTGGTTGCCTCGCGTCCTTGACCGATCTTGCCATCGCCATAGTCGAACCATGCGCCTGCCTTGCCGACGATCTCATGCTGCACGGCGAGATCGAGAACATCTCCCGTCTTGCTTATACCCTCGTTATACATGATGTCGAATTCGGCAACGCGGAACGGAGGAGCGATTTTGTTCTTCACGATTTTCACCTTGGTTCGGTTGCCTATTATGTCTTCGCCGTTCTTTATCTGACCGATGCGGCGAATATCGAGCCGGACGGACGCGTAAAACTTCAATGCGTTACCGCCGGTCGTCGTCTCCGGATTGCCGAACATCACGCCGATTTTCATGCGTATCTGGTTGATGAATATGACCGTCGTCTTGGATTTGTTAATGATGCCCGTCAGCTTGCGGAGCGCTTGGCTCATGAGGCGCGCCTGCAAGCCCATGTGGCTGTCGCCCATGTCGCCGTCGATTTCCGCCTGAGGCACGAGCGCGGCGACCGAGTCGACCACGACAAGGTCAACGGCGTTCGAACGAACGAGCGTTTCCGCAATCTCCAGGGCTTGTTCACCGTTATCTGGCTGTGAGACCAAGAGGTTGTCGGTGTCGACACCTAGTTTCTTGGCGTATGCCGGATCAAGCGCGTGCTCCGCGTCGATGAACGCGGCCGTACCTCCTGCTCGCTGGACTTCCGCGATCGCATGCAGCGTCAGCGTCGTCTTACCTGAGCTCTCGGGTCCGTAGATCTCAATGATACGGCCCTTCGGATATCCGCCGCCGAGCGCCAAGTCCAGGCTGAGTGCTCCCGACGGAATAAGTTCCACGTCAACCTTATGGGCTTCGCCCAGTTTCATGATGGAGCCGTCACCGAACTGCTTGGTGATCTGGTCCATTGCCAGGCCAAGCGCCTTCAGTTTGCCTTCGTTGTTCACTGGGGCGTCAGTAACGGCCGGTTTTTCTGCTTTCTTTGCCACGTGCGTGTCTCCCTCGTTTCTTACTTATGTCTTATTATACCCTAATCATAAACCGCGCATGACGATGCCGCAGTGAATATATTTTCACTAACACAACCGGTTTTTGTTATAATGGTTCCTAATGATTGCAGCCAGCGAATCACCGCAGTCCGGTTTCACGGTAATAGAACTCTTGGTCGTCGCGGCCGTAACGCTCGCGGCTAGCGTGCTCGTGTTCGTGCAGGTCAACAACGTTACCATAGCCAACAACGACAAGCAGCGCAAAACCGCCATCAACGCCATGCACTACGCGCTCGAAGAAGTCTACTATCAGCAGAACAAGGCGTACCCTTCGTCTCTCGTTT
>JALRBE010000022.1:261-16069 GCA_023262335.1 Candidatus Saccharimonadia bacterium | reverse complement strand
GGTGGCTGGCCTGTGTCAGGAGTTGTTCGATAATTGAAAGTCCACCCTTATTAGCGTACAGCGCCAGTTCCGGTTCGGCGTGCGTTTCTGGCGAAACCTCCCATGCTCTATCAACATAGGGCGGATTCGAAACAATGATATCGACGGGTGTTCCATAGCCTCGTAGCAAATCACCTTTATGGAACGAAACCTCCGCTCCGAGCTGTTTAGCGTTTTGCTTGGCTACATTTAGTGCTTGTTGGCTCAGGTCGGTAAGGGTGACATCGAGTTCTGGCCATTCAAGTTTTGCGGTGATGCCGATTGCGCCAGTGCCAGTACCGACATCAACAAGTTTTCGCTGTTCTTTTACGAGCGGCAGGTTTTTTGGCACGATTTCAGCGAGCAGCTCCATGAAGCCCTCAGTTTCTGGGCGTGGGATAAGCGTGGCAGGTGTGGTTTTGAATCGTCGGCCGTAAAATTCCTTGTGGCCGACAATGTAGGCGAGCGGCGTCCGTTCGCGGCGCAGTTCTAGTCTGGCGTCGGCGATTTCAAGCTGGCGAGCATCGAGCTCGTCTTCTTGGTGGGCGTGAATGTATGTACGAGGTTTTCGAATGGTATGGGCAAGAATTAACTCAGCATCAAGCCGTGCCGAAGGGATGCCTTCTGCCTGTAAAAGCTGCACTGCCTCAGAAATCCACTGTTGAAGTATCATATGCATATTATGACAGCTTTATAGAAAATATCAAATAGGGATTTATGCTGCGTTTTTAGCTGCGAGTTCGCGTTCGTAGGCCTGCAAATGCTCAATGATGTCTTCAATCTGGCCGTTCATGGCCGCCGGAATGGCGCTGCGGCTGTAGCCGATGCGATGGTCGGTAATGCGGTCTTGCGGGAAGTTGTACGTACGGATTTTTTCGCTGCGGTCGCCGGTGCCAATCAGCCCGCGGCGCTCGGCGTCGAGCTTGGCGTTTTCTTCGTCGATTTTTTGCTGCAACAGGCGGCTACGTAGCACGCTCATAGCCTTTTCTTTGTTTTTCAGCTGCGACTTTTCGTCTTGGTTGGTTACCACCAGGCCGCTCGGAATGTGCGTAATGCGCACGGCGCTGTCGGTGGTGTTCACGCTCTGGCCGCCGTGGCCGCTGGCGCGGTAAATGTCGATGCGTAGGTCGGCTTGGTTGATTTCGATGTCGGCCTCTTCGGCTTCCGGCAGTACGGCAACGGTCACGGTGCTGGTGTGAATGCGACCTTGCGACTCGGTGGCCGGCACGCGCTGCACGCGGTGCACGCCGCTCTCGAACTTCAGGCGGGAGTAGGGCGCGTCGCCGGCAATCTTGAAGATAACTTCCTTGTAACCGCCGGTATCGTTGGCACTTTCGCTCATCAGTTCGGTGCGCAGGCCGTTCGTTTCGCAGTAGCGCAGGTACATGCGGTACAGTTCCGCCGCGAACAGACTGGCTTCGTCGCCGCCGGCACCGGCACGGATTTCGATGATCACGTTCTTGTCGTCGTTCGGGTCTTTTGGCGCCAGCATCAAAAACAATTCTTCTTCAAGCTTTGGCAGTTTGTCCTCGATGTCGGCAACTTCCATTTTCGCAAGCTCGGCAAGCTCGTCGCTGCCGCTGGCAAGTTCTTTTGCTTCGACAAGTTGTTGTTCCAAACTGTCGCGCAGCGCCACCTTTTCAATGATGTTTTCAAGCTCGCTGAACCGTTTGTTCTTGGCAGTAAATTCCGGGTCGCTATAAGCCGTCGGCGTCGCCAAAAACTCGCCGAGCGTTTGCTTCTCGGTTTTCAGTTCGTCCAGGTTCAAATTAATTTTTGGCATCTTTTAAAATTCCCGTTAGTTGCAAAATAATGATAACCACAAAGACTACAATGAACGCGCCATTCAATGTGCTTCGTACCTGCATGGCGGTGGCTGCGAACGGCTCGTAGGCGGCGGCTACTATGCCGGGCAGTATGTTGATCGCTAGTGCCGACAGTATAAGGTAGGGCAGTAGCGTCCTGATCGTTATCTTTCGGTACCACGGCGTGCTGTCGACGATTGGTGCTGGAGTGACTGTCTGCGTGGATTGCTCCTCATGCGATATGTCGGTATTATTTGGCTGCATGCGAACCTCCCTTCGTGGTTCGTACGACAAGCAGTCCGATACCGATCAAAAACAGCAAGCCGAGCGCTGCGGCCACCGGCAAGAACCGCTGACGTGTTACTTCGCAGTACAGTACGCCGCAGTGGTAGAGCTTTTCTCCGAACACCACGCTGCCCACGGCGTCGGTATTCAAGACATACCAAAGGATCGCCAGTATCGGCGTGAAAATAATAATAAGTGCTGGCAAGCGGAATTTCTTGTCAAAGTTCGGTACGCTTGTTCGAGTGTTATTTTTAGGCATGGTTCCTCCTGGCAAAGAATCGTTTGATAAGCAGCGTCACCCCCGCGAGCACGAAAACGGCGCCGACCCACGGCGTGAAAATGAGCGCGAAGAACAAGAATACGTTGACGTGATACGCGATCTGGACCGGAAGCGACGCGTTCACGGGCAAAAAGTCGAACACGCCCGGCGGCTGGAACACGACGTAGACGAGTTGCATGACTACAAGCAGCGCGGCGAACGTAACGAACGGCGCGGCGATTAAAATAGTAGGGGTCCGGTATGCTTTCATGCTTGTCTTATTCTATCAAAAAGAGACCTCTTGCCGAGGTCTCTTGATGAACGGGCGCTATTTTTCCGTCGAAGTGGCTTTCTTGGCTGCTGCGGCGTTGGCCTTCTTCGCCTTGTTGGCAAGTTCTTGCTTGCGGGCTTCGGCTGCTGCGGCGCGAGCCTTGAATCGGTCGACACGGCCTTCGGTGTCGATGATTTTCTCTTCGCCCGTAAAGAACGGGTGCGAAGCGCTGCTGATGTGTACCTTGATCAACGGGTAGGTGTTTCCATCTTCCCATTTGATCGTATCGTCAGTCGCAGCGGTCGACTGAGTCAAAAAGGCAAAACCTGCCTGGTCGTCGCTAAATACGACGGGGCGGTATGTCTGTGGGTGAATACTGCTTTTCATATCCGTACCATTATAACCGCTACAGGGGTAAATGTCAAAGGTATCCGCACGTAACGGGCAAGCACGAGCGGTATGTTGACTTTATAAGCTTAAAATGATATAGTTTAACTATACTTTCTTAAAACAAAAAAGTACGTTTCCATCCATGCCTACCTCTGAATCGCCACGTTCATCGCAGTTCGCCAACGTCGTTGGTCCTATTGAGCAGGCGGAATTGCACGGCCACGAAGACCGCGTGAGAAGGGGCAACAAGCTCGGCGCGTTCATCGCCGCGAAGCTGTCGGGCGTGGTCACGAAGGTTCTTGGTGTCGACAAACTGAACAAGCATCTGCAGCAAGATGCCGACGAGTCGAACGCGCAGTACCTGAGCGGAACGTACATGCTGGTGCCAAAGGAGCCCAAGGGAGCTGCCGAACTGCAAAACGAAGCCGAGGCAACCTATGCGGACTTCGGAAGCATCATCGTGGAGACGGCAGGCGCGACGGAACGGCTCACGCGCGACGACATCGTCGAGCGCATGGAAACCGACCACGTGGTCAAAGAAGCGCCGCGATTCGCCGAACAAGTGGGCGACGTCACGCGCACGAATCCGATCATGTACATGCACGACATGGACCGGCCGCAGCCCGCAGCGGCATCCGACCCGGACTTCACGCACAAACGCACCGTGATGACCGAGCACGACATGCTCGTCGGCATGGATACGTTCCTGCGGGACGTGGAGGAATATGCGCGTGGCGAGGACACACTCGTGACCGAACACGACTTCGCGAAAGCCCTGCGCGAAAACCTGACATTCATCGGCCAAAAAGAATACCTCGAAGCTACGCGAGGCATTGCCGATTATTGGAAGGCGCTCCTCGACAAAAACCCCGACCAACAAATCCTCGCGGTCACCGGCAAAATCAACTCCATACGAGTCAAAAGCGACCAGTACCTGCTCGAACACATCCTCCAAAACTTTACCGACGAAGAAGCTGAGAAGTACCACAAACGCTTGATCGTTGACGCGGAAGACGTCACGGCGACCGACCCGAAAAACCTGCGGATCGTCGTGCTCGACGACTGGACGATCAGCGGTTCGCAGCTTCGCTATGTGGTGTCGCACGTCAAGGAAACGCTGCCCGGGTTCGAGGCATCGGTCGAGATGCAGCTTGTCGCAGCCAGGGAGCAGCGCATCAAAGACGGCTTCAATGCTACAAGCGAATCGTTCAACGATCCCAAAGACATCCGGGTGCCGCTCCGTGCATACTACATGGCGCATCATAGCGACCACGCCATTCGCAGTTCGGCGCATATCACCGGCTTCCATTCGTCGGTCGACTACGACTTCGAAACGACGATAGGGTGGACGGTAGCTACGTTGCAAAGGCAGGGCGCGCCGCAAAACCTCCAAACTATGCCGCCGCTCACGAACATCGTGCGCCCGTACCGGCGCGAGGGCGGTTATCCGCTCACGCAGCGCGATCGGTTCCGTACGGGCGTCAAGATTTCCGCCGGCCTGTATGGCCTTGGTTACGACAGCCTCGAAAACGAAGAATAATCACGGTCGAAACCTTGGTGAGACTATTGACTTTTTAGTAAAATAATGCTAATGTTAAACCATACCATTTAAAAACAAACACGTACGTTTCCATCATGCCAACCACCGAACGCCAGCCATCCGCGCCCGACCCTTCCGAAGGCTTTGTTGACCATATCGAACAGAACGGTTCCGAAGTCCGCGCCCGCCGCTCGGCCAAGTTGGGCGAGACCGTCGCTAAATCCGGGTATAAAGCCGGGTTTGCCGTTGGCAAGGCTGCCGGTGCCGTCATGGAAAAACTGAAAGGTATTGGCAAAGCGAACGAAGCGGCGGCAGAGCAGGGCGGAGCGCCCGAAGCCGACCAGTACGTGACGCTTCACGGCGGCACGGTGTCGACCCCCGATCATGCCGCGCCGATGTCAAAAGCGATGCAGGACGCTCTGCAGCAGCAAGCTCTGTTCAAAGCGGAGCACGCCAAAATCTTTGGCAAGCCAATGGCGCCAACCGTCGAGTCGGCGCCGTCTGAGCTGCCCATGCAAACCGTCATGAAGGTGCACGTACCCGAGACAACGCTCACCGAACTGCAAATGGCAGCCGAAAAGACCTACCACGACGAAGGCAACGTTCGTATCGACCTTTCCGACCCGGACGTTCATATGGACCCTCAAGAAATCATCGAACGCATGGAAACCGACCATAGCGTCAAAAAGGCGCCCGTGTTCCTGGAGCAAGCCGGCGACGAGTCCCGCACGAACCAAGTGACCTACGTGAGCAATACCGGCTCGGCCCTGACGACGGATTCGTCAGGCGAGTTCTATGAGGACAAGAGGGTGACCATGACCGAGCACGAGATGCTTGCCGGGCTGCGCGACTTCTTGAACGAAACCATAGGGTTCTCAGAGGGCAAGCATGCCATGAAGCGAACGCATGACTACGCAGCCAGCCTCCGCGAAAACCTGACGTTCATCGGCCAAAAGGAATACCAGGAAGCCACCAAGGGCATCGCCGACTACTGGAAGGCGCTTCTTGAAAAGAACCCTAACCAGCAAATTCTTGCCGTGACAGGCGAGATTGATGAGGAAAAAGTCAAAAGCGACCAATTCCTGCTCGAAAACATCCTCCAAAACTTTACCGACGAAGAGGCAGAGAAGTACAAGGGCAGGCTGATCGTGGATCTCGACGACATCACGGCCGAAGAACCCGAAGACCTGAAGATCGTCCTGCTCGACGATTGGACCATCAGCGGCAAGCAGCTCCGCTTTGTCGCCGACATCATTGAAGCCAGGTTTCCGCGGTTCGCACCGTGCCTGGAATTGCAGCTGGTCGTCGCAAGCGAAAGCCGTATCAAGCAGGGCTTCACGAGGAATTTAAAAGTTGGCCAGCCGCTGAGCGACACCATACCACTGCGGGCATATTACGCGGCGCATCACAGCGAATACGCCACGTACGGTAACGCTCACATCACCGGCTTCCATTCGTCGGTCGACTATAACTTCGAGAATGCCATCCAAAACATGCTTGTCCAGCCTATGCGCTTGGTCGATGGGCCTAAAGACCTGCACGTCATGCCGCCGCTCACGAACATCGTTCGTCCGTACCGCGCCGATGACTTCGAATTGACGCAGTACAAACGCTTCGCTAGCGAACAGTCAAAAGAGGCCTCCACGCATGCGGCCGCGAGCGAACGCGAAGAGGAGCCAATGCTCGGGTAGCCGTATGAGCGAACGACGTACTTTTACGGAACCGCGACCATTCGATAGCAACGAGTATGCTGCTCACATCGAGGAGCCCAAAGGTGAGTATAATTATAACCCCGCCACGTTCGGGCAGGCGCTCGATGCGTTTAAAAAAGCCGCCGCCGAACCTGCCGAGTCCGACGAAGAAGCGTGGCAGCTGAAGAGCCCGCTTGAACGCCAGATCGAAGCGGAGCAATCGTACGCCCGGCATGGCAACGTGCTGGTAGAACCTGCGGTTGCCGGCGAGCAGCTTTCTCCTCAAGAAATCATCGAACGCATGGAAACCGACCATAGTGTCAAAGAGGCGCCGCGCCTGGCGGAGCAGCTGAACGATGCTACGCGTACGAACCTGATCACGTATATAAGCCGGCAGAGCAACACCTTGACGATCAACACGTCCAACTCCGGTCATAGCAAGAACCGCGTCGTCATGACCGAGCACGACATGCTTGCTGGCATGGATACGTTCCTGCATGAGGCGGCTGACTTTGCTGCCGGCCTCGGGTATCTCGACGAAGTCTATATGAAAGCCCGTAGCATGCGCGAAAACCTCACCTTCATAGGCAAAAAAGAATACGAAGAAGCCGCAGCGGGTATCGCGACCTATTGGAAGGCGCTGCTTGAGCGTAATCCGAACCAACAGATTCTGGCGGTATCCGGCGAGATCATGAGTTCCATGATCAAAAGCGACCAGTACCTGCTCGAACATATCCTCGCGAACTTCAGTGACGAAGAAGCGGAGAAGTACAAAGGCCGGTTGATCGTCGACAGCGCCGACATCGCCGTTACTAAGCACCAAGACATAAAGATCGTGGTTCTTGATGACTGGACGATCAGCGGCCAGTCGCTGCGCACCGTCGTCTCGCGCATCGGGCGTGAACATCCTTCCTTGAAGCCTTCGATCGAGCTGCAGCTCGTGGCAGCGAACGAAGAGCGCATAAAGCACGGCTTCAAGACGGGTGTATCGGGTCGCGGCCAGAGTAGGCTTACGATTCCGCTCCGTTCGTACTACCGTGCACACCATTCAGATAAGTCTACCCACGACACTCATACTACGGGTTTCCATTCGTCGGTCGACTACGATTTTGAGGTAGAACTTTCCAATATAGCCATGGAGGTGCGTATGACAGATAAAACGAACAGTTACGCCGACCTGCACGTCATGCCACCCCTTACGAACATCGTCCGCCCGTACCGCATGCCGGGCTACGAACTGACGCAGCGCGATCGGTTCGTCGTGACTCGCCACGAGTCTGCGGCCGCAGCGAGCCGCGCCTACGAATCCGCCAACCTTTAAGGGGTAAAAATAGTCATTTTGTATTGACTTTTTAGCAAAATAATGCTAATGTTAATACATACGTTACTAAAACAAAAAAACGTCCGTTAACAACATGCCACACCACGAACAGTACCCTCAGTCGTCGCAGCCGGAACAGTCTGGCTCCCTTGAAGCTACTCCGCACATGAACGAGGCCGAAGAGCTCGGCAAACTGGCGATGGTCAGCATGTACAAGCCGGACGAGCCGCTCGCGGATTGGGAGTCGGAACTGCTCGCTCGGTTTAAAGCTCCGTTGCCGGCAGTAAATCTGGTCAAAGAGCCGACGCCACAGCCCACAGTAGTACCAAGGCTGCCAAGGCCTGAGCGCGTGCGAACACCTGTGGAGTTGCAGAACGAGGCGGAGGAGTCCTACGCGGAGTTCGATAATATCAAGCTCGGTGTGGCCGATTACGAGGCCCAGTTAACCCCCGAAGAAATCATCGAACGCATGGAAATCGACCATAGCGTCAAGCAGGCGCCAAGGTTCGCGGAACAAGTGCTCGATACCACCAGGACGAACCAAATCACGTACCTTGGCGAGCAGGTGGACGCTTTGACGACGGTTACCTCGCACTCAGACTACGACAGCTCGCGTGCCACGACGACCGAGCACGAAGCGCTTGCGGCGACGGCGACGTTCCTCGACGATGCCGATGCGTATGGAGCTGCTAACGGCATAAAGAACTGGCAACGGCTCGCGACGAGCCTCCGCGAAAACCTGACTTTCATCGGCCAAAAGGAGTATGTGGAAGCCACCAAGGGCATCGCGGATTATTGGAAGGCACTGCTTGAAAAGAATCCCGATCTGCAGATTCTCGCCGTGACGGGTAAGATCAATACGGGCATGGTCAAAAGCGACCAATTCCTGCTCGAAAACATCCTCCAAAACTTCACCGACGAAGAGGCAGAGAAGTACAAGAAGAGGTTGATCGTTGATATCGACGACATCACCGTCAGGGCCAAAGAGCCCGAGAATATCAAGATCGTCCTGCTCGACGACTGGACAATCAGCGGCTCGCAGCTCAAAAAAGTTGCGGGGACGATACGCGACAGGCTGCCACAATTCGCGGAATGCCTGGAGTTGCAGTTGATCGCGGCCAATAAAAGGCGGCTGACGATCGGCCTCGAGTTTTTGAGCGTGTTGGGGATTCCGGACGAACTGGCGATTCCCGTACGTGCCTACTACGCGGCGCACCACGCCGAAAACGCCGACGGCCATGCCGCTCATATCACCGGCTTCCATTCGTCGGTCGACTATGACTTCGAGAACGATATAAACTCTATGCTGATCAACATGCACGCTACGAACGACAGAAGGTCTGAGTATTCCGACATTCCGCCGCTGCCAGATAGTCTCAAACATATGCCGCCCCTTACGAACATCGTCCGTCCGTACCGCACGGCAGGCTATAAGCTGACGCAGCGTGACCGGTTTGCTACCGCTCGCCACGAGCCCGTTGCTACCCACGCCGAGCAGCTCGTGCCGGCAGGCTACGGCTACCATGACTATGACGGCGACGATGATTACGAGTACTTCGGCGGAGAAGAGGTGTAGGCCATGAAAAACGCCGAATTCGATTCCGGATCGCATGATGACCCACCGAAGGTGATCGACATGCTTGGCGCTGACGTGGTGCGGGCGCTGGCAGAACACGACGGCGAGCAGCTGCTTGACGTGATCAAAGCCGAGACCCAAAACGGCACGCTCGAAGCGCTCGACCTGCGCGTGCAACTACGTGATTTTTGGCGCGCCCGCAAAGGCGACGTAGCGCAACTAAGCGCCGGCGAGCTCAGCGGTGGAGAAGCGGCGATCAAAGCCGTGATTACCGCCATGGATACCGACCTGGCTACGCTCGAAGATGGCGCTGCCGGCACCGACGCGCTCGTTCGCGAACTGGAACGGCGCTCGGCCGATTCGCGCGTGGCGTTCATGACGCGTATCGCGCTACTCAAGGCAGACACGCTGAGCAACCATGCTGAACTGCTGCTATGGACCCGCGACTGGCGCGACGCTATGGTCGAAGACCTCTGGGATGTCGTGCGCGACATCCGCGAAGACGGCACTACCGACATGACGCGCATGCAGGCCACCAAAGCCTTCCGCGTGGTTAACGCCAACCTCGACAAGCTGGTCAGCGGTTCGCTGAACCCGGAGGGCTCGTAATGAAGAACCACGACCACGCCGTTATTGACCTAGAGCCGAGCGACTACGACGTCGTTGAAGAAACGATCGGCGCGAACGCCGTGCGGAACAGCGTCATCGTGAACGGTTCCGACCGATGGGCGCTTCTCGACAAAGGCCGCCTCGAAGAAGAGCAGGTCTTCGAGAATTTGGAATACTACAAACACGGGAATATCATCGTGGAACCGGCAGAGGCTGCGGCCGAACTCACGCCGACCGAACTGGTCGAACGCATGGAAACCGATCATGCGGTCAAGACCGCGCCGCGCTGGGAAGACCAGTTGCGCGATCCTGCCCGCATGCAGTCCATCACGTTCATTGGCCGGTCTCAGGTTGGGCTAGGCCCCGAAACGTCGAAAAATGCCTTTCGTGACAGGCGCGATTCGTTGACGGAATACGAGGCCATGACCCGTACCGACGGGTTCTTCAGGGCGCTCAAGACAGCGGCTGATTCGCTCGATATGCAAAAGCAGTCGTATAACGTCGCCTCCATGCGCGAAAACCTCACCTTCATAGGCAAAAAAGAATACGAAGAAGCCGCAGCGGGAATAGCGACCTATTGGAAGGCGCTGCTTGAGCGCAATCCGAACCAGCAAATAGTAGCGATCGCGAGCGTGGTATCGCAGGAATACGGTGACACGGCGAACGATGTCAAAAGCGACCAGTACATGCTCGAAAACGTTTTGGCGAACTTTACCGATGACGAGCTCCAACGGTATGCCGGCCGCTTGGTAACTGACTTTGCTCAGGTGACGGTCGAAAGCGCGGACGACCTGCGCATCGTGCTGCTCGAAGACTGGACGATTAGCGGCCAGCAGCTCAAGGACGCGGTGGAAACGATCGTTGAGATGTACCCGCACTTGGCGTCATCCGTGGAAATACAACTCATTGCAGCCAACGAACAGCGTATCGCCCAGGGCTTGAACGTTCATCATACGCACGGATACGCGGCGACCAAAGCTGCCGTTCCGGTGCGCGCGTATTACCGGGCGCATGCCGGCGAATACGGCAAGCAAAGCTCCGCGCATATTACCGGCGCGCATTCGTCAGTGGACTTCGACTTTGAAGACGATTTGACGAAAATGAAGTTCGAAGTCGAGAGGGAAGGCCATAGGCAATCGTTGCCGCAACCTGAGGGTATTGCGGAACTGCCGCCGCTCACCAACGTGGTGCGTCCGTACCGTATGCCTGGGTATACGCTACGCAACACGGCCCGGCTTATCAAGGCGAACAACGGAGTTGTTCATGCGTAGCCAGGAATTCTTGTCGTACGAACCGCTGACCTCCGCGCAGGAAGTCGTGCTAAAGGCGAAAACCGACCGTCAAGAAGAAGCGGCCGCGACGTACCATGGCAACGTCCTGGTGACTCCCGCCGAAAAAGGCGAGGTGCTGACGCCGCAAGAAATCGTGCGACGGTTCGAGGTTGACCATGTGGTGCGCGAAGCGCCGCTGTTCGCCGAGCAGGCGCTCGAAACCGACCGTACTAATCAGGTTACCTACGTGGACGGCGTGCGGGAATTCATGGGCAGCGATGCCATGCGCAGAATGTACCGCCCGCATTGGCGCACCATGAGCGAGCAGGACGGATTGGTTGAGCTGTATGACTTTTTGGAGCGGACGCACAACTACGCGTACAGGTATAGCAAACCGAACAGTGCCGAGCAGGCGCGGGGTATCAGCGACAACCTGACGTTCATCGGCGAAAAGGAATACGCCGAAGCTACCGCGGGCATCGCGACGTACTGGAAGGCGCTGCTCGACCGCAACCCGGACCAACAAGTGCTGGTGCTCGCGACCGAAGTTTCCAAACGCTTCACCGGCGGCATAAAAAGCGACCAATACTTGTTCGAGCGCATTTTGGAACGGTTCGACGACGCCGAGCTTGAGAACTACGCGGGCAGGCTGATCACCGACTTCGGCGACGTGACGGCGACCAGCCCGAAGGACCTGCGCGTCGTGCTGCTCGACGATTGGACGATCAGCGGCGACCAGCTGACGACCGTCGCGCGCGAAATCCAGAAGGAACACGCGCGGTTCTTGCCGTCGGTCGAGGTTCAGCTCATCGCCGCGTCGCCAAAGCGCATCAAGCAGGGCTTCGATGCCATGCCGTACCGGCCGCAAGCCCCGCGGGAATCGGTGCCGTTGCCGCTGCGCGCGTACTTCATGGCGCACCAAGACGAGACGTCCCAAAAGAGCGAGACGCGCATTACCGGCGCGCATTCGTCGGTGGACTTCGACTTCGAGAACGAGATCAAATGGATCGCTGACGACCTGCGCAGTGCTGCTGGCATGCGGGCACGGTTCGGCTTTTTGTTCGGCGGCATCGGCCGCTACGTGAACGACCTGCCAGCCATGACGAATATCATCCGCCCGTACCGCAAAAAGGGCTTCACGCTAGCGCGCACCGAAACGCTCAAACGTATCAACACCGAACACTGGCGAAGACAAGAAGGGCCCGACAGGGTATAATACGGGCATGGAAAACGAAACGAACGACAGCATGGCGAATTTGGACGAGCGCGCGCGACGTGCGCTCGAGGCAGGCGACGCGGGGCAACTTGCCGACGCGTTTGCCGAAACGCACCCGAACGAAACGATCGAAGCGCTCGGCCTGCGCGTGCAACTGCGTGATTTTTGGCAGCGGCGCCACGCCGACCTTGCCGCGATCGCGTCGACCGACCACGCGGCGATCGACGCCGAACTGCGCGGCGTGTTCACGAGCATGGACGACGAGCTTGCGCTGCTTGACCAGGCGACCGCCGAATCACGCCGCGACGCGCTGACGAACGAACTGCGAACGAGCGGCAATACGACGCTGGTGAGCGGACTCCTGCGATTGAACGCCTCGACGCTCGGCACGCCCGCGACGCTGCTTGGCTGGACCCGCGATTGGCGCGACGGCCTGGTGGAATCGCTTTGGGCGGTAGTGCAAGATTTCCGCGAAACCGGCATGACCGACGCGGTCCGTGCCGAAGCCGACCAGCTGATCGCCGAAGCCAACGGCCACGTGACCAAACTGGCCCAGGGCGCGGTGAATCCGGAGGCCGTGTAGCCGTGAAGGTGTACCCGGTCGTTCACATCAACCATGACCCGTCCGTCGCGCCGGTTCAGGCCAACAAGGCCTTCGAACTTGGCGCCGACGGCATTTATTTGATCGACCACATGGACGTCGACCCGTCGATCCTGTTCCATACGTTCAACCAAATCAACAAGGACCATTCGGACGATTTCATCGGAGTGAACATGCTCGGGTATCGTCCAAGCGGCGCCTTGGTGACCATCGAACGCGCGCTGGAAGACGGCGAGCTTGACCGTGCGCCGGATGCCCTGTGGACCGACGACATAAAGAACGACGCGCAGGTGGGTGACGCGATGTCGCTCAAAGAATACCTGACGGCTGCGCGGCGCGTACGGCTGCTTGGCGGCGTGGCGTTCAAGTACACGCGCAGCTTTACCGAGGAACCGCAGGCCGCGGCGCAGGAAGCCATTCGCATGCGCCCGCACGTGGACACCGTGGTCACGAGCGGCGCCGGTACCGGATTGCCGCCAAGCGTGGCCAAAATCCGCGCCATGAAGAACGCCCTGGGCGACGAGCCGCTGGCGGTAGCGAGCGGCATTTCGCTGCTGAACATGCACCGCTTCGCAGGCTTGGTCGACGAAGTGCTGGTAGCGAGCAGCGTGGAAACCGAGCCGTATTCCGGCGAGTTCGACGAGGCGAAGCTCAAAGCGTTCATCGACAAAGCGCACGCGCTTGGCAAATAGTCGCCTTCTTGCCGTATTTGCTACAAGGCCCGCAGGGGCTGTTTTCGTTGAGCGAAGTATGAACGTACGATTCTTACGAGCTGTAGACCGTCGGTCAGGTGAGTGGTTTATTGACAAAACACAAGAATTATGTATAATAATACATAGCACTCCGCTAACACAAAAATATCACCATGACTACCGTAGAAACGCCGCACTCGCACCCTGAGTTCAGGGAACCGGATTATCCGCTCGATGACAGCGATTTGCTGCCGTTCGAGCCGTTTGCGTATGATGACGACGAGATACCGATGTTCTTCCCGGTAGTGTCGAAGGTCGGCACGCAGGCGCTGCGCGATGCGTTCGACCCTGCTGCGTTCCGCGACGGGCTGCATGACTATTTGGAAACGGAGCGAACGTACGATCTGAAGAACACGGTCATCGAGCCGGCCCCGGCGACCGCCGAGCTGACGAGCGTGGAAATCGCCGAGCGCATGGAGACTGACCACGTGGTCAAGGCAGCGCCAGAATGGGCGAACCAACTGCGCGACAACGACCGTTATGGCAGTATCGTGCGCATTGACGGCCAAGGACGCATTGGGCCGGGCACGCACGAGGCTCAGTATGAGTCCCGGCGAATGATTCACCGAGAACACCGAGCCATGCAACAGACCGACGAGTTCCTGCGGGCGATAAGGGACGTTGCCAGTTGGACGCACGACGGCGAAACGTATGCTCGCGCCGAAGATATGCTCGAGACGCTGACCTACATTGGCAAGAAGGAATACCAAGAGGCGGCGGCGGGAATCGCCACCTATTGGAAGTCGCTTCTTGACCACAACCCGCGCCTGCAACTGCTCGTTCGTGGCGACGAAGTGTCTATGCGCGACGAAGACATGCAGGGGGTCAAAAGCGACCAATACCTGTTCGATACCGTGCTTGGCAATTTTACCGACCAAGAACTAAAGACGTACGCGGGCAGGCTGATCACCGACGCGTCGCAGGTAACCGCCACCGAGTCGAAGGATTTGCGCGTGTTGCTGCTCGACGACTGGACCATCAGCGGCCAGCAAATGGAAGACGCGACGTTCATGTTCATCGGTGAGAACGCGCACCTCGAACCGTCGGTGGAAGTCCAGTTGCTCGTGGCCAGCGAGGAGCGCATACGGCTCGGGTTCCGCTACGACGCCGAGGACTCCATGGGGAACGACGTGCATTTCGCGTTGCCGGTCCGTGCCTATTACCAAGCGCATTACGCTAATAAAACATATGAAAGTGATGCTCATATTACCGGCGCGCATTCGTCGGTCGACTACGACTTTGAGGATGATCTGGCGCAGATGCGAGTCGATGCGGTACATGCGGCACGCGCGAACAATCTTGACGTGCCCGACGTGCTGCGGTCGCTGCCGCCGCTCGCGAACATCGTGCGGCCGTACCGCCAGCCTGGCTACGAACTGCGCAACGTGGCGCGCCTGCGTGCTGTGTCCACTCCGTCGTAGTAACACCACATACCCCGGTTGACTCTCCGTACCGTATCTGTTATTATTGCTTGGTAACAATTTTTAATGACACAACCGTTCGTAAGATTTCTGATAGTCGTGGCGAACGGTGAGGCAAAAACTGGATCCGAACGGATGCGGTGCAAGGAAGCAACGAGAAGCGGAGCGAGACGTATGACATACGTTGAGCGAGCATCGCAGAGAGCTGACGCCGCACCGAGCCGATCGGTGCGGTTTTTGAAAAGGAGTAATAAATATGGCTGTAGAAGTCGATATCAAACAGCTGCTCGAAGCTGGTGTCCACTTTGGTCACAAAACGAGCCGTTGGCACCCGAAGATGGCGCCGTACATTCATAGCAAGCGCCAAGACAGCCACATCATCGATCTGACCAAGACCGTCGAAGGCTTGGACAAGGCGTTGCCATTCCTGACCAGCGTTGCTGCCAGCGGCAAGCAAGTACTGTTCGTTGGCACCAAGAAGCAAGCGAAAGACGCGGTCAAGCTGGCTGCCGAAAAGGTAAACCAGCCATACGTGACCGAGCGTTGGATCGGCGGCATGCTGACGAACGTCGCGACCGTCAACCAGCAGGTCAAGAAGCTCAAAGACCTCGAAAAGCGCATGGAAAGCGGCGACCTCGAGAAGCGCTACAGCAAGCTCGAAGTCCAGCGGTTCGGCGAAGAAATCGAAGAACTGATAGCCGCCGGTATCGATTTTCAGGTTGTGCCGGGTATTACCGCTGCCAGCGGTGCCAGTACTTATGCCGGTATTCCGTTAACACACC
>JALRBE010000022.1:0-251 GCA_023262335.1 Candidatus Saccharimonadia bacterium | reverse complement strand
ACTGAACATTAAGTACGGTGGTATCAAGGATTTGAACGGCCGCCCAGGCGCGCTCGTGGTGACCGACGTGTTGGTCGATGACGGCGCGATCAAGGAAGCCAAGGTGCTTGGCATTCCTGTCGTCGCGATCGTCGACACCAACGCCGATCCGTCGGCGATCGACTACGTCGTTCCAGGCAACGACGACGCTATCAAGGGTACGCAGCTGTTGCTCGATTACTTCGCGGCAGCGGTAGCGGAAGGTAAAAAGG
>JALRBE010000021.1 GCA_023262335.1 Candidatus Saccharimonadia bacterium | reverse complement strand
GAGTTTTTACAATAACCAAAAGTTCAGCGAAACGTTGTCGCGCATAGGAATAGCCAAAAGTAACGCATTCGACGGCAGAACCCGGCAAGAACTAGACGACGGATTCAATAACCAAACGAACGGCGCGTCCGAAGAAGACAATTTGGATGAAGACAGACTCAACCAAAGAGCCGCAGAGCGCGAAGGCGAACTCAAAGCGAAGGTAGGCAAGTTCGCCGACGCGGTCGATGGCAAGGTATCGGGCGTCGTACAGGTAGGGTGTGCTACGTACAACATAAGTCGGGCAATCGTCACGGGAGCAAAAATCGAACGGGTCATCGCGCTCATCCAGTTCGCATACCCCTGGCTACAAATTGCCGACCAGATCAAAAACCAGGGAACCGTATCGTCAGAGAAGGTTGACTACATGTCAAGCAAGGCGACGTACTTCCAAAGCAACAAGACCATCACGAAAATCGACCCGACACAGCCTGACGTGCCGATAGGATCGCCGAACCCTAAATACAACCTGTCACTCACCGATTCGCAGGGCTACCGCGTGGCCGCCCACAAAGACAAAAGCAAGCTGACCGAGTTCGCCAAGAATTACATGGTCGGCGGCAACGGCCTGCTACGAACCATGGACAATACCATCGACGAAGTCCAGAACGTAGCCGGTTTCGGCGATGCTCGCACTGGTAGAGCCGCCATACGGACCGCTTGCCGCGCGGCAAACAGTTCGGTTACCGAAGCTGCCGAAACGATCGGCTGCTTAGTGGCGCGCGCCACGCTCGTCGGCGGTATTCTATGCGCCGCCGTCTCGAAGGGCGTCGAGATCGCCGCCCAGGAAGCGCTCGAAGCGCTCGTCAAGCAGTTCGCCCCCGTAATTATCCGTGAACTAGCCAAAATGAACCTTGGCTCCGACACCAAGGGTGTCGACGCGGGCAACGCCTTGGCGGCTGGCGCCGGCCTGCTGCTTGGCACCGCTGCAACCGGGTACGGCCTCACACCCGCAAGCGATCCGGAAATGGCCGAGGAGTACATTGCCTATACCGACAAACTGAACAACGAATACATAGAAGTGGCACAGTACGAAGCGCGTGAGCGGCCATTTGATCTGACCGACAAATACTCGTTCCTCGGTTCGATCGCATACAGCCTGAATTTACAAAACATCGCAGGCGCACCCGTACTAACCAGCCTGACGAACATCCCGCGCCTGTTTAGTACGTCAATACTCGCCCTGAATCCTCAAGCTCAAGCAGTATATAGCCAGCCGTCACTCCTCGACAAGGACCGAGTCACCCAGTGCAACGACCCAGACCTGATATTGACCGGCATAAAGGCGGCTGACAAATTCTGCAACATCGTCGCCGTGCTGCCGACCGCCGAACTGCAAACCGTCGAAGACCAAGCTGCCGACAAAAACAACTCGCTCGACGAGCTGATCGACTGGATGCGCGCCAGCAAGCCGAACAAAGAAGGGGATGGTAACGACAGTGGTACCCTCGACGATACAACCGGCTGCGATGACGACTGTAGGGAAAAATCAAAACTAGCGTCGATCGACGATGACGGCCGGCCTGTACCAGGCAGCCAATACGAAAAGTATTTGCAAAACTGCACCGACCAGCGCATCAACGAGGGCGGCGCCTACTGGGGCACGACCGCGATGAGCGTCGAGGAAGGCTCGAACCGCGATCAGGAGTGGGCAACCGGCGCGCAGTGCTCGCATCAAAGCGCCATGCTCAGAAACTTCCGCGCCTGGACCAACTACTGCCTGCAGGAAGGCACGACCGGCGGTGCCCTGAACTGCTACGAGCAGGGCAAATCAAAGACGCAAAACAAGAGCGGCGACGCCTGCAGTTTGATGGACAACCCGAACATCGTGTACGTCAATGAAGGCACTAAGACGGGCTTGAAAGAGCTTTGCGAAAAAGGCGAATCGGTGAACTCATGTGGAAAACCCTATAAACTCGACCAAGAGCTCATGGACATCGTGACGACGCTGTCTGGCAAATACAAAGTATGGCTGAACAACTTTGGGTTCAAATACGACCGCGACAGTTGTGACGGCGGCGAGCACCCCAAAGGCAAGGCTGTCGACTTGAACGGCATCGAAAAGCTGGACGGTAGCGGTCGGGCCGGCGGGCCGGATTGGGGCGGCATCACCTTCAACGACTCAGGCCAGGTGCGCGTGGTCGAAGAGTATGCCGAAGACTGGCTGATCGGCATTGCCCGCAACCACGGCGGCGTCGGCCAAATGGGATGCGGTGGCAACGCGGCGCAGGACAGGCGTGGCACGGCATTTACTCCGGCGTTCCCCGAAGGGTCAATCAACACGAATGGCTCGCACTTCTTCAGGGACAGCTGCGATCACCTCCATATTGACGTACGTGACCGCGGAGGAGGGGCGAGTGCGCTCTAAAATCATTGCCGGTTTTATGGCCTGCCTTGCTATGGTGGGGTTCGCGGTCATGCACGCCGACTTGGTGTTGGCGCAATCAACGGGCGACACCGGCATCGACAACTCCAAGGAGCGTAAGAAAAAGGCGTTCATGAACCAGAATGACATCATTTACTTTGATGACAACTGCGCCACGGGAATCGGCTCCGCCACAGGCAAGGCACAAGAGGGCGCGGGCGGCGACTGTGGCACGCCGCTACCCGACACGATTCCCGAATATTGGCGTAACCTCATAGACAACGCGGCGGCAAAATACCCGGACACCGACCGGCGGCTCGTCGCGGCGACACTATGGATAGAAAACCGCGGTTGGCCGGACCCAAACAAGCAGTGGGCGACATCAAGCGCCAGCGCCAAAGGACCATGGCAATTCATTCCAAGCAGTTGGGACAGCATGGGCGAGGACTGCAACGGCGACGGCAAAAAGGATGTGAACGACCCGGAAGACGCGGTGTGCGCCGCGTTCGTGCACTTGAAAGGCAGTAGCTGCAAACCCATCCTCGAAGGAGCGACCGGCAATGCCGAATCCGACTATAATAGCATCGCGTTCAAGCGCGACGGCAACAACACGCTCATGAGCGCGCTGGCGAGCTACAACGGCAGCGGAACGCGCGACGGCGTACCGCTGGCAGCGCAAGGGCGCGGCCAGAACCCTGATTACGTCAAGATGGGCTATTGGCTGATATCGACGAATTTCGCGCAGACCATCGACGAAGACACCGGCACCAAAATCGACGCCACGAAATCGTCGACTGCCATAGGTGGCACGACCACACAGGTGCCGACGACCGGCACGGAGGCGGAATGCAATCCGGCCGGCCAAACCGGTACCGGCTCGATTACTAGGATTGGTGACTATGACTATTCGTTCCCGATATTGCTCCCCAAAAACGGCGTGACGAACGGCGTCAAATGGCCGTGCCCTGGCATATGCCATCACGACGGCTCGCCAGCGTTCGACCTGTTCAAGACCGAAATGGGCGACGCGACGGAAGGAACGCCCGTGGTCGCCATTATTAGCGGCACCATCGTCTCGGTGACCGATCAGCGGCGCGGCAATGCCGGCTGCAACGACATGCAACTCGAAGGCGAAGACGGCTATTTTTACTGGTACGGTCACTCGAGCGGAGCAACGGTCAAGGTCGGACAAAAAGTCACGGCAGGCGAGCAGCTCGCCGTCGTAGGGCGACGGGCCTGCGCCGACAATACCGATCCTCATTTGCATATCGACCGCGGACCAAAAGGATCATGGGGGGGAACGCTCGGCAACCGCGACCAAGAGTTCGTACCGCTCATGAATGAGCTTTGGGAGAAATTAGGCGGCGGATCGGGAGTAGACTTATGATCGCGATGAATGAACTGTTACCGAAAATTATCACGTTCGTACAAGAAAAGCCGCTTAGGTACTGGCTGCGGTTCATCATACCAGCCGTGTTGCTGATTACCATACTCCATATTGTCACGACATACGCCCTTGTTCACGTTACCGTGAAACGTCACGACGACATAAAGGGACCGGTTACGATCGGCGCGGTCTCCATTGAAAGCGACGTCAGCCAGTCGTTCTTCATAGGCGAATTAGGGCTCGTGCGCCGCGACACGATCGCGCTGCGCGTCGCGGCCGACTCGTACGCGACCGACAAGACGCTTGGCAAACTGCCACTGTTTGGCGTCGGCTCGTATGACGTCAATGTCTACAAAGACCGCGACGTACGCAAGTACGGCGGCGACAGCTTGGGTTGTACGGCATACGACAAGTCGAGCGACACGGCGCTATCGTATAACTGCACCAAGCCCGAGTTGCTCGTACGGTACGACCGGCCGCTCGATCCGGAAAAGCGTTGGCAGAACGTCGCCGTGGCGACGATAACGGAAGGCTTTCCGCCCGTCTATTCCATAAAACCGTTCAAGAGCGGCATTCTCGCGCTGCAACAGCAACCAAGCAGCGACCAGGATTTCAGGGACCTCCTACTTTATGCCGATTCGAGCGGCAAAGTGCAGCGCTACGACATACCACTTGAAATCGAACGGCAATCGATATCATCTATCAGTCTCGTGACAAACCCTATTGCCACGCAGTCCGACACGTTCCTGTTAGCCGATATTTCAAGCGGTAAAATTTACGTAGGAACGATTGCCGCGGGCAAGGTGACATACAAGCAACACCAATTGTCCGATAAATTCGACGCCTCGCTGAACGCGCTCATTTGCACCATGAACTCGGCCAAGGGCTATTGCTATTACGGCAAGGGGTCGGATGGTATCGAAAGCGAAGAGGTCGCTCATCATCATGACGAATCGGGCGTTGGCATTATCGAAACGATCGAGTACCTGAGCGATAACCCGACAGGAAGCACTTATGAGTTTTCGGACGACATCGGCGTGAACGGACTGTTCGTCACAAGCAACGAATCGTTGTTCGTGACATCGAACGACCACGGGCAACTCCTGAAGTCGGTTTATTCGGTAGCACTTTCCGGAACCAAGGCAGCCATACGCCCATACCTTGCCGGAGTGGCGTCGATGGCAAGCGGCACGGGGGTCTATTACATTCGCGATAACAAAGTCTACTACGTGAACGACAAAAACGATGAATCCTATTTGGTATTCTCGTCCGACCATCTGCGACTATCAAACGTGAATGTCATAGACGACGAGCCGTTTATTAACGCGTACGTCGACGACATGACGGACGGCAAGATCCATACCTACAAACTGCTCGACGATCCAAGCCCTCTTGCCCGGGGCGAACGCAACGTCGACAAGCTGCCGTTCACGCTCCAGGGCACGACGGTCAGCGTGGACTACAGCGACGATACCGTACGCATACGTGCGTTCGCGACGCCGCAGTCCGACAAAGCGACCGGCAAGCTCAGCTTCGACGAAGGCGAGTTCGCGATTAACCGCCAAACGATCCAAGAATACCTGGAAACCCTCGATATAACTCCCGAAAACCATAAGATTATATATAGCAAATAGATAGTTTACTTTTTTACAACTTTGTGGTATATTATTTATATAATTTACACGTAGCAGGTAAGAGAGAATGTCCACCACAACTCCCACGCACGGGCGGGAAGACCTCCATGGTTCAGAGGAGGTGGATTTCTATAACCCCGGACAACGCCATTACGACGAACTGTTCAACGGCATGGCGGCGAATCTCAAGGACGTCGAAGAAAGAGGCGATGCCGTAGCAGCCGCACATGCGGTCAATAAAAAAGCGGCAGTGAAAAGCCCCGCTCCGGCAATGAACGGCAGCCAGCGGAAGGAAAACCGAAGCTTCAACAAAGCGGTTCTCATGAAACTGGCGTCGAGCAAAAAACTGCGAGGCAAAAGCTCGCTCGCGACACTGCTCCTCTTGCTGTTCGGTGGTGGCGGCTTCTTGACCGTTTTCTTCTCGCCAAGCCTAGCGCTCATCAACATGAAGGAAGTTCTGACCGAAAACCTCAACGACCAGCTCCACACGGTCAACGAGCGGTCTTCCATTCTGCTTCGCTCGAAGTTGAAAGACATGACGAACGGCTCGTGCGGCGAGATTAAGATCAAATGCCGTTTTTCCACGATGACGGACAAACAAGTGGAAAAGTTCAAAGCTGCCGGGATAGAAATTAAAACCGTCCCCAAAGAGGAGCGCCGCTGGTTCAATGGCAACAGAGGCCAGATACTCGAAATAAATTACGTGGACCCCGACGGCGTGACGAGCATAAAGTCGGCCGCGGAACTTCATAACAACCTCCTCAACAACGTCGCGTTCCGTTCAGCCATGATGAAAGGGTATAATCCGCTATTCGCCTCGCTGAGCGACAAGGTGGCACTGAACGTCATGCGCAGCCTCAAGACCTCCAAGAGCCTCGTTGTCAGTGGCGACAGCGACGAGGAGCGACAAAAGAAGATCGATGCCGCGGTCGGAGGAATCGAAAACGGAACGGACAAGTCCGTCGTCATCAAGCGCGATGAGAACGGCAAGGAACTCTACTACGACAGCGACGGCAACGAACTGACGAAAGCCGAGTATGACGCCGCTAAGGAGCAGTCGGCGCGGATCGAAGAATATAGCAAGAATGGCGGCACTAGCGGCGTCCTGAAGAATGCAGTTAAAGGAGCGAGCATCGTCGGGTACATGGACAGCGCTTGCACCGTCTACAACTCGTTCCGGCTCGTGTCCGGGTTGTCCAAGGTGGAAAAAGCGGCGCAAGCGGCACGGTTCGCGACCGCAATGGTACTGACACCCGCCGACGCGAACAAAGCCGGTGACATCAATCCAGCCGATCTGGAGTTCGTCGGCAACAGCCTCATGGCAGCACACCCCGAAGGAATAGTTATCGATCCGGCAAAAATCAACGACCCAGGAAGCGCGGCTAATCCCGCGACCATTGCCGACCCCGAAGCCGGCATGAACGCCATGGACGGGCCAGGGTACCGCATGGCCGCCTACGGAGAAGCCCCTGACCTTTCGCCGCGTGCGTCCCAATATATGATCGGCGGCGGATCGGTCGCCATGCTCGACGGCGTCCTCGGAGCTATCGCCACCATCGTCAATCTCGGCGACCCGAACCCTCAAGGCGTCAGCGAAAAGTGCGGGTACATCCAAAACCCTGTCGTCCGCTTCACGGGCCTCGCCATTGGCATCATAGCCGGCGTCGGCACGTTCGGCCTCGTCACGGCACTCAGCATTGGCGGCTCGACGGCGATCGCTCTCGCGCTGCCATTCCTGGAATCGCAGGCGGCAGGCGTGCTGGCCGGCGACGTGTTCAAGGGAATCAACGGCGTCGATGCCGGCGACGCCGCGGTCGTCGGTACGGTCGCGCTGTTCGGCAGTATCGCGAAAGCGCGAGGCATGAAGCCGATGAGCGCCCAGGAAGGCATGGCGTATGCCAACGCCAGCCAAGCGACGATCGGCCGCTATGTCGAATCGCAACAATACCTCGCCCGCGCGACGCCGTTCGACACGACCAACAAATACTCCTTCATGGGCTCTATCGCACATACGCTCATGCCACTGGCGCAGCGCTCCAAAACGACAGCCAGTGCCGCCATGATCAACATGGCAAGCATCGTGCCCACGGCATTCTCACAGCTCGTGAAACCGGCTAGCGCCGACAGGACCCTTGACGAAAACTATTACAACAAATGTAACGATGCCGGCTACAAAACGCTCGGCCTCGGCGCCGACGTGTTCTGCGGCATTCACTACGGAATCAGCGAAAAGGACCTGCAACTCAAACCTGCGGACATCGTGGATTACATGGCCGCGAACGGCGAGATCGACACTGAGAGCGAATACGGCGATCCGAAGGATAACGGCCGCGCGTGGAATTACGTGAAGTTCTTGAAGGAATGCCCAAACCGAACGGTGGGGTGGGGCGAAAACCAAAGCGAGAACGAGGGTGACGGCCGTGCATGTATCAGCCCGGAAAACGAAGAACAAAACCGCTATTACCGTCTCTACACCATAGACAAATCGGTTGACGCTTCGATGGACGGCGATACCGTCGTGACGTCCGCCGGCGAGAATCCGCAGGACGACGGCATTAGCAACCAAGGCTGGACGTTCCCGACGGCGAACGACGCGACCATCAAGGTTGGCTTCCAAACGCCAACCGATCCGCAACATGACGGCGTCGATATCAGCAGCGCCGCGATCATCGGCCAGCCCGTGTATGCCGCTCGCGACGGTATCGTGACCGACAAAGGAGACGACAAAAAACTCGGCACCTACGTCGTTATTGAACATACCGTCGACGGCAAAATGCTCAGTACTAAATACGGCAACTTGCAACCCGGCAGCGTCACGGTTTCGATCGGCGACGCCGTCACCGGCGGCCAAACCATCGCAAAAGTCGGTCGCAGCGGAGAAAACGGCACGCCGCATCTGCACTTCGAGGTGTGGGACGGTTCTCCGGTCGGTAGCCGCGGCAAGGCGATCGAACCGACGCCGATAATCGAAGCGTCCAGACGAAGGAGCATGATGTAATGTTCAAGCGGATTATCGCCGCCATGTTCACGGCAATCATACTCGCGAACCAACTCGTCACCACCGTTCAGGCGACGCCTGATTTCGACGAGCTGTTCTATTCAAGCAACGACATTCTGTTCTACGACCCGCGGTGCGACACGAAAACCGCCAGCGGGGAAATACTGTCACTGATCGGCGACGACAACATAGACAAGGTGTTCAAATTTTTGATCGCGCCAGCGCAAGGACTCAGTGTCGCGCAAGCAGCGGGAGTAATCGGCAACTTTTTGGCCGAGTCGGGCAACGGCGGCCAAGTCGAGATCAACGGGCAGAAAGTCAACGACATCAACCCTAAAGCGATCCAAGGCGGCGGCAACGCGGAGCCGGATTACGTACCGGTGAACGGGGTCGGCTTCGGCATCGCTCAGTGGACATTCACCGCCCGGCAGCAACCTCTCGTCAACTACATGCGCCCGTACGGCGACATAACGAGCATCGACGGTCAAATAGGATTCCTTTGGTCGGAACTGAACGGAACGCACGCGCCTGCGCTCCGCAAGCTGAAAGAGGCGAACACGTACATGGAAGCGACATACGCGTTCCATAAGTACTACGAAGGTTCGGCCGATTCCGAAGCCCAGGTCGCAAGCAACCGCGGCGGCAAGGCAAAGCTGGTCTTTGAACGCTACTCCGAGGCCGAAAGGGTAACCCCCGAAACCGATTCCAATGCCTCAAGCGGCGGCGACGAATTCGCGACAAGGGATACCGGCACGAGCAGGACAGGTACGCAAAGCTGCACCGCGACCGCAAGCGGCGAAGGTCTGATCGGACTCGTGCAAAAATACGCATGGCCGGAATACCAAGGCGCCGGTAATATCGACCCGACCGACGCGTACCGGCAAGCGGTCGACACGGCCATCAGCCAACGACGCTACGTCGGTGGCACGCTCTACAAAGGCATCGACTGCGGCGGCTTCGTCACGACGCTTATTATCGACAGCAAGTTCGACAGCGACTACAACAACGGCAGCGAGCTGAGCAGAGGAGCCGGCAACACTATCGCGCAGGAAGCCTGGCTGCGAAAAAATTGGAAGACGGTCAGTTCGACCGATGCGACCGACCGGCAACCCGGCGACGTCGCCATCAACGAAACGCACACGTACATCTACGTCGGACCGGAAGCATTCCCGAACAAGGTACCGATCGCCTCGGCATCCTGGGACGAACGAGCACCTATGCAAGGCCGCGAAGCGGTCGCTGACAGTTCGTTCCGTTGGTACCGAAAAGATGCCAGCACTCCGACGACGTCGATACCCGTAACGGCCGGCGGCGGTGGAGGGAGTTGGTAATGTACTACGATTTCCTCCAATCAAACAAGAAGCGTATCATTCGCGGCGTCAGCGTTTTCCTTGGCGTCCTGCTTCTATGGACGGTCACCAGTCTCGCGGGAAGAATCGGAAAAATCCCCGTCACCATGGCGATCGTACCGTCGAACGCGTCGGTAACGCTCGACGGAAGCGAGAGTGGCACCAGCGGCACCAAATGGGTCACCCCTGGCACGTATACCGTTTCCGTCGCACGCGACGGCTTTGCCTCGCAAACGCAGAAAATCGTCGTCACCGGCGAAAAAGAAGAGAATGTCATCGCGATTTCGCTTGTTCCCCAAAGCGATCAGGCAAAACGCTGGGCAACCGACAATGCCGAGGAATACAAAGATAACGAACGGTACGGCGCGAAGCAGGCGAGGGCGACCGGAGAATTCATCGCGACGAAGAATCCTATCGTCACGAAATTGCCATACACCGACCCGTACTACAAGATCGCCTACGAAATGAACGGCGACGAAGCCGTCGTCACGATCGTCACCGAGTCGCCACGCTACCGTTTTTACGCCGTCGAGAAAATCCGCGAATGGGGGTACGAACCGACAGACCTTTCGATTACCTTCAAGAACTTCAAGAACCCGTTGGAGCAGCCATGAACAAAGACATGAAAACCTTTCTGGCTATCATAGGAGCGCTGCTTATAGGCGGAGGCTCGCTCGCGCTTGGCGCGATGACGGCCCCGACGCCACAAGCGGAGCAGCAAAAGCAATCGGCCAGCGAGCAGCGCGCACCGCAAAAGAGCGAAGAACCACGGAAGCCGGTAGCCGAAACGGTCGAAAGCGCGACCATAGCAGTCCTGAACGAACTCAAGGCGCGATACCCGAAAACGGCGGACTACGCCATGCACGGCGCGCGTCTGTACAAAGACGGCGCATGGTTCGGAGCGACGCTCACATACCAAGGAGCCGACACCATGAACCGCGACACCCTGCGCGTGCTCGCGCAAAAAAAAGACGGCCGCTGGATCCTTCGGACGACTCCTCCGGAGCAACTGCTTTCGAGCAATAAATACGGTGACGCGCCCAATGACGTCCTAAAAAGCATCAACGCGCCCGTCAGTCTGCCTGGAACCGATTCCTAATCGCCCAAGCGAATCACCATGGCGTCATCAAGCGTCGCCGACGCCGACGCGCTCGTCATGATTATTTGATGATCTTTGAATTTCGTCGCCAGGTGAGTCTGTCGCCTTTCGTCAAGTTCGCTGAACACGTCGTCAAGCAGAACGATCGGCACGTCGCCAGTCAGTTGCTGTATTATATCCACTTCGAGGAACTTCAGCGCCAACACGACCGTGCGCGCCTCGCCCCGCGAAGCCACGCCGATCGCCGGTGCGCCATTAAAGCCGAACAAGACGTCGTGGCGGTGCGGCCCGACCGTCGTCACGCCAAGAATGCGGTCACGCTCGTAATTCGCCTCGAGTTCGCGAAGCATTTTTTGCTTCGTATGATCGATCACCGTATGCGAATAATGGATCGACACGGCGTCCTCCGACTGAGCGATCGTGTCGTAAGTGCCGTTCAGGCCGGCGTTCAGCCGCTCGATAAGATCGATGCGAGCATTGACGATTTGCGAGCCGTATTCGCTCAGGCTGACATTCCAGGCAAACAGGTCGTCGTACGAGCCGCCGGTCTTCAAAAGCTTGTTTCGCTGCTGAAGCGATCGTTCGTACCGACGCACGATCCTCCCGTATTCCGGATCGATCTGCGCGGCGAACCTGTCGATGAACTGGCGACGGCGAGAAGGCGAACCATGCAGCAAACGAAGATCTTCCGGCTCGAACAGGACGATAGGGTAGGTCGCGGTTTTCGGAAGCCTGGCCGTCGTTTTTTCATCCACGGTAAACGTCTTGCGCTTGGTGGTGTTCGCCGGATTGAATTTGACGATTCGATCGGCACCACCCAAGCGGGCGTCGATGCGCCACCATTCGCCACCGTGCCGAAGCAGTTCCTTGTCGGTCCCTCTGAACGATTTACCGTTCAGCGCGACCGTTATCGCCTCGAGGAGCGTCGTTTTGCCCCCGCCGTTCGGGCCGGTAATGAGCGTGACATTAGGCGAAAGGTCATGCTCAAACGACGTATGCGTACGAACGTTCTTGACCGCGAGCGACGTCAGTATCATGCTAGCTCTTCAGCGGCATGATGATGTGTTGGTAATCACTGTCGGCGCTATCGGACGCCAGCACGCACGGAGCCAGCTTGCCACTGAACCGGAATATGACCGTCTCGCTGTCAATAACGCCGAGCGCTTCGGTGAGATACCGTGAATTGAGCGTCACCTGGCCGTCGGCAGTCACGACAGCTTGTGCCTCGGAGGTATTCTCGCCAAGCTCGCTCGCGACGGAATGCAGCGAAACCACTCCCTTTTCGGAATCAGTCGTAATAGTAATACTGCCACCCGACTCACGGGCGAACAATCCGGCAACTTTTGTGACGCGGGAAAAATCGGAGCGCGCCAGCGTGGCGTTCGACTCGGACGTCGCGGGAATCAGCTGCCGGTAGTCTGGGAAATTGCCGTCGATCAGCCGACTCGTTATTTCGGCGTCGTTCAGTCTGAACCGGACCTGTGACTCATCGAACAAAACTTCGATCTCTTCGATGTCGTCGTTCATGGTCCGCATGACTTCCTGGAGCGTGCTCGTCGGTATGATCGCGGCGACGTCGCTCTTCGTTTCGACGAGCCGTTTTTCCGAAAGGCGGTAGCCGTCGGTAGAAGCCAAGTACAAATGCCCGTCATGCGAATGCCAATACACGCCGGTCAGGATTGGGCGCGTCGCGTCGCTGCTCGCCGTCAGGATCGTCTGCGTGATCGCTTGCTTCAAGTTCACCGCGTTAATACTGTAACTGACCGCTTCTTTCTCGCTGATCGTCGGGAGTTCCGGAAAATCGTCCGCGGCCGTACCGTTAATGATCGACTTGTATCCGTCCGCCGTTATATGCAGATGATTGTTCTCGACCTTCAAGGTGACCGTCGACTTCGGCAGGCTGCCGACGAATTCGGTTATGAGCCTCGCGGGTACGGTAATCGCTCCTTCGTTCACGATCTTCGCTCCTATGAGCTGGCTGGTCGCGATCTCTAAGTTGGTCGCTGCGATCATCAATCTATGGCCGTCGGTCCGCAAAAGGATGTTCCCGAGAATTGGCAGTTGCGTTTTCGTACTGGCGACACGGGAGCTGCCTGCGAGCGCTCGGGCAAGGTTTTCCTGGGTGACTGTTAGTTCCATTACTAGTTTCTTACCTTTCTTTCCTTTGTGGTGATAGTTATAGGCACTGTGGATAGTGTGGAAAAGAGCTCATTCACAAGTGGTAGCGCGGACGGTACGATTGTGGATAGTCTTGTGGAGTCGGCGCGGGTAAGCGATGGTAAAAACAGTGCTTTTCCACGTTGCCAAGCGCTGCGCGGGTGGTTGTCCGCAGTGGCTGTGGATGACTGCGCACAAGTTATCCGAGCGGTTTTGCCGAGGCTGTGCACATGGTTTCCACAGGTATTACACATAGAGACGCTCCCGTATTTCGGATACTTGTTCCCGGATCGTAAAATCGAGCTTTATGGCTTTTTCGATTTTTTCGATCGAATGGATGGCGGTCGTGTGGTCTTTGCGGCCTAGTTCGCTGGCGATCTTGGGGAAACTGAGGTGCAGTTCGCTGCGAAGCAGGTACATGGCGATTTGGCGCGGCGTCACGATATGTTTGTCGCGCTTTTCGCTGCATATCTCGACCGTGCTGAGCGAAAAGTACTTCGCCGTTTTGTCTACGATTTGCTTGGCATTGATATGTTGCGGCCGCGAATGACGCACGTTTCCGAGCAGGCCTTCGGCGGTGCTGATGTCCGGCGTGATGCCGCGCATTTCGGAGTAGGCGAGAAGCTGGTTGAGCGAACCTTCGAGTTCGCGAATGTTCGTTTTGACGTTGTTCGCGAGATATTCCACGGTGTCGCGTTCCAATTCGACGCCGGAAAGCGCTGATTTCGCTTCGATGATCGCACAGCGCGTTTCGAAGTCCGGCATCTGGATGTCGATGGTCATGCCCATTTCGAACCGGCTCCGAAGACGCTCGGTCAGGGTAGGGATGCTTTTTGGCGGCTTGTCGCTGCTGATGATGATCTGCTTGTTGTTCTGATGAAGTGCGTTGAACGTATGGAAGAACTCTTCTTGGGTCTTTTCCTTGTTCGCGATGAACTGCATGTCGTCGATGATCAGGACGTCGACGTTACGGTACTTGTCGGAAAATCCCTTCTTCTTGAATCGGATGCTCTCGAGGAATTCCTTGACGAACGTCTCGGAACTTATGTATAAGACGCGCATTTCCGGCCGATGTTTCGTGATTTCGTTGCCGACGGCCTGGGCAAGGTGGGTCTTACCGAGGCCGACGCCTCCGTACAAAAAGAGCGGATTGTATTTGACGCCGGGATATTGGGCGACCGCTTGGCAGGCGGTGTAGGCGAGGTCGTTGCTCGAACCGACGATGAAATTCGAGAACGTGTAACGGGGGTTGAGGTTGCCCTGGGTGCTCGACGAGCCGCTTGGCGCGGACGCGCCCTGAACAGGTCCTATCAAATCGTCGACCCGGCTCGATGACCGTGCTGAGACGGTCGTTTCGCGGTTGATTGCCGTCCGCTTGCCACTTGTCTTGACAATGAACTCGATCGTTTCCGGCTCGACACCGTTCTTGGCGAGTACCTGGCGAATCTGATCGGTGAACTTCACTTGGAATTGCCGTACCGCGAAGATATTAGGGACGGCGATAGTGACACGCTCGTTGCTCGATTCGATAAGCTCGGTGTTCTTGAACCATGTCACGAACGTCGCGTGTGGAACGGACAGTTCGATTTCGCCTAGGACGCTTTGCCATAAAGAATGCTGCACAGTTGATTTCCCCTAATGTTTGCGTGCCGGAACCGGCCTGCTCTTATGTAATTACTATATGCTAGGGCTGACTTTTCCACAACCATAAAGAGTTCTTGTCACTTATGCGCGAATAGGGAGGCTATTTATCCACATTTTTTGTTCCCATCTGTTAAATTGTGGATAAGTAGAGGAAAACCGTGGATAACCACGAAAAGTAACTTGAAGAATTGTCCAATATGAGGTAGAATGGTACAGATATGCCAAAACGAACGCACCAACCACATACTCGCCATCGCGCTCGGACGCACGGTTTCCGTGCCCGTATTTCGACGAAGGCTGGCCGCGCAGTACTGAAGCGCCGCCGCATCAAGGGACGAGCGAAAGTCTCGATCTAGAAAAACCGCCCGTAAGGGGCGGTTTTTCATAGTATGCTTATATATATGCTCGCGTTCAAATACCGGTTCCATGGCCACGGCAGCCTGCGTTACGTGTATTCCCACGGCGACGCGGTGCGTTCGCGGCTCATGACCGTCAAATACAGCCGTCACCCCAAGCGCAAGCAGCCTCGGGTAGCGGTCGTCGTCAGCAAGAAGGTATACAAGGGTGCTGTCGGCCGTAACCGCATACGGCGGCGCCTGTACGAAATCATCCGCAAAGAACTCGCGCTCGTGAATCATAACCAGGACGTCGTGGTAATCGTATTCTCGAGCGACGTGCTGACCGTGCCGCATGCCGAACTGGAGGCGTCGGTCAAGCAGTTGTTCGAAGCGGCTGGTATCTATAAAAACGCCTGAATAAATGGTATTATTAGGTGAATCACCGAAAACCGAAGTGGAGTAATAGAGTCACGTGAATATCTTTGAGCTGCTTATCGTACAACCGTTGTTTAACCTGCTGATGTTGCTATACGCCGTCATTCCGGGGAGTGATTTCGGCGTTGCCATCATCGTGTTCACGATCCTTCTGCGTATTGCCATTCATCCGCTCGTAAAGCGCCAGTTGCACCAAACGAAGGCGATGCGCAAGCTGCAACCGGAACTCGAACGCATCAAGCGGCAAACGAAGGGCAACAAGCAACTCCAGGGTCTCAAGATGATGGAGCTCTACAAGGAGCACGGTATCAGCCCGTTCCGGACGATCGGCCTGCTCCTGATTCAACTTCCGATTTTCATCGCGCTCTACCTTGTTATTCAAGTCTTTACGCTGCACCGCGACGAGCTCGCGCGCTGGACCTACGACGTACTGCAGGGAATCGGGCCTATCAAGCAGGTAACCGACAATCCTGAGACGTTCAACGAGAAGCTCTTCGGCTTCGTCGACTTGACCCAGCACGCGTTCAGTAGTGGTGCCGTTAACTGGATCCTCGTCGCGCTCGCCGTCGCCGCCGCGGTCGGTCAATACTACCAAACGCGCCAAACCATGCCGCAAAGCACGAACAAGCGCCGCCTGCGCGATATTCTGGCCGAAGCCGCCGAGGGCAAAGAGGCTGACCAGTCCGAGATTAATAACGCGATCATGGGCAAAATGATGGTCGTTCTGCCGTTCTTCATGCTGTTCATCATGCTGAGCCTCCCCGGGGCTATCGCGCTGTACTATGCGACATCGACGATCGTGACCGTGTTCCAGCAGTGGCTCGTTCTGCGCGAGGACGAAGAAGAACTTGAAGAAATCGCCGCCGAGCATCA
>JALRBE010000020.1:6657-17385 GCA_023262335.1 Candidatus Saccharimonadia bacterium | reverse complement strand
AGCCGAAGTGCAGAGGCCCGCTCGGCGAAGGCGCGAAGCGGCCGCGGTACGGCCCTACGGGCTCAGCGGTACCAGTCGTCGCGGTCGCCGAACTGCTTTTCGCGCCGTTCACGCCGTTCCTTGCCGAGGAGCTGTACCAAAAATTGACGGGCGGCGAAAGCGTGCATCTGCTTGATTGGCCGCAAGTAGGCACGATCAATTTGGAAACGATCGATCAGATGGCGATGATTCGCCGCTACATAGAGGACGGCTTGCGTCAGCGTGCCGAACGCGGCATCAAGATTCGCCAGCCGCTTGCCGGAGCGACGATCAGCGTTCATACCGAGTGGTTGTCTAACCAGGGCAACGACCATCTGCTTGGAATTCTCGAAGACGAGCTCAATATAAAGAAGGGCCACGTGGTTCAGGCAAAAGGCGACCTAGTGAACTACGGCATCGAAATCGACTGGGAAATCACGCCGGAACTCAAGCGCGAAGGCCTGATGCGCGAAGTCATCCGACACGTCCAAGCGGCGCGCAAAAACGCCGACCTGAACGTTGACGACCGCATAAAGCTGAGTCTTTCCGCCGACGACGCCGACCTTGTCAAATCAATCGAAGAGCATCGGGAAACGATTGCCGCTGAGACACTTGCCGTCGAAATAACCGACGCCACGTACGCGTATGCCACCGAAGTAAGCGTTGAAGGTGCTTCGCTGACCGTTTCGCTTCAAAAAGCATAGCCGCAGTGACATTTCTCATAGCTCGCCTCCGACCATAACCTTACAATGGAAAAACAGACAAGGAGGACGGACATGCCATACAGTAAGACTTCGGAGCTGCCAACGAGCGTTAGGAACGTTCTGCCGGCGCACGCCCAGGATATCTACAAAGAAGCGTTCAACAGCGCGTACGAGGAGTACGCTGATTCTAATAAGCGCAAGGGCAACACCAATAGGGAAGAAGTCGCGCACAGGGTGGCGTGGAAGGCAGTCAAGAACAAGTACCACAAGGGCAACGATAACAAGTGGCACCCGAACTAGGCGCGCTCTCTTTTCTTGAGGGTACCGCCAGTGACGTCGCGTCGCGTTTGCTCGGGTGCGAACTCGAGCGCGAACTGGACGGCCGCGTGGCGCGGGTGAGAATCGTCGAAACCGAAGCCTACGACCAAGCGGACGTGGCGAGTCATAGCTACCGCGGCGAAACCGAACGCACGAAAGTCATGTTCGGCCATGCCGGCCACCTGTACGTTTACTTCACGTACGGCATGCACTACTGCGCCAACGTCGTCACGGGAACGAAGGGTCATGGCGCGGCCGTGCTCATACGCGCGGTCGAGCCGCTTGTGGGTGTCGCGCTGATAGAAGAGCGGCGTGGCAAGACGGGCGTCGCGACGACGAACGGCCCTGCGAAACTGTGCCAGGCGCTCGGCATCGACAGCCGCCTCAATGGCCATGACCTACGAGGCGGAGAACTGCGGCTTGTTGCCCACCCGCCGCTACTAGCGCATGCCATCACCCAAACGACGAGGATCGGGATTTCGCAGGGCAAGGATGTGCCATGGCGATTTTACGTGACGGAGAGTCCCTTCGTGTCGCGGCCGTAGCGTCGTGAGTTATCTCACGGAAGCAAGCTGGCTAATTTTATACAGTTAGTACAGGAGGATGACTATGTCACAGTACGACCAATACACGATGCAAGACCCGCGGACGCAGTACCCAACAATAAGCGCGTCCGGTGAACTGCAACCCGAACCTGGCCTCGACGCTGCCACGCGCCCACGCCCCGACCACGGCGAGGAAACATACCGTGGAACGGGCAGGCTGAAGGGAAGAAAGGCGCTCATAACGGGAGGAGATTCTGGTATCGGCGCGGCAGTTGCCATCGCGTTCGCGCGTGAAGGCGCGGACGTCGCCATCGGCTATTTACTATCCGAACAGCAAGACGCCGACCATGTGCTGAAGGAAATCGAACTGGCCGGCGTGAAGGCGCTGGCGCTACCCGGCGACATAAAAGATGAAACGGTTTGCAAAGAGCTCGTTCGGAAGACGGCCGGGGAGTTCGGTTCGATCGACATTCTGGTCAATAACGCTGGCAAGCAAGAATTCGTCGGCGAGCTACAAGACATAACGAGCGAGCAGTTCCAGCATACGTTCCAAACGAACGTGTTCGCGATGTTTTGGATCACCCAGGCGGCCGTACCGCACATGCCCGCCGGCGCGAGCATCGTCAACACCACGTCCATCCAGTCGTATCAGCCATCGCCAGGACTGCTCGATTACGCGTCGACCAAGGGGGCGATCACGGCGTTTACCAAGAGCCTTGCCAAGATGCTCGCTAACAAAGGCATCCGCGTGAACGCGGTGGCGCCGGGTCCTATATGGACGCCGCTCCAGCCAAGTCATGGCCAACCGCCTGACAAACTGAAGGAATTCGGACAGAACACGCCGCTTGGACGCCCTGGCCAGCCGGCAGAGCTCGCGCCCGCATACGTGTATTTGGCGAGCCAGGAATCAAGTTATGTCACGGCAGAAGTGCTTGGGGTCACGGGCGGCCAGCACCTGCCTTAAGTCTGCGAAAGCAGGAACAGCGCGATCGTCATGAGTAGCGCGTAGACGGCGTCGAACAGCCAGCCGTACGGGCGTTCTCCCCACTGAATCCATTCCGCCCAATCAAGGAATTTGCCCATGATTCCAGCGACACGGCCGCGTAGCAGCCACAAAAAATCGGGTAGCGCTCCAAAGAACGCGCCGACGGCGATGATGAACCATTGGTCGGGGAACAAGCTGATTGCCAGACCAAGGGCAGAGAAGCAAAGAACGGCATCGAGCACGAGTAGCCGCTTGAACGAAGCTGTATACGGATACACCGTCGCGCTGCGACCGAAATGCGGAGTTGTGTCCAGCAGAAAGTGAGACGCGAAGGCAACAAGGGGCACGAGCGGCGCAGGCGTGATGACCGCGACGATGGAACCCGCAAGAACATGATTGAATCCGAGCATGGTTCCAGTGTAGCAGAGTTGACAAAGTATTATACTTATGCTATTATCGAAAAGTAACAACGCACGGAAACAAAAATGAACCATCACGAACAAAGCCAACCCGAACGAACAGAATCGCGCCATCCGAACGCGGCCTTTACTACCGAAGAGCTGCAGCGGCGCATGGTAGCGGCCGCCCTTGAACAAGTAGCCGACGCCGACACGGTACCTATTCGCGACGAGTCGCACGATGCCGCGCCGATAGCGGTTACGCGCCGTGACTATACCGACGAGGAAAGGGCGCAGCTTCACGGAAGCGACGTGCGAGCCCGTGCCGCGACCAGGTCCACGGATTGGATCAACAAGGACCGCTAATATGGGACTATTCCGACACAAAATCAGCTTTGCGACGCATGACCCCCTCGACGACGGTCTCGGCGATGAGATCGCCGCGGAGCAAAGCGAAGCCGACGCGTTCCAAACGCTGAGCGACACGTCTGCCGAGGATCTCGCGTCTCATTGGAGCAAAATCATCAAGGACGTCGAAAAAGATCCCGATTGGTTCGATTTTGATAACGAATAGGCTATACTAAATATAGCAATGGAACTGACCGACGAACGATTCGACGCGCTGATCACTCGTGCCATGGACGAGCTGCCTCAGGAATACATTACCGGGCTCGACAACGTGGCGATCGTCATGGCAGACTGGCCGACCGACGAACAAGTGGAGACCATGAAGCTTCGCGAAGAGGGGAAGATTCTTCTTGGCCTTTACGAGGGTATCCCGCTGACGCAGCGGGGCAACGGTTACACGTTCGTGCTCCCCGACAAAATAACCCTTTTCAAAGATTCGATCCTGCAGGTCGTCAGTACCGAAGAGGAGCTGTTCGAACAGATCAAGCGTACCTTGTGGCACGAGATCGCGCACTACTACGGCTTGGGTCACGGCCGCATCCACGAGCTCGAGCGTCAGTCAACTGACTGATGGTTGACAAAAATACATAAGTCTATTGTAATTTTTCTCTCAGTATGCTATAATGAGCGCACATTACTAAACGTGCGTGGAGCGCGTAGGAGAGGTTTTTGTTGCATATGCGAGAGGTAGTATCAACTTTATTCAAGCGGAGCACGCTGACGTTCATGGCACTGGTGCTCGCGTTCAGTACCGTAACGCCGCTTGCGACAAGCCTGACCGCCAAGGCGGCGCCAAGCCCGCTCGAGGCCGAAGTACTTTGTGAAGACCAAAAGGCTGTCCTGAAGGTAACTGCACGCCAAGCACTCCTGCCAAACGTTCCACAGAACGAATATAACTGGGATGCGGTAGTCGGCTATACGACCCCTTACGGCACGACGATCAACACGCTCACGCCTGACGATACCGACACGTACACCAAGTCTCTTGGTGTTACCGAAATCGCCGCGGGCAACGTGTCGGCGCATGTAATCGGCAAGTATACAACTAAAGAGCCTATTTGGTGGTTCGGAACCATTATTGGTTACTACCATTTGGCACACGTTTACAACCAAATCCTGACGGCGAATTACGCGGCGAAGAATTGTGACTCAACGCTGCCAACGATTATTATCAACACGCCAGCTGCTGCCGTTTTGACGAACAAGAATGTTCCCGTCAACATAACCGCGACTGACAATTATAAGTTGAACGCCGTGAGCGTTTACGCTGTTGACGCCACGAATAACGTGGTCGACGTTTGCACGAGCGCGACGAACCTTGATGCGTACCCGCAGTGGGTGACGAGCTTTACGACTGACTGTGTCATGAACGTTACCAATTTAGCAGACGGCGTGTATACGCTGATTGCTCGTGCGCAGGATCGCGCAGGTAATTTTGCCGTCAACGCAACACGTACCATTACGGTCGACAAAACCGTCCCGACCGTTACCGACATGCAGCAAGTGTACGAAACTAAGGAAGATGGTCGCATCGCCGTCACGCTGACATTCAGCGAACCTGTCGTCCCGGCTACGTTGGGGCAGGGTTGGTACGAAGTTGTTGGCTCGAACAAAACGAAGTTCATCAAGCGCTACTACAAAACCAAAGCTGACACCGTAACGTTCCAGGACAACGCGGGCAACGAAGGCACGTACGCGTTTACCGTTGACATGACTGCGCCTGACGCGCCTGTCGTATCGCTTCGCGCCGGCACGACCGACCTCGTGAACGGTGGCGTGACGAACAGCTACTCGGTCAAAGCTCTCTGGAATACGCCAGCTGGCAGCCCAGTCAAGTACGACTACAAGTATTGGAATAACATCGCTTCGAGCGCTCATAACACCGAAGCTGCGGCTTGGATAAACCCTGTTACTGCTAACGAGTCCGACGGTGTCTTCAACCAAGGCGAAGGCACGCACTACATCCAAGTACGAGCATACGACGCGGTTGGCAATCCATCTGACTGGTCGGACACTTTCGAAATCGTCTACGACGCAACGGCTCCTGTGGTAACGTTGGCGAACTACACGACGAGCGGCAACGTGATTACTCCGGTAATTACCGCGGCCGACACGAACGGTCCGTTGACCTACGCATGGACCGGCAGCAATCCGAACGTGACGCTTTCTGCGAATAACGTCGCTGAACCGACGTTCACTGTCTCTGCCGACGGCACTTACGAATATACTTTGACCGTCACCGACGCGGCTGGCAACACGACAACGAAGACATTTACGTTCACGTATGCCGCACCTGTCGTGAATCCGTTGGCGCAGCCAGCTTCGGCGTTGACGCAAACGAACAACGCGCCGACCGGCACGTTCTCGAACGTCGCCCTGACTCCTGCCGCTGACGCCGAGGACACTCCGGCTGTCGCTGGCGCGAATACGCAGGACAATGACGACGACAACGCCGAGATCCTCGGCACGACCGCTACCCCTGAAAAGACCGACGGCGGATTCTCCGTGCTTGGCCTCGCATGGTACTGGTGGCTGCCCATCTTGGCTGCCGGCGCTGGCGCTGCATGGTGGCTGTTCGCGCTCATGCGTCGCAACGGCGAAGAATAATTGAACCGCTTATGGCGAACGAGAAGGGCGGGAGCGAAATGCTCCCGCTTTTTTCGTAGTTTGCTATACTGGTACCAAGCATAAAACGCGATGAAAAACACACATACCAAACGACCGATCCATCACAAAGTGCACCGTCATTTGAAACTGACGTTCGTCCCGCACGTTGCGAACCAGTTCAGGCCGCATTTGGTGCGGTCGTACGGCATTCTTGTCATTTTGGGCCTCGTGGGCGCCGCGTTCGTCGCCTCGAATCCGCAGTTGGCCGAATCGTCGGTACTCGGCAGCCAAGCGACGGTGTCGTCCGAGCAATTGCTTGACGATACGAATGCCGAGCGCACCAACCAGCAACTGCAACCGCTGGCGTACAACGAGACGCTTGCCGCCGCCGCGTTCCTAAAAGCGCAGGACATGTTCAAGGAGCAGTATTGGGCGCATACGTCGCCAAAGGGTGCCACGCCGTGGCAATGGTTCGCCGAAGCGGGCTATAACTATGCCTATGCAGGCGAGAACCTTGCCAAGAATTTTACGACCGCTGACGCCGCGGTGACCGCATGGATGGGGTCGCCCGATCACCGCAAGAACATCCTGAACGCCCAGTACACGGAAGTCGGCTTCGCGGTCGCCGACGGCGTTCTGAACGGCAAGCACGCCAAGCTGATCGTGGCACTATACGGTGCACCTGCCGCGCCAACAGTGGCGGGAGCACTTGCTCCGCAGTCGGTGTCACCGGCAGGCCCGGCCGCGCTAAGCCCCATAACTCGTTTCGGCGTCGCGGTCCAGTCCATGACGCCAGCGGTGCTTGGGTCGGTCGTGCTGCTCCTTTTCGCGGCGCTCGTTGCCATCGCGACTCACGCCTACAGGCACCGGCTGCCTAAACCTGTGCGCATGTCGTGGCGGTACCACCATGGCCTGTATAAGAGCGTCGGCTTGACGGCCGTGGCAGTGGTGCTCGTGGCGCTGTATTCTGGCGGACAAATCTAATAACGGCTATACTGGAGAACATATGACGACCGTACGAAAAGCTATCATCTCAACTGCCGGCTGGGGGACACGCCGCCTGCCGATCACGAAATCAATCGACAAATGCATGCTGCCAGTAGGGAACCGGCCGATCGTCGACTACGTGGTGCGCGACTGCATCAAGGCGGGAATTACCGAGATATTCTTCGTGGTGAACAAGGGGAGTACTCAGCTGCAGCAGTATTATTCTGATAACGCCGAGCTGAACAGGTTCCTGGAATACAATCGTCAGCAGGACCTGATCGAACTTGCTCGCCCGCCGCAAAACGTCGTTTTTCACTTCATCGAGCAGGATTCGAACGAAAAATACGGTACGGCCATCCCGGTAGCGCTGGTGTTCCCGCACCTGCAAAAGGGCGAATCGGTCGCCGTGCTCGGTGGAGACGATTTCACGTATCATGCCGACGGAACGTCCGAGATCGCGCGGCTGATCGAAGCGGTGCCCGAAGGCCAGAACGGCTTGCTGACCGCTACCGCACCTGCCGACGAGCTCAGCCGCTACGGCGGGGTTGATTTCAATGAAGACACCGGCTTGTTTGCCGGCAGCGTGGACTAGCCGCCGCTTGGCCAAGCGCCAAGCGACCAGATCAGCCTCGGCAAGTTCGTGCTAGCATACGACGTGCTGCGTCGCACCTACGAGTACTGCCAGCTGGACGTGTCGGGCGAGTACTACCTCATTAGCGTCGTCACGCAGGCGGCTGTCGAGGGCGCGCCGGTCGTCGCGGTGCCGGTCACGGGCGAGTACCTGGACTGCGGCAACGTGCACGGGTGGTTGTGGGCTAACCAGTTGATCGTGAACCGCCAAGCTGCGTAACTCTTGTAAAATACCTCTGTATCTGTTAGAATCAATTACTGATTGTATTAACAATATGAGGAACATATGAAAGCAGTAATCAAGGTCGGCGGCAAACAATACGTTGTCACCGAAAAAGAGACCCTCCTGGTGGACCTCCTCCCGGAAGGAACGAAAGAGCTCGCTCTTGATGCGCTGTTGGTCATCGACGGAGACAAAACTACCGTCGGTACGCCAACCGTCAAAGGCGTGAGCGTCAAAGCCACGGTCGTCGAGGCCGAGGTAAAAGGCGATAAAATCCGCGTTATCCGCTACAAAGCGAAGAAGCGCGTCCACAAGGAAAACGGTCACCGCCAAAAGTACAGCAAGATCGAAATCTCTTCGATCAAGTAACGTGAAAATCCCCGTGAAAACGGGGATTTTTTCGTTACGCTCGTGCTATAATGAACCCAATGAGCGAGGGTAACAAACAGGCAGTCATCATCGCGGTGACGAACCAAAAAGGCGGAGTGGGCAAGACTACGAGCGCCGTCAACATAGCGTATTACCTGGCCAAGTCGGGTCATAAGGTGCTGCTTGTCGATCTTGATCCGCAAGGCAACGCGTCGAGCGGCCTTGGCATCGACAAGGCGAACCTGCCCGTGACCATGGGCGAGGTGCTGCTACAGACCGCATCGATGGAGCAAGCGGTTCTGCAGACCGAGCACAAGAACCTCTGGCTGGCACCGACGACGTCGCACTTGGCGAACGTCGAGGCCGAAATCGCCGGCATGGACCACAAGTTCACGCGGCTGAAAAGCGCGCTTGGGTCGGTCGCCGAACGATACGACGTGATCATCGTGGACAGTCCGCCGAGCCTGAGCTTGCTGACAGTGAACGGCTTGATTGCCGCCAAATACGTGCTGCTGCCGGTACAGGCTGAATTTTACGCGCTCGAAGGTCTTGGCCAGCTGCTCGAGACCATGAAGCTCGTCCGAAAGGGCATGAACCCAAGCCTTGAGCTGCTCGGCGTGTTGCCGACCATGACCGATTCGCGCACGACGCTTAGCAAGCAGGTGCACGACGAAATTATCAAGCATTTCGCGGAAAAGGTGTTCCAAACGACCATTCCTCGTAACATACGGCTTGCCGAAGCGCCAAGTCACGGCGAACCGGTCGGCGCGTACGACCGCTGGAGCAAGGGTGCTCGTGCCTACAAGGCAGTCGCCAAGGAAGTTGCCGAAAGGATCGCGCAGTGAGCGCCAAAAAAGGCCTCGGCCGCGGGTTTTCGTCGCTGATCCCGACGGACCTCATTGACGAGTCGCTCGATCCCACTGCCGCGCAAGACGAAAAAGTCAGTCAGCTGCGCGAATTGGCGGTCGCAAGCGTTCATCCTAACCCTGACCAGCCACGACGGACGTTCGACGAGCTTGCGCTCGAAGAAATGACCGCATCCATAAAGGAACATGGCGTCCTGCAGCCGATCGTCGTCGTCGAACGTGACGGCTCGTACCAGATCGTCGCGGGCGAACGTCGTTACCGCGCTTCCAAGGCCGCTGGACTCAAAACCATCCCGGCGATTATCCGGACGCTCAGCGATCAGCATCAACTGGAAGTGTCGCTTATCGAAAACATTCAACGCCGGGATCTTAATGTCCTCGAAACGGCGACGGCGTACCTGAAGCTGAAGGATCAGTTCAACCTGACGCTCGATCAGATCGGCGCTAGGGTGGGCGGCAAATCCGTCAGCGCTATCAGCAACACGTTGCGCCTACTCAGGCTTCCCGAAAACGTCAAGAAGGCCTTGAACGACGGTAAGCTCAAAGAAGGCCAGGCTCGCCCGCTCATTGGTGCCGATCAAGCCGTTATCGACGCCGTGTTGCCAAAGATCCTCGAGGAAGAATGGAGTGCGCGTAAGATCGAGCAGTTCATCGTGGACACTAAAAAGGCCGAAAAGGAAGAATCTGAAAATACTGCGAAGCAAATAGTTTCCTCTCAGTATGAAGCCAAGGCGACCGGATTGACGCAGCGTTTGAACGCCAAGGTGCGAATCCGCTCGAATACCAAGGGTGCCGGGCAGATCGTCATAGCGTTCAAGGACGAAGAAGAGCTCGACCGTATTAGCAGCCTGTTCAATTGATAAAACAAGTAATGACAAATAAAAAAGGCCGTCGCGGCCTTTTTTGTTAGAACGTGCGGATCTGCGTGAACGGGTAAATCCGCACGCCGACCGGTCCGACGATGTCGTACAGAGGAATGTAGCCAAGGCCGTTGCGCGAATCGAGCGAGTTGTTGCCAACGCGGTTGTCGCCGCTCACGAATATGGTGTCGTCGGGCACGATGCCGTCAAACTCGCCGCTAGTGGGGCTGAGCGGTTCGCCGTGGTTGGCATCGTCCGGGTTGAAACCTTGCGGGTTCCGGTCGTTGTAGACCGTGTAAGTGCCGTCCTTCAAGACGACGCGCTCGCCAGCGAACGCGATGACGCGCTTGACGATATATTCGTCGGACCTGCCGACGGAGTAGAGCGGGTTCTTGAACACGATAATCTGGCCCCTGTTCGGAACGTATTTCTTGTTCTGCAGCTGGGCCCACGTCACCGGTATACGGTCCACGATCAGTCGGTCGCCAGTGTGCATGGTCTCGCGCATGCTCGGTCCTTCCACGTTGAAGCTGCGGAAGATGAACGTATTGATCAGCAGCGTGCCAATCAGCACGGCGAGCGCGAAAAACAAAAGCCCCGCCGTGTCTCGTATCCACTGGTGGCGCTGCATAAAGGAGGGTTCCGGAGTTTCCATTCGTACCTACTATAGCTCACTCGTTGGCATTATTCCACTAACGTATATTCATTGCATAGAAAGTTTTGTATAGTAGACTAAGTATTTATGGCGAAACAGCAAACATCCATGGACGGGTTCGTTCCTCGTCGCACGAACCGTCAGGTTGGGGGAGA
>JALRBE010000020.1:0-6647 GCA_023262335.1 Candidatus Saccharimonadia bacterium | reverse complement strand
GGACCAAGCAGGTGCAGCAGAAGGCGCCTGCCGTCGCGAAGCGTCGCGCAGAAGAGCCGCGCCGCATTTTGTCGGCCGCGGACGCGGAAAAAAACGCCCGTCCCCTGAGCCGCTCCGAAATCGACGAATCGCTTCGCGACATCGACGACCAAGATAGTGGCAAGCAGCGAAAGCGCAAGGATCCAGCGCAGAAGAGCCGACGCCGCAAGTGGATTGTGCGGGGCTTGCTCGCGTTCGGCGTGATCGTGCTCGCGATCGGCGGCTACGTTTTCGTCAAGGGGCTGATTGCCACGAGCAACGTCTTCCAAGGCAACATTCTTGAGGCGTTCCAAAACCAGCCGCTCAAACAGGACGCGAACGGTCGCAGCAACGTACTTATCATCGGCACCTCAGAAGACGATCCCGGCCATGAAGGCGGCAGCCTGACGGATTCCATGATGGTGCTCAGCCTGGACCAGAACGCGAAGAACGCGTACATGATCAGTATTCCGCGCGACCTTTACGTAAAGTTCGGCCAGGCGTGTAACTCCGGGTACGCGGGCAAGATCAATGAATATTACAACTGTATCAAAGACGGCGACAGCAAAGAGCAGATTCAAGAAGCGCTTGGCAAAGAGGCGTCGTTCGTCGGGACGATCATGGGACTCGACATCCAATACGGCGTCAATGTGAACTATACCGTCATGCGCGAGCTCGTGAACGCCGTCGGTGGTAGCATAACGGTGACTATCGAGAGTCGCGATCCTCGGGGTCAAATGGACAGCAACTTCGACTGGAAGTGCGGCGTGGGCGACCGCAAGATCAGCCGCGCAGAGGTGCTGCGCCGCTGCCCTCCGAGCGGCCACTTCATTGACTACAAGAACGGCCCCGTCGAGCTTGATGCCGAGCATGCCTTGTATTTGGCGCAGGCGCGCGGCGACAAAGCGCCGACCTACGGCTTTGAACAGTCGAATTTCGACCGCGAAAAGAACCAGCAAAAAATCATAAAGGCACTCCGCGAAAAGGCGGTGAGTGCCGGCACGCTGACCGATTTCGGCAAGGTTACGGGCATCGTCGACGCGCTCGGTAATAACCTGCGCACGACGTTCGACATCAAAGAAATCCGTACGTTGATGTCACTTGCGCAGGACATCCAGAGCGACAATATCCAGTCGATAAGCCTGATCGATGGCGATACGCCTATCATGACGACCGGCAACGTGAACGGCATGAGCGTGGTACATCCGGTCGCGGGTACGTATGATTACGACGATCTACGTTCGCTCCTGAAGAAGAAACTGTCTCCGGATCCGGTGGTTCGCGAAGAAGCGTCGATAGCCGTCTATAACGGTTCGGGAACGGTCGGCGTTGCCCAAGCAGAAGCCGACAAGCTGACGGCGAAGAATTATTCCGTCGACGTGATCGCGAACGTGCCTGTCGCGGCCGAGTATCCTCGCTACACGGTGTACCAAATCGGCGATGGCAACGGTGGCACGGCAGCAGCCCTCAAGAAGCTGTACGGCGTCACGGTTCAAAAAACCGATCCGCCGTTCACCGTCGGACCAACGGTCAAGTTCGTGGTGATCGTCGGCAAGGCGCCGGCGACCGAAACTGCCGAGTAGCGCCGCATACGTGCTATACTAATAGGGCTTATGGAATTTCTTAGGGTCGCAAAGCGCCGGTCGCTACTCAGCGAAGCAATCTACATATTGCTCAACATCGGCTTGGCCGCCGCGGTACTCATAGCGGTGCTTGCTACGGGCACCCCTTGGTTGGCGCTTGGTTTGGTCCTGCTCAGCAAGTGGCGCGTGCTTGCCGTGCGGCCTCGCTACTGGTTGGCGCACATCGAAACGAACATGGTCGACTTCATCGTCAGTATCGGCTTGGTCGTGCTCATGCACCACGTCGGCCAGCTCGGGCTTGCCGGAGCCGTCGTCGTGCAGTTTGCCATGGCGGCACTGTACGCCGCGTGGCTTTTGGTTTTGAAGCCTCGAAGCAAACGGACGTACGTCGTGGGGCAGGCGGCTGTCGCGTTGGTGGTCGGTACGACCGCGCTCGCGAGCATCTCGTACGAATGGCCGTCGTCGCTGTTCGTGATCTGCATGTGGATCATCGGCTATTCGTGTGCCCGCCATGTGCTCGGCGCGTACTCCGAAGACAGCTTGCGCATGCTCAGCCTCGTGTGGGGATTCGTCTTCGCCGAAATCGGCTGGTTGTGTTATCACTGGACAATAGCGTATACGCTGCCGTTCATGGCCGGTCTCAAACTGCCTCAGCTGACGATTATCCTGCTTGGCATCAGCTTCCTTGCCGAACGCCTGTACGCCGCGCATACCAAACACGGCAAGATGAAGCCGGTCGATATCCTGCTGCCATCGCTCTTGTCGCTCGGCGTCATCGCGGTACTGCTACTATTTTTTAACGGCGCGGCAATAGGCACTGTTTAAGCAAGGTGTCAGATAAGTACGATAGAGTGGGGACATATGACGAACGACACGCAACAATCACCTCGTAGTTACACGGCGGTAGGGCGCAAGCCGCGCCTCAAGCCTGGCAAGTATTTCGCCGCGGTACTGCTGCTGCTCGTCGGTTGCTTCGGCGCCGGCCTGGCGGGCGGGTACGTGTCGCAGAGCATGGGCGGAGCGTCGCTTACGAACCGCTCCGTGACTCCCGATGGCAACTCAATAGTGACCCAAGAAGAGGAGGATATCTCGAGCGTCGCGAGCAGCGTCGGCCCGAGCGTCGTATCGATCGTTACCAAGTCGCAGGCCAGGTCGTATTTTGGCGGCTCCCAAACCCAAGAAGGCGCGGGCACCGGCATCGTCATCAGCGAAGACGGGTACGTTTTGACGAACAAGCACGTCGTATCGGGCAGTAATGACCTCGCGGTCGTCATGAGCGATGGCACCACCAAGACCGACGTCAAAGTCGTCGGGACCGACCCGTTGAACGATCTCGCGTTCATCAAGATCAACGGTGCCAGCGGCCTGAAGGCGGCTACGCTCGGCGATTCGAGCTCCATTCGTATCGGCCAGAAGGTCGTCGCCATAGGCAACTCCTTGGGTGAGTTCCAAAACAGCGTCACGAGCGGCATTATTTCGAGCACTGGCAGGTCGATATCGGCCTCGGAGGGTAATTCGGTCGAGAATCTGACGGACCTGTTGCAAACCGACGCGGCAATAAACCCGGGTAACTCCGGCGGGCCGCTCACGAACCTCAGCGGCCAAGTCGTCGGCATCAATACGGCGGTCGCCGCCGATGCACAGAGTATCGGATTCGCGATTCCGATCAACTCGGCGAAAGGAATCATCAAGAACCTGTTCAAGACGGGCAAGGTCGAGCGGCCGTACATCGGCGTCAACTATGTCACGCTCACGCCTGACGTTGCCAAGCAATACGACCTCTCGGTCAGCAAGGGCGCGTACGTCCACGCCGAGAACGGTTCGGCAGTCGTGTCCGACGGTCCTGCGAGCAAAGCGGGCATCAAAGACGGCGATATCATCACCAAGGTCGGTGACATCGAAGTCGGCGAACGGGGCAGCGTAGCCAGCCTCGTGTCGGAATACGCGACCGGCGAAACGGTCTCGCTAACGATTCTGCGAGACGGCAAGACGCAGACGCTGACGGTCACGTTGCAAACATATGCCGAACAAAACTAGGCCTTGGTAAAGCGAAGAATCAATCCAAGGCTCGTGACGTACTCCAAGCCTTGGTCATGCGCCGCCTGAATGATGGCGGCGTGTTGCCGCTCGTCGGCCTCCAGTAAAAGCGAGCCGCCTGCTCGAAGCAGCTGCGCGGCCTGCGTCAGGAGTTGGCGTATGAGCGCTAGCCCGTCGTTCGCGGCGAAGAGCGCGACGTCCGGTTCGGCGCGGGTTTCGGGCGACACCTCCCACGCGCGGTCAACGTACGGAGGGTTCGACACGATGATGTCGATCGGCATGCCGTACCCCCGCAACAAGTCGCCCTTGTGGAACGCGACGTCTGCCTCGAGGCTCGCCGCGTTCTGACGAGCGAGGGCGAGCGCCTGTTGGCTGATATCGGTCAGCGTGACGTCCAGTTCCGGCCATTCCAGTTTTGCCGTAATGCCGATGATGCCAGTGCCCGTACCGACGTCCACGAGTGTTCGGCGTTCCTTTACCAGCGGCACGGCGTCTGGCAGCAGCTCACGCAGCAGCTCGATCATGCTTTCCGTTTCGGGGCGGGGAATGAGCGCTGCCGGCGTGGTCTTGAACTGCCTGCCGTAAAAATCCTTGTGCCCGACGATATACGCCAGCGGAGTACGGTCCACTCGAAGCGCAAGGCGCGCCTCCGCGATTTCATGGGCACGCGCGTCAAGAGGTTCTTCCGGATGCGCGTGTAGGAACGTGCGCGGTTTGCGCAGGGTGTGCGCAAGAATCAGCTCCGCGTCCAGCCGGGCGGAATCTATCTCAAGCGCTCGCAGTTTCTCGGTGGCCATACTAAGCCACTCGGCAATTGTCATGTTTTTATTATGTCATATACTTTTTATTATGTAAAACGGGGCCGGCTGCTGCTTGTGGGCAAAACGCTCATGGTATAATTTTAGGTATAGTCATGGCAAAAAATCGTCACCCAAGCAGCAGTCCGGCGTTCACGATCGTTGAGCTGCTGATCGTCATCGTTGTCATCGGCATTCTCGCGGCTATCGTCATCGTGGCGTTCAACGGCATTCAAAAGCAGGCAGGGGACGCCGCGGTGCGCAGCGATCTGACGCAAATGGCGAAAATGCTCGAAATCTACAAGGCTAAGAACGGCAGGTATCCCACCAGCGCCACCGAGCTTGCCGACGCCGATATCCGCCTTAATCGCAGCAACTACATGCTGACCCAGCCCGACGGCGTGACGGCGCGCAACAACCTGTACTACTACATCAGTACCGCATCGCATCCGCGCGGGTACGCGCAGCTGTACGCCGTAGGGACGACGCCAAAAAACGCGTTGTCAGATAATATCTGTATCCAGGATGGCGCTGTCGTGGCGGCATCATGCAACAGCCAATCCGGAACGCAAACGCTTATATCGTCGAGCGGCGTCGAGCGCCAGTATATTTCTATGGGCTATGACACGTCGCTTGGCGGCTGGCAAGCCTGGACGCAGTAAAATTCCTATTCTATAGAGTCAGCGGCAATGCGTTCGCTAATGATCGTCGCGATTCGTTCGGACGGAAGACTGCAGTCGATCATGACCGCGCCGGCGGCACGGAATTTATCCTGGAACGCTCCATAGTAGGCAAGCTCCTTCGCCAGCTCGTCCGGGTGCTTGCCGTACGGGTTGCCATCGCGGGTGAGCAGTCTGTGGCGGAGCAGGTCGTCATTCGGGTATTCAAGCACGAACACGCCGTCAAAAAGCGCGCGCTGGTCGTAAACGTCACCGGTGTGGCCAAGCATAATAAGCGGGATGTCACGCTGCTTGGCAATATGCTCTTTCACGAGCGGCAAATGGAGCCGGAACGTGTTCAGCCCGAGCCACTCGGCGCCGCCATCCGGGTTATACGACGTCGGTTGCATCGTCGCGCGGTCGTACCAACCGGCAAAACCGTAGTCGATGTCGTTGGTTTCGAATCCGCGCTGGGCTAGCAGTTTCTCGAGCGTCGTTTTGCCGGTGCCAGCCGTGCCAGTCACAAGGTATTTGCCCCGAAACCCTTCCATTACGCGGCCGTCTCCCAAACGTTTTCGAATAGCGTGCGCATGGTACTGGCGATATGCGTGTTCGTTATGACCGTGACGATAAGCGACGGGTCGTACACGGTAAAGGCCACGTTGTCTTCGTAAATGGCGACCTCGCCCCTGAACGGCGACGCTCCGACGAACCGGGTGTCCATGCCGCGGCTGGCGAATTCGCTCTGGATGCGGTCCTTGTACGGCGCGTTGTGGAACAGGGCGCGAATCGGCACGTTATTGGCATGAATCTCCGTTTGTAGTCGTCGGAACCGTTCGAGGGTTTCGCTGTCGCCGGGTAGGTCGTCGCTCGCGACGAGCAGGATTTCGGACTGCGATACCGCCATGTTCCGTAGCAGTCGCTCGATGCCTTCGTTGCCGGCCATGTGGTATACGCCCGGTTTGTTCAGTGACAGCGAATACTGCGAGCGAAAGCTCGGCATGGCGACTGCCAGGGACTTGGCCGTCTGCTTGAGGGCGATCTGCTTTTCTTCCAGGATTTTTTGCAGCAGCTGCGGCTCGGCGGCACTGAACTTGCTGACCGGCGAATCGTCGCGCACGATTAGCTTGCGTTCGAGCAGGCTGTCGACGATTCGGTAGGTATTCGTGCGGCCAATGCCTGTGCTGTCGGCGATCTGCTGGGCGGTCAGGCGAGGGGAGCCGAGAAGGAGCAAATACATGGCGGCTTCGTTATCGTGCAGGCCGAGTTGCAGAAGAATTTCTTGCATGTGTACAGCATAGCATAATTTTGTCATTTTTTCAATGACAAAATCTGTATCTGTTATTGTAACGAAAATGTACATATTATTGACAAATATATATAAAAATTATATAATGCTAACATCATGGAGCGAACGCTTCACGTGTACCTGTTTTTTGCCTACGGAAAGGGCACCAGTTATGTTGCGTAACACCCAGATCGAGTACTGCGATCACGTCACGTGTGGCGTCGATCACGACGTCGATCCAGACTCGTGCCGTATCGGATACAAA
>JALRBE010000001.1 GCA_023262335.1 Candidatus Saccharimonadia bacterium | reverse complement strand
TTGCTGTTCAATCGGTCGCGATACGCGTCCTTGTACGTCTTTTCGCCTTTTGCCAGTTCGTCCACGAACGCGGCGACGTCCGGACCGGTCACGTCGGTAACTGAGCGGCCGTTCGCCGCGGCTTCTTCAAGCAGGTCAACGACCGCGACGAGCGGATCGATCGTCATGACTCCCGACGCGTTCCAAAGATATTCCTTGATGCGCTTGTAGGCTTCGGAATATTCTTTTGGCAGTGCCATGGCGCGCTTTTCCGCGTTGCGGTACCGCTTTTTTTCGTTCAGATCGCCGACGATGGCGTTGATGATCTTGTTCATTTGCTTCTCCTTAAGTCATTCATGGTTTGTGATAAAAAGTCCCATTTTTCCCAGAACGCGCGGAGCTCTGCGACTCCGGCATCGGTAAGATCGTAGAACTTGCGGGGCGGACCTACTTCCGACGGTTTTTTTTCGCTGCGCACCAACCCGTTTTTTTCGAGCCGTACCAATATGGCGTACACGGTACCCTCGACGACATCGACGAATCCTTGCTCCCTGAGCCGCTGCGTGATCTCGTAGCCGTACGTTTGGTCGTGCTTGATCGTTTCGAGCACGCAGCCTTCCAGTACGCCCTTTAGCATTTCCGTAACGTTTTGCACTGTTGTTCCTTTGCTACTTAGTGTTACTGATTACTAGTACATAGTAACACTATATAGCACAAGAATGCAATAGGTATTTACTACAGCGCTAATCGTACATATTGACTTTTTTGTTATTTTGTGATAAAATATTATATAATCTCGATGTGCGCTCCGCTCGTCGGGGTGGCTCGTCACCGACACCAGAAAGGCCCACCACGGTGCCCATATCATTCACCATAGCCTGGACGATCGCCATGGCGTTCCTGGTCATTCCGGCGTTCGTCATGGCAATCCAGACCCATGCCGAAATCAAGGAGAAGGGCGCGCGACGCGACCGCATAGCGACGCTCGTCATCGCCTGCATGGCCGTTTTGCTCGGCCTGGTCGGCACGGAACTGCCCCACGCGGATTCGCCGGAGTACTGGAAGTACTGGGCGGCAGGCTTCGGTTTGATGGCAACGCTCATGGTGCTGATCCCCTGCGGGATTCCGTTCTTCAACAAGCGGTACGTCCGCCCGATCCGAAACGCCTTCTTCCTGCTCGCAGGCAGCTACCTGATCTGGATCGGATTGTTCGCGTGACCGCCCTCCTCCGCATAAGCCCATGGCTCGTGCGGAGTTTTCATTTGGCTGCCCCGCATACGGCTCATTCTTGAGCATGCGCGCGGTTGTCATTTATTATAAGTACATGGCAAAAACCGATTATCAATCCATCGACGATTACATAGCTGCCTTCGCGCCCGAAACCCAAACTAAGTTACAGGAGATCCGGGCGATACTCCACGACGCGCTTCCTGACGCGCAGGAGACCATAAGTTACCAAATACCGTGCTTCAAAAACGACGGACCCGTGGCTTATTTCAGCGCGTTCGCGAAGCACTTGACATTAGCCGTGCCGCCGCCGACAATCGACCATTTCCAAAATGAACTTACGGAATACAAGACGTCGAAAAGCGTCGTGCAGCTACCCTATGACAAGCCGCTGCCGAAAACGCTCATACGAAAAATGGTCAAATGGCGCGAAGCCGAAAACCTGAAGACCGCGAAAGGCAGCGCCTGATATGGCAGGCTCCATGGAAAAATCGGACTTCAAAAAATCAATAAAAAGCTACTCCGCGCCCCGTGGTGAATTCGAAATCATAGAAGTGCCACCGCTCCAATACCTCATGATTGACGGGCATGGCGATCCGAACGACAGCCCTGCGTTCAAAACGGCCATTACCACGCTCTACCCGCTTGCATACAAACTGAAGTTCATGAGCAAGCAAACGCTCGGCAAGGACTATACGGTCATGCCGCTCGAAGCCTTGTGGTGGGCAGACGACATGGCCAGTTTTACGACCGCGCGCGACAAATCGCAGTGGGACTTCACGCTCATGATCATGCAACCCGATTGGATTACTGGCGACATGGTGACTGCAGCCAAACAAGCCGTTTTGGCAAAGAACCCGGAGCTCAACGTCGCGAAGGTCAGGTTCGAAACGGTAAACGAAGGAACCGCCGCACAAACGCTGCACGTCGGTTCGTTCGACGACGAAGCGCCGGTACTCGCACGCATGCACAATGACTTCATACCCTCGAACGGCTACGAAATGGCGCTGAAACACCACGAGATTTATTTGAGCGATTTCCGCAAGGTCGAGCCAGCAAAACTGAAGACTATACTGCGCCAGCCAGTCCGCAAACCTTAGCCGTTGGTAATTTATATAACAGGCAAATTTTTTGCGTTTGGTACCATTAACGTATGAGAAAGATAATTTTATTGTCGTTTTTAACTTTGGACGGCGTGATGCAGGCGCCCGGAGGACCCGACGAGGACACGTCGGGGGATTTCGCGTATGGCGGCTGGATAACGCCGTTTTTTGACGATGCCGCGGGCAAAGCGATGGAAAAGCAAATGCGACCGGCCGATTTGCTGCTCGGCAGGCGGACCTTCGATATCTTCGCGGCGTATTGGCCCAGCCGTGATAGCGAATGGCCTGGCATAAACGAGGTCACGAAGTATGCCGTGAGCACCACGCTCGATAGGTCGGACTGGCAAAACACGGAGATTTTGCGAAACGTCGACGACATAAAGGCACTGCGCAATTCGAACGGCGCGGACATACAAGTGCACGGCAGCGGTGAGCTTGCCCAGACGCTACTCATGCACGACTTGGTCGACGAGCTTTGGCTGAAGTTCTTTCCGCTGACGCTCGGTACTGGCAAACGACTGTTTGGCGACGGCACCATACCGGCGACGTTCACGCTGCAAAGCAGCATAGTGACGCCAAGCGGCGTCGTGTTCGCGAACTACGAACGTGCCGGCGGCGTCGAAACCGGTACGGTCGGCTCGTAAATCATTCCGCTGGTTCGCCAGCTTTAGCGACGATGATATCGCGGATAAGTTCGAGCGGTAGCGGCTCGTCGTGACGAAAACGTAACGTGTCTTTGGTGCCTTCGCCGCGGTACGGCAGCATGCGCTCGTTTAGCGCGGAAGGCATGCCGTACATTGGGTACAGGCCTATATGGTTTTTATACGCGCCAACGTACAAATGATCCTTGCCTACCGTAAATGCTGGCATGTCGTAGCTGATTGATTCTTGCGTTGCAGGCAACAGCTCATGAAAGAGGCCGCGTATGGCTGTCAGCCTTTCGGCGATGTCGGGCCGCTGGGCAGCGACGTATGCATCGACTGAAGAAATATCCGTCATGACCTTATTATAACAAAGCGTCGTTCCGACTAAGGCGTTCCTATGATAAAATGTGCTTATGTTAAAAAAATCAAATAAAAACCCGTCAAAAATTTTCGTCGAAGTCTTGTTTACGCTCATCGTCGCGTACATTCTCAGCCTGATCGTTTCGATCGTTCTATACTTCGCGTTCATTACCTTGAACATCGACAAAGCGGCGGAGCATTCAACGTACGTCAACTTCGCGAGCGGCGTCGTGTTCGGTCTTGCCGTCGGCTACAAACTCAAAGAGATATTCTCGCGCAAATAACCTTGCTTGGATTCACCCGAATCCTGGCTGTTATACTGATAGTTGGATCATGAAAAAACATCTGAAAAACGCCACGCAACTTATACGCCGTAACAGCGAGTTCCTCATAGGAGCGGGTATCGTCGGAGCCCTGGTCGGGGCGGTCGCGATCGTCGCGCTCGTGAATCACTTCAGCGGTCCGGTCATCGTGCATCAGCCGGCAAAAGCATGCGACTTGTTCACATTGCAAGAAGCCCGGTCGCTACTCGGCGAAGACGTGTTACAAACCGAAAGCAACAAGCCTGTCATTACTGGCGACGTCGCGGTCAGCAAGTGCAGCTACACCGATACGGTTGCCGACCCAACCCAAATGACCGTGGCAGCCGTGGCGGTACGCTCTGGCATCAACGACGAAGGTCTGGCGCGCAACGTCGCCGACTTCGCCGTCGCCAAATCGAATAACAGCGTCGAAAAAATAGAAAATCTAGGTGAAGACGCCTACTTTAACAAAACCATCGGCCAGCTGAACGTGTTGAGTGGCAAAAAATGGATCATCATGAGCTACGGCATCGGCTCAGCGCCCGAATCAAACACGCTCGACCAAGCGAAAGTTTTGGCGCAAAAAGTCATAACGAAGTAACGATTTTTTGCGATTTTTCGTGCCGTTTTGACAATTAAATATTCATTAATTGTCACAACATTGTAATGACGACAACCTATATTTTCATCTGGTAAACGTATATATAGCGTAGCATTGCGTTGACATACGCTAGAATGGCGATTATGCTTGTCTTTGTGTTTCTGAAAAAGACAGCCAGAAACGCGACCAGTCCGTGTCAATAAACACACACGAAATACTCATCAGTCACGACACGGCATCAAGGAGAAAACAATGACAATCAAAACCAGCCTCGCGGCATATGCGGCCGCGCTTTCACTCGTGGTCTTTTTTGGCACGACGGCAGGCGCTACCGAGAAGAAAACTACCGACAAAACCGAAAAGCCTGCACCGGTCATTGTCACCGTGAACCCTGGCGACACGCTCACTGCCATCGCTGAAGCGCACGGCACCGACTACGTACGGCTGTTCAACGCGAACGAACAACTGACCCACCCCGACGCGATCGACGTCGGCAACCAAATTCGCATACCTGCCGCCGACGAACAGCTTCCGGACCGCTACGCCGCCGTCGCGGCAACGGTACGCTCCGCGGCGCCAGCGCAGGCCACAGGCGTCAGCAGGCAGTACACCAGCAAACCGGTAAACTCATCGAGCTACTACGTTGGCAACGGCATGTGGTGCACCGACTACGTCCATAGCAAGCGGCCCGACGTGGCAGTATACGGCAACGCCGGCTACAACTGGATAAGCTCGGCCCAAGCCGCTGGCAAATCGACCGGCTCCGCGCCACGTGCCGGCGCGGTCGCGGTAACGAACGGCCACGTGGCATACGTGGAGAGCGTCAATCCTGACGGCAGTTACGTCGTGTCGGAAATGGGCTGGAACTACAAAGCGGGCAGCTACAACCAGCGGACGGTTGCGCCCGGCTCGTTCGGCGGCTTCATCTACTAGATTTTTAAGCCAATTAAAAAAGGCAGCGATACTCTCGCTGCCTTTTGGCGTTCCATCGCCTTGTGGCTACGTTATGGTCGCCATCCGGGAGATTCGCAGGTCCACCGTCGCGTCGACCTGCTTGATGTCGTCGGGGCCCACGCTGCCGGTAAGCAACCGAGCCCAAGCAGCAAGCAGTCCGAAGCCGGCGTCCTCGCCGTTGATGGAACCGCCCGCTGGACGCGGATTGACTTCGAGCATCTTCCAGTCGCCCTGCAGGCTCATGCGGTACTGCATGCTCGTGACTCCGTGAAGCCCGAGCTTGCCTACCATGGCTCGCGCGTGGCCGATGACCGGATGCTCCGACTCGATTCGCTGCAACGAGTCACTGAGTTTGGTACGCGCCGCGTGGATGAGCGGACGCCCATGCCAGCTCAGCATGTCGACGCTGACTTCCGGTCCGGGCAGCCAATCCATGACCAGCATGCGCCGTCGTCCCGTCACCAGCTCCTCGCTGCGAAGCGCCGCTAGGTAGAGATTGGGGCTGATCTCCCGACCGCTGGGCTCGTCGAGCAAGCTCACGCCGTTCTCGACAAGTCGCCAGTATCCCTGGCCGTAAATGCCATCAACGGGCTTGACGCATACGGGTCGATCCGTGGCCCGCCAATCGCGGATCGCCTCGGCAACCCCATCGGCACCAAGCACTCCCACGCTGCGCGCCCGGTAGATGTCATCGTCGAGCCATGCAGCGAACCGCTCCTTGTCGTTGACGAGCGCGATCGTCGCTGGGTCCGCGGCCGTATGGACGGCACAGTCGAGCCGGCTCAAATCGTACTCGGCACTTTTTTGCGGCCAAAACGCATCGATGCCATGCTTCGCGATGAGCGCGTTCGCTTGGGCGATACCCTCTGGCGTTTCGAGCGGCGGGAGCATGACGGTCGGACAATCTTCGTACGGTTGCTCGTGCGTGCCGTACACGGTCAGGCCGGAATCGGCCTTTTTCATGAACTCGACGATCTCCATTCGGCTGAAGCCTCGCTCCACCAAAACGGTCGTTGCCACGTATCCTCCTAGGACAGGTTAGTAGTACCGATTTATACTATATACTATTTATTATAACTAGGCAAATATGCATCGGTTCACGCGTCTTTGAGCCGGCCGTTTTTCATGAGTTCAGGGTCGGTACATGCCGCAAGATTGAAACAGCACGGCCGACGATGCTTGCCATCGAGTTTGGACACCGATTTTTCGATGCGGATAGCCCGCGTATCAAGACTGTTCGTCGAGTTCACCCACCGAATCCATTCCCAGCGCGCCATAGGCGTGATATCGTGCCATTTTTGCCGTACCTTTTCGGAAGCCGCCGCGATGCCGTCTGCGAAATCTTTCGGAACGTCGGGTTCGGGCCAGTTTTTGCTTACCGTGACTTCTAGCCGTAATACGTCGCCGTCACGAACGTCGAATTCCTTCATGTATTCTCGGTCAAATCTGAACCAGTGGCTCCAATAGCCGTCCGGTTCAAGCACCTTCGCGAACCTATAGCCGTTCATGGTGCCTTCAACGTACACCTGGCCGCGAGACGGCAACCGTTCTTTGCTCTGCTCTTTGGCAATCTTCGCGATAAGCTGGCCATCTACCGTCGTAACGACGGCGTCGAGGGTCATAATGGAAGCTTCGGGTTTTGTCATGCATTTATAGTAATACGAATCGCGTACTGCTTCTACCCTGACATATGACATATACTAGATACAGTGGCATCGAAATTCAGACGCAAACTCGCAAAGTCGTTCAAGCGATCGCTCCGCAGCAGGGCGTTCGCTGTTTCGGTCGTGGCGACGGTTCTCGTGGCGAGTACCATTGCTTATAATGGATACATGCAAAACCGCAGGCTAACCGTTGACCCTTCGAGCTACGAGCGGTTGCTCGGCTTGATCGCGAGCGTCGAAAGCAAGAATAACTATAACGCGTACTTCGGTAACGCGGCCAACTCGTCGATCGACTTCACGGCCATGACCGTCGCTGACGTCATGCACTGGCAAGCCGAACACGTCGCGCAGGGCAACGCTAGCAATGCCGTGGGGCGTTACCAAATCATCAGCGGCACGTTATCCGGTTTGGTGTCGCGACTGAACATTGACCCGTCGGCGAAGTTCGACCAGCCGCTTCAGGACCGCATGGCTATCGCATTGCTTGAACGGAGAGGCGCCGAACGGTACGTCAACAAAGAACTGACCCAAGAAGAATTCGCGGCGAACCTTGCCAAGGAATGGGCAGCCTTGCCGAGCGTCACCGGAGCCGACCCGCAGGCAAGCTATTACGCCGGCGACGGCCTCAACAAGTCGCTTGTCAGCGTCGACAAAGTACTCAGCGCCATAGAGCCAATACGAGCACAGGAGTAATAATGAGCACGCGTACCTTGCCCGCCGATTCGTTCTCGAAGGAGTTTCCGCCCTCGATGGGAAAGCCTGCCAATGCCGCTCTGGTCAGCCAAGGCGTCACCACGCTGCGGCATGTGGCTGGCATGACCAAAACCGAACTGCTCGCGGTTCATGGCGTCGGCCCTAAGGCAGTGCGCGTTCTTAAGGAGCTTCTTGCCAAAAACGGCATGTCACTCAAACCCTAGCGCAGGTACGTATCCCCTCTTTTTGTTATTATAAGAACATGCAAGAATTCATCGAGATCAAGGGAGCGCGCGAAAACAATTTGAAAAACGTTACCGTGCGGATTCCCAAACGGCAAATCACGATTTTTACCGGCGTGTCCGGATCGGGCAAGTCGTCGATAGTATTCGACACGGTCGCCGCGGAAGCGCAGCGCCTGCTCAACGAAACGTTCAGCGCGTTCGTGCGTAATTTCCTGCCGAAAGTCTCACAGCCCGACGCCGACGCGATTCGCAATCTCAACATGGCCATCATCGTCGACCAAAAACGTCTGGGAGGCGGTTCGAGCTCTACCGTTGGCACCGCCACGGACATCGCGCCTATTTTACGGACGCTATTCGCGAAGGGCGGCCAGCCGAACCTCGGGCATGGCTACATGTTTTCGTTCAACAACCCGCAGGGCATGTGCCAAACGTGCGACGGGCTCGGGCAAATGATGGCGCTTGATCTCGAAAAGGCGCTTGATTACACGAAATCGTTGAACGAAGGCGCGGTACTACTGCCCGACGGCAAAGTGGGCGGCTGGGGCTGGAAGGTCATCACGAAATCCGGCCTGTTCGACAACGACAAAAAGCTCGCGGATTACAGCGACAAAGAAATGCATGATTTGCTGCACGGCGAACCACTGAAAGTGGACGTTGGCGGCGGGCTGAACATCAAGTTCGTCGGGTTGGTTGACGAGTTCGCACGCAAGTACATCAAGCGGGATCTGAAGTCGCTGAGCGAACGCACGCAGAAGACGATCGAGCCGTTCATTGCCAACGGTCCATGCGAATCGTGCTATGGATCACGGCTCAGCCAACAGGCGCTCGCGAGCAAGATCAACGGGCAAAACATCGCTGATTTGTCGCGCATGCAGATAGACGAGCTGCTTGAGGCGATCGACGCCATGGACGACCCTGCGCTCGCGCCCGTCGTGGAAATGCTCAAAACCAGGCTGCGAAGCTTGGTAGAAATCGGCCTTGATTATTTGAGCCTCGACCGCGTCACCGACACGCTGAGCGGTGGCGAATCGCAACGGGTCAAGCTGGTCAAATACCTGAACGGCACGTTAAGTGACGTCATGTACATATTCGACGAACCGAGCGTCGGCCTGCACCCGCGCGACGTCCACCGATTGAACGACTTGCTCAAACAACTGCGTGACAACGGCAATACCGTCATTGTCGTCGAACATGACCCGGACGTCATAAAGGTAGCCGACCATGTGATCGACGTCGGGCCTCATGCCGGCTCGAAGGGCGGCACGATCATGTTCGAAGGAACGTACGCCGACCTGCTAAAAAACGATTCTTTGACCGGAACGTATTTGAGCAAAACGCTCCCCGTGAAGCTCGAGCCGCGGACGGCGAGCGGCTCCATAGCCATCGAGCACGCGACCAAAAACAACCTGCACGACGTCAGTGTCTCGATTCCGACCGGCGTGCTGACCGTCGTCACGGGCGTGGCCGGCTCTGGCAAGTCCTCGCTCATCAACCAAACGTTCGTTCCCGAGCATCCGGAAGCGATCGTCATCGACCAATCCGCCGTCGGTGTCAACAGCCGTTCGAACCCAGCGACCTACACCGGGATATTCGACGTCATTCGCAAGAGCTTCGCGAACGCGAACAAGGTCGATGCGTCGCTGTTTAGCTTCAATTCGAAAGGTGGCTGCGAAAATTGCCAAGGAACCGGCTATGTGACGACGGACCTCGCATTTTTGGACGAACAGAAATTGCTTTGTGAGATTTGCGAAGGCAAACGCTACAAAGAGGAAGTATTAGGATACACGCTGAACGGCAAGAATATCACCGACGTACTTGCCATGACGATCGCCGAAGCCCAGGAATTCTTCGATGACAAAGACGTCAGCAAAAAACTCGATGCCATGAATGACGTCGGACTCGGTTACTTATCGCTCGGCCAACCGCTCAGCACGCTTAGCGGCGGCGAGTGCCAACGAATCAAGCTGGCCGGCGAACTGCACAAGAAAGGCAGCGTGTACGTGATGGACGAGCCGACGACAGGACTTCACGCGTCCGACATCCAACATTTGCTTGATATCATGAACCGGCTGGTCGACGGCGGCAATACGGTCGTCGTGATCGAACACAACCTGGATGTCATACGGCAGGCAGACTGGATCATCGACGTTGGCCCTGAGGGCGGCAAACGAGGTGGCAAAATTTTGTTCGAGGGTGTTCCCGCGGACTTGAAACGTTCGAAGGAATCGCTGACCGCCCGTTATGTCTGAGCAAGAAACGTTCGCTGGCATTCCTGTACTGACGTTCGACTCCGCCGAAAAGTGGAATTCATGGCTCGCCGTCAATCACGGAGACCAGCTTGGAGTATGGATAAAGATCGCCAAGAAACATTCCGGAATCCAGTCGATCACTCACCTTGAAGCGCTCGACGAAGCGCTCTGCTACGGATGGATAGACGGCATGCGACGCGGGCACGACGATACGGCGTTCCTGCAGAAGTTCACTCCCCGCCGCGCCAAAAGCTCATGGTCGAAAGTCAATATCGGCAAGGTCGAGACACTGATCGTGGCAGGTCGCATGAAACCCCAAGGGCAGGCGGAGATAGACCGCGCCAAAGCCGACGGCCGTTGGGATGCGGCATACGAGTCGCAGGCGAACGCGACCATTCCGGACGACTTCGCGGCAGAGTTGGAAAAATCGGATGCCGCGAAGGCCTTTTACGAATCGCTGACGAAAGCCGAAAAATACGCGGCGCTTTGGCAGCTCATGACCGCCAAATCACCCGCCACGCGGTCAACCCGCCTCCGAACGATCGTCACCAAGCTGGCTTTGCGGCAAAAACCGTAAGCACGCGATAATCACAACGTTTTATGCTTGCATGTCGCTGCTTTTTATTGTATCATTCAGCTTACTATGGCATTTACGCTCGATAAGCTCGGTAGTAAACGTTACAATTCACGCAACACTGATGTCGTTCGGGTCGTGCCCCAAAACGGCCAAGAATACACCATTACGCCGCTTGAAACGAAGCTGAACGGCACACCATTTAAATCGTGGATACTAGAACCTGAAAACCCAATTACTCCTGACCTCACCGTGCTTGATTACGGACTTGGCGAGAGCGGAGCGATCAACGAAAGCGAAGCGCATTATATAGCCATGGAAGGCATGCCGATCGCCCTGCACGACACGCCCCGCCGTCAAGAAGCGGTCAGTTTCAAAAATTGGGCCATGAATCCTCGGCTTCGTAAACGGCTCGCGCAACATGCGTTCAACCCGCTTATTTTGCCAAGCCAAGCCACCGAAGCCGTCGTTGACGCTGCGCAGGAGTATGCACCCGCATATGCTCATGTTATCGACAAGACCCGGTCAATGGGCGGCCTGAGCGGCATCATGCATGCCGTGCATGACGAACGCGTCGAAACGGTATACCTGGAAGCGGTCGCCGGCCTTGTCAAAGGCCATCCCTTGCCAGGCCACGCGCGCGGCCTCCCTGGCATAGCACTCAAAGAAATACCGCCGGCCGTAAAGGCGGTAATGAAGTACGGGCCAGAAGATGCGGTCGACAGGATCATGCGACACATGGGCGATGACAAACTGCGCATCGTGCGCGAGATCGGCTTCTTGATCTTGGTACGCCCCGACATATCGCGTTGCCTAGAAGAGTTGAAGGACCGTGACGTGACCGTCGCTGCCGTGTACCACGAACATGACGAGTTCTTCCCCGAAAAAGCCATGGGTGAAACCCTGGAAGACCTAGCGACCCGAGGCTTGGTCCACTTGGTCAAACGAAGTCCGAAAACACGGCACGTATTCGGCATCGAGCAACCAAAACTAAGCGCGCAGATGTACCGGAACGTCATTACCGAAGCACGGCAATCACGTACCGTCCCCGCTCTTGCGCACGCCTAGCGCCAGTATGCCAGTATGGTCACGAGAATGAGCAGCTTTACCAACCAGTCTCCCGCGTGAATCGCTGCCAGCCTGCCGGGGAAATGCTCGTTAATGACCTGACCGACGAACAGAACGACCGGAAACCCAAGCCACAGCCAAAACGCGACCACGACGACTTGGTCGAACGTCGCGACGCCAAGCAGTCGCACGGCATACGCCAGCACCAATCCAAGCACGAACGTGCGGACCAGTTCGATGATGATCTTGTTCGGGGTCGCGACGGTGCGGACGTCTTCTTTTTTGCTTAGTTTCGTAGCTCGGAGCGCAATCACCTGTTTGTTCAGCAAAAAATAATAAAGCGCGCTAAAGAGCACCGCGATTACCGCCCCAACGGCAATAGCGAGGTAATTGATTTGAATCATGCGTCCCTCCGTCCTTTTTAAGTTCTTTTACTATAATACCATTCGCTCCTATGCGTCGTCACCTGTTATAATGGGGCGAGTGGCGCGTTGGCGGAGCAGTTACGCAGCGGTCTGCAAAACCGCGTAGACGGGTGCGACTCCCGTACGTGCCTCCAAAATTATCAGACAAGGGGCTCGCCCCTTGATTCGTTCTCGCAGTGAATGCGAGAACCGCACCATCCCCCTGAAGCATGTGCTTCGCCCATGATAGAATGTAACTAAGCGCGGGTGGTGGAATCGGTAGACACGAGAGACTTAAAATCTCTTGACTGAATAAGTCGTGCGGGTTCAAGTCCCGCCCCGCGCACCAGAATTTAAAGAACGACCCTTTCGGGTCGTTTTTTGTCGACTGCGGCGCAAGTCAGCTACTCCTGATGATCACGCCAAAGTCATGCTGCACTTGTTCTCGAAGAACCGATGAGACCGTATGGTAACTCGGGACGAACGCGACTGGCACCTCGCCGCTCAAATCCAAGCGACTGCACTGAGAAAGAGGTGCGACATCAATGCCGGTGCCGTACAAAGCACTCTCCATGTCGATGACGGCGCTCATATGGATATACGAGCCGAACCGGTTGATGACTCCCTGGATCTCCTCGGGTGGGATCCATAGCCCTCCCTTGACCTGCAGCCGCTCCGCGTCCTTGAGATCTTCGTGCTCATAATGAAACGGTATGATCCACGAATCCTCATCAGGGTGCGTCCTGCGCCAAGCGTCGAGTCGTTCGGCGAACGTTCTCGTCAGCATCACATGCGCGTCTTCGGGGGATAGTTTTTGTTCCTGTTCCCACTCATCTAGCCAATCGGTTTCGCCGCCACTGGACGTCTCATTTGACATAATATTATTATACAATTTTATTATTTAATAAGCCAGCGTATCATGCTGGCTTATTAAAGAATTTTGCAAATTACTTATGAATGATTTTAGCGATCGTATCCGTCAAGTCGGCTGGCAGTACGAACAATGTCTTTTGGCTTGGCTGCTCCGAAATCTTTTCGAGCGTCTGCAGCGTACGGATGTTGATACCGCCGGGCGTTTTGGTGAGCAGCGCCGCAGCTTCTGCGACGGCCGTTGCGGCCGCCTTTTCTCCTTCCGCGGTAATAATGACCGCGCGACGTTCACGCTCAGCTTCGGCCTGCTTCGCCATGGCGCGTTTCATGTCCTGTGGCAACTCGATATTTTGCACTTTGACGTTCTCGACGTCGATACCCCATTGATCGGTCTGCGCGTCGACGATTTCCTTGATTTGCTGGCTGATACGTTCGCGTTCGCTCAGCAGTTCGTCGAGATCGGCATTGCCAGCAACGTCGCGCAGCGCCGCCTGAGCGAACTGGCTTGTCGCGTAAATGTAGTTCGTCGTTTCGAGCACCGCCTTCGGCGCGTCTATCACGCGGAAGTACACCACCGCGTCGACGCCGACCGTCACGTTGTCTTTCGTAATGACCTCTTGCTTAGGCACGTCGATCGGCGTGCTGCGCATGTCGACGCGAATAAGCCGCTGGAACACGGGTATGACGATACGAAGGCCCGGACTACGGATGCCACTGAACCGACCGAGCGTCAAAATGACTCCTCGCTCGTATTGATTGATGACTTTTATGCCACTGAGAATAAACAGCGCGACGATAATAACGACAAGCACGGTAAAACCTTCCATAATCCTCCTTACGTTTCACTGACCATTGTAGCATTTTCGAGCGCGTCGGCTAGCAACAATCCGACCAAAGCTTCGTAGCCGATCCCTTCTTGTTGCCATAGCTTTGGATACATGCTGATGTCGGTGAATCCAGGCAGCGTATTGATTTCGTTGAAATATAACGTGCCGTCGTCACCCAGAAAAAAATCGACCCGCGCAAGCCCTTCGCACTGCAAGAGTTCGTAGATACGGCGCGCGGTGTCCTGAATGCGACTCTTCCATGCCTCGCTGATATCGGCCGGTATGACGACCTTTGCCATGCTTTCGGAACCGTACTTTTCGGCGTAGGAATAAAACGTTTCGCCGATCACGACTTCACCGACGCCGCTCACCTGGTGGTGCGGATGCCTGCCAAGAACCGCGACCTCAAGCTCCCTGCCCTTGATTTCTTGCTCTACCAGCGCCACTTTGTGGTGTTTATGAGCTTCCGCGAGCGCCGCGGCGAGTTCGTGCTGCGCTGCCGCCTTCGAAACCCCGACCGAGCTTCCCGATTGCGTCGGCTTGACGAACAACGATTCGCCGAGCATGCCCGAAAGCACGACGAAATCCGGTTCGTCGTCATGCTCGTGATGCGTCACATGCGGAACCACGCGTATGCCATGAGCCGACGCGATCTTTTTGGTCGCGTGCTTATCCCAACCGATTGCGCTGGCTACTGCCCCCGAGCCGACTATCGGGACCCGCATGGTTTGAGCGACGCCCTGAATAGCACCGTCTTCGCCGCCGCGCCCATGCAGCGTCGGGAAAATCACGTCGATCGCCAGTTCTACGCCTGCTTCGGTCACGAGCACCGGCCTGCCTGGCATGATCGTAACCCGCTCCCGGCGACCACCCTTGCCGATGCGTGACACCAACCACCAGGCGCCAGCTTTGTCTATAAAACAAAGGCTGACGTCGTACTGGGATTCGTCGATGGCAGCACGCACGTTGCGAGCTGACGCGACCGATACGTCATGCTCCGACGAATCGCCGCCAAAAATCAGCAGTACCCGCTTACGCGTCGCCATCGCCGCTGCTCCCAGCTGCCTGCAGCCTGGCAAGCGCTTCGTCCACGGTTTGCTCGTCGCGTCCGAAGCATAGCCGCACATGTCGTTCGCCACCGGTTCCGAACGCCTCGCCGGGCACCAAGGCGACGCCCGTTTCTTGCAAGATCCGCAGCGCGAATCCGCTTGAGGTTTCGCCCGTGGTAATACGCGGGAAGAAGAAGTACGCGCCGGCGGGCCGTACGTCCGCGTTCATCATGTTCACTTTCTTCAATGCCGCAGCGACCTTGTTCCTTTGCCGTTCGTAGAACGCGCGGTTCTCAGCGATCACGTGGCCGTGTATTTCCAAAGCCGCGAGCGCCGCGTACTGCGACACTACCGGCGCGCAGTTAACGACCGTGTCGTGGATGCCAAGCAAAGCGGGTATGCGCGAGGACGAGGCGTGCATGTAGCCGACACGCCATCCTGTCAAAGAAAAGTCCTTTGAAAATCCCATGACGCGGACGACCGCCTCCTTGAACGCGGGGTTCGTCGCAGGCGAATAAAACTCCTTGCCGTCGTACACCATGTTGCGATAGACTTCGTCGATGATCAGCATGCACCCGTTCGTCATGGCGGCACCGGCGACCACGTCCAAAAGCGTTTGATCGTAAACGGTACCCGTGGGGTTGTTCGGGTTGCATAGCAAAACGGCAGCCGTGCGCGGCGTCATGCGTTCGGTAATACGCTCGCTGTTGAGCGACCATGCCGCTGCTTCGTCAAGCGGCACTTCGACCGCCATCCCGCCCGCGAGTTCGATGAGCTTGAAGTACGCGCTATACACGGGCGTCGGCACGATGACTTCGGGACGCTCTTTGGTGACCGCGCAGCGCAGCGCCGTACCCAGCGCTTCGATCGCGCCGCTCGTGACGATGATTTCGCTTGGCGAATAGACCATACCCTGACCCTTCAAATGCGACGACAGTTCCTGGCGTAGCTCGTAAATACCCTGTGGGTCGGAGTACGCGTCCGCTTTGCCGCTGAGCATGGCCTGGCTTGCTTTTTTTCGTATGTAGTCATGACTGGCGTTCGCCGGTATGCCCTGAGCGAGCGAAATCACGCCCGTGCCATTCCGCGCGATACGCTCCATTTTTTTGATTGCGTTGAGTTGCATGTACTTTATTATCAAGTTTTCTATTATTTATGACAATTATTACGTAAAATTATAAATTCTTATCTGTTGCAATAATGTCCAATTTTGTTATACAATATAAACATATGGATACAATAAAGGAATCGTTATTACTGCTTGGATGCTCTGAGAAGGAAATCAGCTACTTCGTGTCGGCCTTTCGCATGGGCGCGGCGCCGCTTTCTGAACACGCCAAGCAGGCAAAGCTGCAACGTTCGACGGCCTACCTCATCGCGCAACAACTCGTCGACAAAGGACTGTTAGAGCATGACCACCGCAATTACAATCAGCATTACACTGCCGCCTCCCCAGACAAGCTCATCCGCATGGTCGAAGCGAAGAAGCGGCGGCTCGCTCGCTCGAGCGCCAAACTGCAAGACAGCAAGCCAGACCTGAACGGACTGTTCGGCAATCACGATGCGGTCCCCCATGTCACCACGTATACCGGCAAAAACGGGCTGATAAGCATATGGAACGACATCTTGAGCACGAAATCCGAAATCCTGCTCTGGACGAACCAAGAAGTCGAGCATATGCTGTTCGGGACAAAACAGCATGGCCAGTTCATTCGCGAGCGCACGCGGAAGCAAATTCCCATACGCGTACTTGCCGTCGACAACCCTGACGGCCGCTTGCTACTGGAATCCGACGCAAAAAACTTCAGGCAAACGAAGCTGCTTGACGATTCGACACACTTTACCGCCGAAACGTACGTGTACGACAATAAAGTCGCCATTATCGATCATACGACCGACATCATCGGCATTATCATCGAGAGCCGTAACGTCAGGGATTCGCAAGCCGCGATGTTTGAGCTGACATGGCGAAACGCCTTATAATGGACCGTATGCACCGAGTACCCCTTGCCGAAAGAATGCGTCCGCAATCGCTTGACGACGTAATAGGACAAACGCACCTGCTTGGCGACAAGGAAATCCTGCGGAGGATCGTCAAAAACAAAGAGCCGGTCAGCCTGATATTATGGGGTCCGCCCGGCAGCGGCAAGACAACCCTGGCCCGCATCGTCGCGCGCGAAGTCGAAGCAGACTTCATTGAGCTTTCGGCCGTCACGAGCGGCAAGAAGGATGTCGAGAAGGTCGTCGAACATGCTCGGCAGAACTGGAACCTGCAGCTACGCACCGTCCTGTTCGTCGACGAGATCCACCGTTTCAACAAAGCCCAGCAGGACGCGTTCTTGCCGCATGTGGAATCGGGCCTGATTACGCTCATCGGCGCCACGACCGAAAACCCAAGCTTCGAAGTAATCACGCCGCTCCTCAGCCGAAGCCGCGTGCTGGTACTGCAACCGCTCAGCAAGGACGAGATCGTCGGCATCATCAAGCGAGCCCTCAAGGAACTTGGCAAAACCAAAATCGTCACGTCGAAAGCGATCGATTATTTGGCGGAATTGTCGGGCGGGGACGCGCGCGTGGCACTTGGCAACCTCGAACTCGCGCTCAACATGGGCGAAGCGAAAATCACGCCGGATACCGTGAAGGTTGCCGCCCAAAAGAGAGTGCCCGGCTACGACAAAAAGGGAGAGATGCACTATAACGTCATCAGCGCGTTCATCAAAAGCATGCGTGGCAGCGACGTGCAGGCGACGCTCTACTACCTCGCCCGCATGATCGATGCCGGCGAAGACCCGAAATTCATCGCGCGGCGTATGGTCATATTCGCAAGCGAAGACATCGGTCTTGCCGGCAACGGCGCGCTCGGATTGGCCGTTGGAGCGTTCCAAGCGGTCGAACGGATCGGCATGCCGGAAAGCAACTACGTACTCTTCCATACTGCCGCGGCCTTGGCGAAAAGCGCCAAGTCGCGCGAAGCTGCCGATCTCATGTACGCCGCAAAAGACCTTGCGAAGCGCTACCCGGATTCGCAAGTGCCGCTGCATCTGCGCAACGCGCCGACGAAGCTCATGAAAGACCTTGGGTACACCGAAGGCTACGAATGGAAAGCGGACTTCAAGCACGAAAAAGGCTTTTTGCCCGACGATATCACGCTTTAGACCGTCGCTTGTGTCGGCGTATCACTTCTTCGTAGCGCTTGACGTATTCCTTTGCCATGGCGTCAGCGGAAAATCGCTTTTCGACGGACGCGCGGCACGCGGCCGGGTCGATTTCGTCGATGCGGCGCATATACTTCACGAACTCATCCTCGTCGTTGGCAAGAAAGCCCGTGACGCCGTGCTCGATGATTTCGGGCATCGCGCCGCGGTTCATGGCAATTACCGGTGTTCCGCACGCCAGCGCTTCGATGACCGACATGCCAAACGGTTCGTCCCACTCGATCGGGAACAATAACGCTTTCGCTTCTGACAAGAACTTCATTTTGCGACGACCGCTTAGGTTTCCGGAATACGTTATGTACCTGTACCGTAGTACCGACGGCAAGATCTTGTCACTGTAATAACGGAACTGCGGATCGCTCCTGTACGAGCTGAGCGGATTCGCGAGTTCGAGCAGCAACTTACGGCTTGAGGCGATGTCAGATACGACGCCAGCCATGCGTAGGCGCTTCTTCAACTTGATCGCCGCCTCGACGGCAATGTGCTGGCCTTTGTACGGCGCGAACCGAGCCAGCGTTATGAAGTACTGCTTTTTGTCGGCGACGAACGGGAAATGCTGAGGATTGATAGCGTTATGAACCGCTGGCAACATGTGCGATTTTATGTTCTTTGGAACGGTCGCGGTCATGGCGTCAGAAATGCAGGTCGCGTAATACGAACCGAAATCCTTCGTTTGCTCCAAATCGGCGGTATTGTACGTCGAGCCGACATCGTGCTTGGTAGCGGCAGTGAACGGCGGCCCATGGAACGTGCCGAGAATGGGCGGGAGGTCGGGATCGCGCGACGCCATCGGCCAGAACGCCGGGCCGACATGCGGCACGTTGCTATGGATGATATCGAAATTGCCGTCGGCTTTTATATGATTGTACGCGAACATGAGGTGCGCCTGCACGATAGGGAACGATTCGTAGTACGGCTCGTAAATGTGACCGAACTGCTCGGTTTTGAATAACGAATGGGTCTTGACGCCCTTGATAGTCGTGGCGCCGTTCGCGAACAGCTCGACATCCACTCCCTGGTTCTTCAGTCCGGCAACCAGCCCTTCGACGACCAATTCGATACCGCCGTAGCCTTTGATGGGCATCGGCAACCATGGAGGCGCGACGACCGCGACGCGCAGCTTACGCATGTTCTCGGATCTCCTTCGTCAAAGCCATCGCATGATAACGCAGCATATATACTATGATTATATCCCGTCTTGAATGATATGTCAGGACGTTTACAATAAGTAGTATGGACCGAGCAGAACAAATCATGCGACGCTTCGACATACTGACCGAATTGAAGCTGCTTGAGGGCGAAAGCATCGTGGACATCGTTCCGCATGCTTTTCGCATATACAACGAAACGCCGTCGAGCTTGCAACAAATGATGCGCCTGACGAACGCCGACTCCCCGCACGAGATCGGAGAGAACGGCCCGAGCGTCGCATCGCTCGCGTTCGACGTCAGCGTTCGGACGTCCGCACCCGAAGGCGAGTCGCCGCTGAGCACGCAGCAGGACACGTTGCCCGCACCGGAACATCTACGGCTCTACGAAACCTTGTTCGGCCGCGATTCGCTCCGCGTCGCAATAGAACTTATTCCCAGCTACCCTGAACTCGCGAGGGCGACGTTGACGAAACTCGCCGAGCTCCAAGGGATGGACTACGTGACCGAGCGCGAAGAAGAACCGGGGCGCATCGTCCACGAAGCGCGCGACCAAAACGACCCGATCGCCCAGGACCTCAGCGAGCGGCTCGGTTGGGGTTGGCCGTACTACGGTTCGGTCGACGCGACGCCCGAATTCATTCGCACCATGGCTGCATACTGCCGTCGTACCGAAGAGAACTTGCAATTCCTTTCGCACGAATACGTCGATCGCAGCGGCGAGACACACCAAATGGCCTATGCGCTCGACACGGCAGTCGACTGGATTCTGCGACGGCTCGACAGCAACGCGGAAGGCCTGCTTGAGTATAAATCCGTGCTGCCAAAAGGCATCGAAAACCAAGTCTGGAAAGATTCTTGGGACGCGTACCACCATAGCGACGGCACGCTTGCCAACCACGACCAAGGCATCGCTTCGATCGAAGTGCAGGTTACCGCGTACGACGCCCTTCTTGATGCCGCATACCTGTACGACAACGTACTCATGGACACCAGCCGAGCGAACGACCTGCGTGACCATGCCCGACGCCTGAAAGAAACAATTCTTGCCCTTTTTTGGACGGACGACAAGGGCGGCTATTTCGTGCTTGGAACGGATCGCGACGAGAATGGCCACATGCGACAAATGAAAATCAGGACTTCGAACATGGGCCATACGCTCAATTCACGCCTCCTCAATGGCGACGACCCGCAGATCGTGCGCATGCGCAAAGCCGTTGTCAGGCACGTACTGTCGCCATCGATGCTGAACGCGAGTGGCATACGGACCCTCGCCAATGACGAAGTACGCTTCCGACCCGGAGCGTACCATAACGGCAGCGTATGGCTATGGGACACGCACCATATCGCCAAAGGCTTACGACATCATGGCTATGACATCGAAGCCGACGATCTTGATCGGAGGCTGCTCGGCGTCATAGAAGCGACGAAAATATTCCCCGAATACGTTCGTGGCGACGACGACGAAACTCCCTGGATCAATACCGCGGAAATCACCTTGTGGGACGAAGGCAACCAACGGATCAACAAGCTGGAGCAACCACCCCAAGAGGTGCAGGCATGGACTGTCGCCGCGATCCTCGCCATCAAAAAGCGCCTCGGCGCTGCCAAGCTCTTACCCGACCAAGTACTAGGCTAATTCTTTTCGTCTTCGCTCAGCAGCGTGGCCAGCACGCCGTTAGTCCACCCAAAACCGTCTTGCAGGACGTACTCGCCGCCGCCGCCGAGCTTGTTTGGCTGCGCCACATTGTACTTTTCGACCATTTTCGCTTCGCGTTCGTAAACGGCAAGATTGGTCGTGACCCATGCATCCTTTATGCGGTCCGCCAGGCCATGGTACCCATAATTGCGCAGACCCTGGATGGCCACCCACTGCAGCGGCGCCCAACCGTTCGGCGCGTCCCATTGCTGGCCGTTTTCTATGAGCGTCGTCGTCAGGCCGCCCTTCTTCAAAAAATCGCTTTCAAGCCGCTGCGCCACGACTTTGGCTTGTGCCTCGGTCGCGATTTTCGTAAACAACGGGAACACGCCCGCAAGCGTCACGCGGCCGGTCGTTTTGCCTTCGCGAAAGTCGTAATCCATGAAGAACTCTTCGTTCTCATCCCAAAGGTACTTGTTTATCGCGGCCTTGCGCTTTTCGGCGTACTTGCGGAACTTGCGCGCCAGCAGCGGCTGATACATCGACTCGTAGGTTTCGGCGATCGTCGACTCCAGGTGATACAGCAAGCAGTTGAGATCGATCGCCACCATGTCGGTCGTGTGGATCGTACTGATGTCCTGCGGATCCCTGAACCAGCGGCTACTGAAGTCCCATCCGCTTTCGGCGCCCGCGCGAAGGTCAAGATACATCTTTTCGTTATCGGTATGATTCGAGCGTTCGACCGTTTCGACGTCTTCGCGTAGCGATTCAGGCCGCGGCGTCGACTTGTCGTCGAAATAACGGCCCATGATAGCACCGTCCGGTAACCGCACGAGCCGTCGCAGCGCGGCCACGTCGTCTTCTCCGCTGAGCCGTCGGCGCCCCTTCACCCAAAACCGGTATTCCGTCAGCAAATACGGCAAATACTCGAGCATGGTCAACCTGGAGTTCTTATGCCTCGCGAGCAGCTTGACCATATGGCTGAAGAACGGCGGCTGGCTGCGCGACAAGAAGTACGTGCGGTTCGCCGTGGGAATGAACTGGAACTTGCGCAGCATGTACGCGTAATTCTTCATCATGTTGTCGATCATGTCCCAGCGGCCGTCAACCTCCAAGCCGAGCATGATGAAATAGCTGTCCCAGTAGAATTGCTCCGAGAACCTGCCGCCAGGAACTACGTACGGGTACGGAATGGCGATCAACGATCCGCGGTCACGACGGTTGCGACGTTCGAGTACTTTCCATAGCTCGGTAATATGTTCACGCGGAGTCTTGGAAGCGTCCGAATGATAGAGCGGCGACGAATGTTCGAACGCGTAAAAATGCCGGTTCACGAACTCGTGCAGATCAAAGTGAGGATCGGCACGCTCCAGCTCATATTCCTTTTTTATTTGCTTGATCCGACCACGTGGGATAAGGTCGATGAACGTTTTGCCGTCGTCGTACACCTGGTGAAGCTGCACCGCGGAGAAAAGCTCTCCGAGAGCGTCGTCGGGACTGGATTTCGTAAGCATCAGCGCGCCCGCGGTTATCACGAGCGCCGACTTCAACTGCTCCTCACGAGGGACCTTCAGCCGAATCTTAGGAATTTTTTTTGCCACCATTTCCTGGTTATTATAGGGGTTATGGTAAGTACAAGCAAATATTTATTAACAAAATTGTTGACAAATTGTAAAGCTTATGCTATTATGTAATTAGTCTTGAATAAGACAAACAAAAAACCACCAAACATAAACAAGGAAGGATCATATGAATGGCCTTTACAAAACGAACTGCATACCGATCAAAGAAGGAAGCACTTTTTTGAGCCACAGGTTCTAAACGACAAGAGAAATCTCCGCCCTAGCGCGGAGATTTCTTCTTTATCCATTTGTTTATGACTTTTTGGTACGGCAGCTGTTTTTCCTCGAAATAACTCGGCTCGATGAACTGCGCATCACCGATTTCGTCGGTCACGCCGTACGCATAGGGCTTTTGGAATTTCAGCTCGTACATGATCCACATCAGCCACGCGTCTTTCGGCTCGTAAAAATACGTATCGACGCCAACGAATTCAGCAGTGAATGCGTCCGTCATGCCGAGCTCTTCGGCAAGTTCGCGCTTGAGCGCCTCAAGCGGCGTTTCGCCGTGATCAACGCCACCGCCCGGCAAGCTCCATTTGTCGCCGTTTTCCTTGACTGCGAGCACCTTGCCGTCAGCATCATACACGAACGCTTTGACGCTCGCCCTGTAGAACGCGTTCGGGTAGCTCCCGTTCATGCGCCGTCTCCGTCCAACAGTCCGAAATCCCGCAGTAACTCCGGCTGTCTTGCCAGCTGCAGTACCGCGACGCAGAGCCTTGGATCGTGAAATTCGGTGGCGAGCGCCATTTCATACACCTCGTTCCAGCTATATTCCTTCGCGGACTCTATTTCTTCGTCGCCCGCAATGACCCACGACGCCTTCTGGCCTTGCCGCAGGTTACCACCCAAATAATAATCGACGTACGTGTCAGGAAAGTCCGTTCGTACCGTCGCGAATTTCGTGAGTTTCGTTGGGACCAATCCCGTCTCTTCTTCGGCCTCTCTGGCAGCTGCGGCTTCCGACGATTCGCCCTGCTCTATCATGCCGCCCGGGCAGTTCACGACCCAGCGGCCCGTCGAATCCTTCTTTTCTTTGATAACGACGATCTTGCAGTTTTCGGTCACGAGCAGTGTAGTAACAGCCGGCAAGGTTTGCAAATGCCAGCCATGCTCCGACCTGTCGATCCTTATCGTCCCGTCGTCATAAACGTTCGCGTACGTATCGCTCATGACTTCAGTATATACTACTGCTTCGCGGCGCGCTTTCGCTTGTTCGGGTCAAGTTCCCGCTTGCGGAGACGCAGGCTTTTCGGCGTTACTTCAAGTAGCTCGTCATCTTCGATGAAGTCGATGCACTGCTCAAGGCTGAGGTCAGTGAATGGTGTCAGCTGCACGACGCCGTCGCTGCTGCTCGAACGCATGTTGGTAAGATGCTTGGCTTTGCAGACGTTGATTTCCATGTCTTCTTGGCGACGGTTCAAGCCGATAACCATGCCTGCGTAGACTTCGACGCCAGGACCGACGTACAGTTCGCCGCGGGCTTCGGCGGCTTGGAGCGCGTACGGAGTCGTCGTGCCAGCTTCGAAAGCGATCAGCACGCCGTTACGCGACTGTGGCAACTTGCCACTCATGGGCTGATAGCCGTGCGGCAGGCTGTTCATGATAACGGTTCCCTTGGTCGCGGTCAGCAAGATGTTGCGCAGGCCAATCAACGCGCGGGTTGGCAGAATATAACCGAGACGCGCGGTGCCGCTGGAAGTGGTCTCCTGGCCGCGCATTTCGGCGCGCCGGGTTCCGAGCTCCTGGCTGATCGCACCCACGAATTCCGGACCGACTTCGATCAAAAGCTCTTCGACCGGCTCTTTGGTGACGCCGTCTTCTTCGATCGTCACGACTTGCGGACGACCGACTTCGAATTCGTAGCCTTCGCGGCGCAACGTTTCGATAAGCACGCTGAGATGCAGTTCGCCACGGCCGGAAACCGTAAAACCGATGCCGTTTTCTTCGACGCGAAGACTGACATTCGTTTCGATCTCTTTTTTCAGGCGGTCGCCGATTTGGCGCGAGGTATTGAACTCGCCCTCGCGGCCCTTCATAGGGCTCGTGTTCGGACCGAGGTACATGCTGATGGTCGGCGCCTCGATGTCGATGGTCGGTAACGCTTCGGGGTTTTCTTTGTCGGCGATCGTTTCGCCGATGTGCGCGTCAGCAATGCCCGTCAGCGCGACGATATCGCCCGCGCTCGCCTCGTCGACTTCTTCGCGCGCGAGCCCACGGTACCCGAATACTTTTTCGATCTTGCCGGCTATTTGCTCGCCTTCGCGCTTGATCAATACGATTTGCTGGCCGCGCTTGGCGCTACCCCGGGTGATGCGACCGATGGCGTACTTGCCGACGAACGAGTCGTACTGAAGGCTCGTGACGAGCAGCTGCAGCGCGCCGTCGGTGTCGACGCGTGGTGCCGCGATGTCGTTGATGATCGCGTCGAACACAGGAGTCAGGTCGGCATGCTCGCTTGGGTTTTCCGGAACGGACGTCCACGCCTTGCCTTCTCGGCCGATCGCGTAATAAATGGGGTAATGCAGCTGACTATCGTCGGTCGCAAGCTCCAGGAACAAGTCCGCAAGCTCGTCTTCGACCTCAGCGATGCGGCGAGCCGGCTTGTCGATCTTATTGATGACGACAACAGGCTTGAGACCGAGTTCAAGCGCTTTTGACAGCACGAATTTGGTTTGTGGCATCGGCCCTTCCTGCGCGTCAACGATCAACAGCACGCCGTCCGCCATGTTCAGCGTCCGCTCGACCTCGCCGCTAAAATCGGCATGGCCTGGCGTGTCGATGATATTGATCTTGTAGTCGCCGTGATAAATGGACGTCTGCTTGGCTGTAATGGTGATGCCGCGCTCATGCTCTTGGTCGCCACTGTCCATAATGAGCGACTGGCTCATCTCGGCTTGATTTTCGCGGAACGTATTCGATTGCTTGAGTAGTCCGTCGACGAGCGTCGTCTTGCCGTGGTCGACGTGCGCGATGATTGCGATGTTACGAATGAATTTAGGGTCTGTCATAAAAATAATGCCCGTTTACAGGGCTCCTTTGATAAGCATTATAACAGATATAGCAAAACTCCGCAATGTAGTGTATAATCATCCGAGTAACTAAGCGCGCGTGCTGAAATTGGTAGACAGGCTAGCTTGAGGGGCTAGTGTTCGCAAGGACGTGGAGGTTCAAGTCCTCTCGCGCGCACCATAGAAATAACCGGTCGCTGATGACCGGTTATTTCTATGGCAAGCCACAAGCTCCGCTACTTAACGACAGAATCCTGCTGAGACGGGTTATCGAAACACTCATACCCCTTGAAGGCGCTCTTCAAGGCCGGTGTAGTATACGCCTCGCAGTACAGCGTCGTATCGACTGGCGTAATACTGAAGTACGTCCACGCCTTGTCGCCCGACCGCTGATAATAGAGGCCGGTGAACGGCTTGACGTCTTGGCCCTCTGCATACTGATTGTCATCTTCCTGATAAATCTCCGTGTGCTTATAACCGTCCGACCCGCTCGTCTCCCTCAAGAAGCCGAAAACCAGGTTCTTTGATACGTCGCTGCCAGCACCGACATACGCCGCGTAGAACGGCTGCAACACCTTCGCTGCCTGACCGTAGCTTTCTTTGTCCGCGCAACCGATACTCGCTATATGGGATGCCGCTTTCGTCGTCGTGGCATCCGCATGACGGATCGAGCAAAGAATATTGCTTGACTCGTATTCCGCGTAGGCAACGTAATTAACGGCCTGCTCGACATCCGATGCGGCACCAGGAGCATTCGTCGATGAAAACTTCTTTTTGAATTTGTTCGTTTCGAAAAACTTTTCGAGGGCAGCATAGTTCGCTTTTGCGGTAGCCAAATCGCTTTTGTACGCAGACCCGGTTATCGCAAGCGGCAGAACGTTGAACTTCATGTCGCCCTCTTTATATGCGGGGGCGCCGTACGCGTAGATACCGTCACCATCGACCGCACTCACTCCCGTAGCCGCCTGAACGGCGACGACCGCCCCGCGCAGATCAGGCTCCACGGCAGCCGTCAGTTCTTTAGGCGATGCGAAGCGTGTCGTTTCGGCAAACGGACTGGTATCGCCGTTTGCGTGCTTTTCTGCTTTTGACATGAAGACCGCGATGACAATGCCGATAGCGATGACAATGATAACGAAGAGCCCTAGCGCGATGATCATCATGCCTGTTCTTTTTGGATTTTGCGGCTTGCGTGGCACCGGCATGTCGCCTATCGCAGCAGCGCCACTACCATCAGCACTCTCCGTCTTGTCTGCGAAAGCAGCTGACCGCTCGGTATCTGCCGTGTTATCCGTCGCAGAAAGCGACACCTTGTTCTCGTCGTCGGTATGGTTATCCTTCATCACGTTACAACCTCACTGCCGTTGGCACGCTTTTCGCATCGGTGCTGCCAATGCCTAGCTGACCTTTTTTATTTATACCCCAACACCCTATGCCACCACCGGCTACCGCGCAGGTATACCCGGTACTGCCAGTGCTCAGTCGAGAAATTTGCTTGCCAGCTAGCCACCCGCTCGTAACGACCGCTTGCGGCCCGGTCAGTTGCGACGTCTTGCCGTTCCCAAGCTGCCCCGAGCGAGTATCGCCGCCATGAGCGTCACACTGAGCGGTGCCACCGATCACCGCGCAAAAGAGCCGGTCGTGTGAGTTGCCCGAGAATGCCGTGATGCCGGCCTGTGACTGCGGCCAGAGCGAAGGTGTCGTCGTCTTCTTCTCTCCGATCGGCGTGTTGGTAATGTTCTTCTTATAACCGTAATGTGTCCGCGTCATGCTGCAGGCGCCGTTGGAATTGTTATTGTCGTTGCCGTCGTACCGCGTATAGGTAGCCATGCCCGGCTTGCCGTTAAAGCCTTGCCCGGTGCTCGACTTCTTCTTGTTCAATCCCCCGCTTCCCGTCGGCGGCTTACCGTTCGCTGCCAGCAGTATCTTCGCTTTGTCATCGCGCTGAATGACTACCTTGCCTGTACATGGGTTCACTTTGCACGTTACTATGTTGTCATAGGTCGCATCGACGCTGTAGCCATATTGCCCCCAATAATACGCTTTTCCATCTGTGCCAAGACCGGTAACGTATCGCTCCCCGTTCATGCTTGCTATTTTGGCCCCAGGTATAAGCCTCGGCAACGTCGAGCTGAAGATGATCCTGTCCAGGTTTTCGTTCGCCGGTCGTGAGGTCCGAGAATCTTTGTTACAAGCGACCGTCTCGCTGCTCGCAGGAGGAATCGGCCTGCCGTCATCTATGCCATGTCCCCAACATACCGCCTGATCGCTCCGCGTAACAACGCACATCGTCCTTGTCGTCGGATCGTCAAAACTGCTCACGACGGACAGCTTCTTGGCTTTGTCGTTCTGCAGGGCGCTGCCACCCGCCATGCTCACCGCTACTGGCACGTTGCTTGCCGTCCGGTTTCCCGTGCCAAGCTGGCCGTCCGCGTTATCGCCCCAGCAGGCAACCGTCCCATCGGTCGCGAGCGCGCACGTGAAGTTGCTTCCCGCCGCAATGTCGACCACTTCCTTGTCGCGAAGCGCGCCGCTTATGGCGACAGCGACCGGCCGCGACTGGTCTTCGGACGACCCGATACCGAGCCGGCCGTTACCGCCGTTACCCCAACAGAACGCCCGCGCGTTCGCGACGGCACAGGTATGATAAAGGCCCGCAGAGATTTTGGTTACCGTTTTGTTATGCAACGGGCTGGCCGGTCGATTGACCGTTTTATACACCCACTGAGCACCGAAACCGATGCAGTTCCCACCGATATCAACTCCGTTGCGGCAGTAATCTTTCACCGATTCGTCATACGAGGAGCGCGTATACACGCTTACAGGCTGCGTCGAAGTACTGCTCGAGCCGTTTCCTAGCTGCCCGGACGCGTTGTTGCCCCAGCATTTCGCGGCGTATTCCACCACGGCGCACGCGTGCGCGGAGCCGGTTGAAAGATCACGAATATCGACGGCCGAGACCTTCGTGGAAAGCCCTACTTGCACAGCGACCACGCCAAGCACGGCCAGCGCTACGCCCAAAACGGCCTTAATTGTTACCCCTTTTGTTCCGGAAACCACGCAATCCCCCAATCTTGCTGACGCACCTTACTGCCAAACGATTATGGCGCGATTATAGCTTAAGCGCTACGGCAATACAAGCGTCCTTGCTTCGCCGTTCGCGGTTCACTGCGGAAGCGCGGGGCAGCCATCGCTCGGATTCGGCAAGATTGCCTGCGTGTCGGTGACAGTGAACTCTTTGCACAGGCTCTTTGTCACGTCGACGGCCGATTCGGGACTCGGTACGCTGCTAACACCGACGTCGACGTAGCTCCTGACGCGACGGAACAGCTCGTTCGCCCTGCCGGTCGATTGGACATCGGTGAACGGCATCGTCCTGCCGGCCGCATCAAGCATCATCACGCGGAAGTTGGTCGCGCCGGCGACATAGAATTGATTGAGCTTCAAATACGCCGTCCGTGCCTGGCTAGGGTCGCCTATGTCAGGAAGCGCGATATCGACGGAGCATGCGTAGTCGACCGCCGCTTGCACGCATCGGACGTTCTGCGCTGCGCCGGACACGCCTGAGCGCCTTGTATCCATCGACAAGCTCAGCGGATTGACGCCCGTTGCCGCAGGTAGCAGGAACAGCGATGCGTTACGTGTCGAGTCGGCGTCGAATTCAGCAAGCGTGAACCCTCCCTTGAATTGCAGCAGCTGCGCTTTGACGACAGCAGGTCGGTGATCAGGCCATTTTTGCGGCAACCTGTACGGCTGGACGGTACCGTCGTCGACGTTGAGCGTCTGTCCGGAACGGATCATATGCCACTCGAAGCGCACCATCTTTGGGTCGCCCGCCCTTGATTGCAGCTTGACAATGCTCGAATTGTCGGTCGTTAACGTCCCTCTGTATTCCATCGTCTCCATCTGGATTTTCAAGCAGGTGTACGCTTGGTCGAGATCGGCACCGGACCCGTCGGCAGCCCGTACCGCTATGCCGTCGGCCGTGCCGGTTTGTTGCAAAACGGTTTTTGGTATGAGCGTGCAGTCGTTCGTCCAGCCCGCAGCGTCGACGGCGCCCTTGAGAACGCCGATCAGCATCGTGCAGCGCACCGACGCCGCACCTGCTTGCGTGTCGCACTTTTGCCCGTAGTATTCCGCCAGAACACGCTTGGCGTCTTCGACCCCAGCGTACGCCGAATCAAGCGCGCTTCTTGACAGGTCGTCCGACGCCGCCTGACTCTGACCTTGCAGCATGTTCCGAATGAATGCCGTGCCGACCGTAATGATGAGCAACATCGTGAAGATAACAATAAAGATGGATGCCGCCCCTCTCTGATTGGATTGTCGCATGCGCCTAGCCCCCTCTCTTTCCGCTGGCGTGAACCGTGAACCCGAATTCGTTGACCGCGCAGAACCGGTCATCCGAAACGCTCGGAGGACGACAGGTGTTGCTCGCCGATTCGATCGATTCCGTGTCGGCGTTGCTGATCAGCATTGTGATCTTGTACACGGACGCTCCGCTTGCCATGTTTGTCGTCAGCTGAGTCATCGCGAAGTCCTGGATCGCCAAGTCCGACTCCGATAGCAATTCAGTGGAGTTGCCTTTGATCACTGCCGGCATCTCCCCGCTTGCTGATACCGTGCAGTACGTACTGTCGTTATCAAGGGAGCGGACGAACCTGATAGGCGCTCCGTCACCATCATAATTATTCTCTTGCTGCACCCCGCCGGAGGCGTCCGTTTCGACCGTCGTCCCTATGTTCCACACATAACTGTATTCGCCGGTACATAATCGGCCGCCCGCGACTCGTCCGTTGGCATCCTTCTGTTCGATGAACGAGGCGGCGAGAGGAAACGCGCCAGCGTCGCCGATAGTCATTCGCATGTCGGACACGATAACCTGCCCTGCTTGGTTGACCGACTTCATGGTAACTCCCTTCGTATAAATACCCCCGATCCTGATAACCAGGAAGACGATCACGATGAGCAACACCGACAACAGCGTCATTGCTATCGAGAGCTCGACGATCGTAAACCCGCGACTGTCCTTACGATACCGGTTCATACAGCCTCACGATCGTTCCAAGTGTCACGGGCAGATCCTGGCCAGGACTGTACCAGCAGCCACGTATATGAAAATCATAATACCCGGGAGTTGTCGCTGACATGCTTGCCGAGCGGACAGCCTCGACCCATATGCCCTGGGATACCACCTGCCCTTCCACGCTACGGACCTGCGCGTACGTGGTCGAAAGCAACGCGTCGACCGTGCCTGCCATGACCGGGTTATGCCGGCTCACCGGTACGCCCGCGTCGTCACTGGCAAGGTCGAACGGCAATATCGGGTCGCCGTCGTCCATACTACCGGGCGTCACGGTATTGATCGCGAACGGCTTTCCGGACACGGGCAAGCGGCAGCCCGTCGTGTCAGAAGTCTCGTCGAACGGCTGGGCGCTCGCGACCGAATACGTGCTCGTCATCGTCTTCCACGCAGCAGCAGAAGCACTGGCAGAGCTTGGGTCTGTCACGTAAAGCGCATGCATGTAGCGCAGCGCGTCCGCCTGCGCGTCCATTTGATTACGCACCTGGCTGATTTCGAGTGACCGCTGGACGATAGCGATACCTTGGTTCATCAACGTCATGCCCCCGACAGCGATGATACTGAATACCATGACGGCGAGTATGACTTCGATTATGGTGTCGCCGCGCTGATTCATGCCTGGCAATCCGCGTTCGTCCCGCCGTCTACGGTAATCCCGTCGACGCTCGCGATCGACGGATCGATCGTGACCATTTGCTTCGGCAGCGACGTGTCCCCGACGATACAATTGCTCAGCTTCCGTGAAGCGCTCGTGTCGGTAATCATATCTAGAAGGTCAGCCGGTTTGGACGCTTCGGTGAAAACGCGCATGAGACCGCTGACGGGCGAACGGAGAATAAGCACCGTCGTCGTTGCCGCTTGCGAGGACGCTCCGGAAGCGGTCGTCAGCCGAGCTCCCCAATCAAGATCGATGGATTGTTTGTCGAACGTCGCCATGACCGGCTTGTACGCCCGGAGCGCAGCCAAATCCCCGCCGCTTGCCGATTGACTGCCTGGATCGATTCCTACGACACTTGACACCTCGACCGTTTCGCCGTTCCTGCCCGGCACCACTTGAATCACCCTGCCTAAAATGACGCATGCGGACGCGCCCCAGTCATTCCGAGCCGTGCCGTCGGTTCTGCCAGTCAATGGGTCGCATTTGTCCGTATCCGTCTTTTGGTTGCGAATGTTCACCGCCGCCAGGTATTGGTCCTGCAGGAGCGCCTTGTAGCTACGGACACTTTCGGAGTACCGCTGCTGCGCGATGCCCGTACTAATACCCACCATGAGCAACGCGAACAGCGAGCCGGCAATAGCCAAAAAGAGCACTACTTCGATAATCGTGAATCCTCGCTCTCTACCCATTTGGCGCCATTATAGCATAAGCGTTCCCAAGAACACGAGACGGACCGCAGCTGATAGATGCCGCAATTTAATAGAGTGGCGGCAGTTCGACTGACTGCGTCGTCCGCAGGTTCCCGTGAGCACCCCTGCTCAGTGCCCACAGCAGCGTGCTTGCCGGCAAGTTGACCGTTTCGGCAGGATCGTCGATATCGCGTACGCACCCGCTCGGCACACTGAGCGCCGGATCCGACAGCGCTCCGGGATTATCGATGGTGCACTGACCCGCGTAGACCGTCGTTCGCCATAGGTGCAATTGGCGCGCGAAAACAGGGCCGTTCACGTACAAATCGTCGTCACATACGGTCGGCGAGAAGCTTCCTCCGTAACCCGTGCACGTATTAACGACGCCGTCGTTACCCGAGCCGCTCGCGACAAGCCAGGCATCGACATACCGCACTCCTTCGGCGACATTGATATTCTTCGCGATGACGATCAACTGAGGGACCTCTTTTTCGTTCGCGTAAGTCCGGCTCGCGTAATCCCGTACGCGGATATCGCCTTCAATGGTCAGCGTCGCGTTCGGTACGTACACCACATAGGTGTTGTCGGTCGAGTTGACAGTATCGATAGTGGTGGCGCCCAGTCGGACATCGGACGTACCTTCTTCGTTCTGGTACAATCCCGGCCCGCCACTCAATTGGACAGTACCGCTTACGAGGTTATTGACCACTCGCCATGATCGCGCCGCCGAAACGATGTCCGGCACCATCCCCGGTGCCCCCTGCATACCTCCGCAACCGGACGCGCCGCTGTTCGCGAACGTCAAGCGGTTGCTGCCTTTATCTGCGCCGGGCGCGCAGCCAGGCGGAACGGACGGCTGGCGAATATACCCGTCCGCGTACCCCGACAGCGATGCCATGCTCAGTATCGTCCCCGGAGCCAAGACACCATATTCGGTCCAGCTACCGAACGTGACGCCGTTCGGTGCCGCAGCGCCCGAAAGACTGAAGTTCGTCGTGAACACTCCTGCAAGCGTGGTCGCGGCGCTATCTCCCTTGAATAGCCTGCCGACACGCACGTCGCCTCCGTGGATTTGTACGAGCGGCGTCTTGCCGATGACCGTACACGCCCCGTGGAGCCTGCTGCCTCCGACCGACGTTGCTCGCTCCAATACCAACACCCGGCAAACCCTCGTGCCAAGCGCCATCGCTGCCGTATCATTATTGGCATCGCGCGCGATCCCTCCGTAAAGGCGGGTCACATCGATCGGAAAATCACGGTCTCCCGTGCCGTTACCATCCGGAACGCCGTCACCGTCGTCGTCGGCAGCTTTGCAGGTTCCCGCTCCTGGTCCTCCGATGAGCGTCCGTATGCCAACGCAGTCGTTTATTCCGCCGCAATAGCCAGTTCCCCCACAAGCGAACGGATCACCTGCCGCGCCCGCTCCTGGAGCGATAGTGACGTCAAAAACGCGCCAATCACTCGAACCCTGGTTATCGCTCGTATTATTGACCACGTAGTTGAAGCTGGCTTTTTTACCGCTCATGACGGCGTGGCTCGTCGAAGTCACCACGGGTCTCAGCTCGTACGCGTTGACGCTTGCGCCGCAAGCCAAGGGAATTCGTACCATAAGAAAGTCGTTCAGGCTGCCAAAATCCAAAGGCCCGATATTGTCCGCAGGCGCCCGTGCGCCTGGACCGTTGATGGCTTGGTATAACGAGCTCGGAACGAACGACGAGTTTTCGTCGGAGTTAAGGTATCCGCCGATCACCGCGACGCTGGCATCATATTTTTGCCGGGCCGCGTAGCCGGCCTGCCATCCGTCATCATCAAAGTCCATTCCTCCGGGATAGTTCGGGATGCCGTCCGTCAAAAACGTGATCACGCTTGCCTGCGACGCGATCGTCGCGATGCTCGCGCTCTGGTTCTTAGGCAACGACAACGGGTTGCGCTCAGGTGTATCGTAGCCGAATCCCTGCGCGTAGTTCGTCTCGCCGCCCAGTATCGCGTCAGGGTCAGCCAGACCGAGACTTGATTTGAACGCGTTATATCCCGAGTCCAATACCGTGGCGTTCGACTTTACGTAGCCATGGTACGGCGCATTGAAGTTCTTGTTCCCGGCATCGAACGTGTGCGAGAACGTCCAAAAAGCGATTTCGATGTCATCCCTGTCGATACCTCCGGCGCCAAATAATTGCAGCACTTGGTTACCCATGCTCTTCCAGCGCGCCGAGCCGATAGACCCCGAACGATCAAGCGCGATGATGACTTTACATGGTGACGGCGCGGCAGCGGCCGGCGTCGAAGACCCAAGCGCCGTGAACGCGGCGATAACAAGTGCCGTCACTGCGAGAGCGAATCCCACAACCGAAATCCTCCGTACGGATACGACGCCTGTCATTTTGCCGCCTCGGCCGCAGTCATGGCGGCAATCTTTTTGTCGTAATGTTTTTTTGTGTACCCGTTATTATTCGTCGGGCTCTCCACGTGCTTCAAGGCGAGTTCGTAATACTTCCGTGCCTCGCCGTACATTTTGCGCGCCTCGTACAAACGACCGAGCCAGTCGGCAATCAGATATTTGTCTTCGCTGTACGCTTCGGCCTCGGTCGCCACGTCCAGGGCACGGTCATGCTTGCCCGCCCCATACAGCATGCTTGAGTGGTCTATTGCCAGTTCCACCTTTTTCGTCGGATCGGTCTCGGCATCGATTTCCTTTTCGTAGATATCACCGGCCTGCCCTTCGTTTCCACTGCGCATCGCGTCGCCGGCCGTTCGCACGGCGTATTCCTGCCTGTCCGAGCCGTCGCCGGAGTCACCGGAACCACCCAATACCACCCTTAGCAACACGACGCCAGCCACCACCACGACGACAGCGACGCCAAAAACAATCGCGACCTTCTTTGTGGCAACGAACGATAAAAACCCACGATACGAGCGCTCATTCTTGTTCATGTATTGCTGTTCGTTCCGTTTCTCGGCGACGCCTGCGCCTGCTCTTCCCTGGATCACGTCCAACTTATGATGCGTCACGACCGCGCCACGCGGCCACTAAGCATAAGTAATGTAGTCATTATATGGTACCGCCATCATATTGCAAACAAAGACCGCTCTCCTATGCTAGAATCTTTCCATGAGCGCATACGAACGCAGGCTTGAAAAAAACATCGTAAAATACTCTTGGTATAAGATATTCACCAAGCGGGTCTACCTGCCGCTCATTACCATACAGCTCGTGAACGTCGGCCAGGTGACGGTCGAGGAACTCGCGATCATCGTGGTCGTTTCGTCACTCGCGCAGGGCCTGCTCCAACTGCCGTCGGGCTACGTAGCTGACAAAATCGGTAATCGCAAGTCGATCATTCTCGGCGCCGCGATTGCCGTGACCTCACCGCTGTTCTACGCGTTCATGCCGAACTTCTGGGGCGGGCTTTTGGCATCCCTGCTGTTTTTCGGAGGCTACGCGTTCCAAGCGGGTGCCATAGAGGCCTTCATGCATGACACCCTTCATGCGCTCAAGCGCGAAAAGGACTATACGAAGGTCATGGGCCGGGCGCAAACCTACGGGCTTATTGGCAACGTGCTATTGGTCGCTTTGGTGCCACTCACTTACTCCATTCATCACTCGTTACCCTTCATCCTCGGGTTCTTCTCGCTCGTAGCCATGCTTTGGCTGACAATAAGCTTCGAATACCCCAAAGGCGATGAGACGTACAAAAAGAAAAAGAACCCGCTGAACGCGGTCAAAAGCATCGTCACCCTCGAAAACGCCGCTTTGTTCGTGTTCTGCGGTTTTCTCTCTGGCATTTCTAACAAGGGCGGAGAATTCAGGGAACTCGTTTTTCAGGATATCAGTATCGCTGTCGCCTGGTTCGGATTCATCTTAGCGCTCTCCAGCTTGGCCGGTGCCGTCATGGGCTGGTACGTCCACGTGCTCGACAGATTGAAACCGGCCGCGTTCTACTTGTTCGATCTCATCGTCATCATGCTTTGTCTCGTCGGGATCGGCGCGACGACCAACCCTGTCGTGACGATCGGCGCATTTACGCTTTTCGCAGGCTACACGCGCGTCAGGATGATCGTTTTCCAGGCAAAAATGCTCAACGACATCAAGCATACGTACAAAGCGACGCTCCTGTCGGCGCTCAACCTGTTCACCCTCTTTGGCGATATCATCGCGATCACGCTCCTTACCCAGTACGTCAGCCAATACGGGTATCAGGTCGGGTACGTCATTTTTGGCATCGCGGTCCTTGTCATCGGTTTTGGCCTATGGCTCGCGATCTTGGTTACGTTGCGCCGGTCAGCACAACGGCCCTAAGGCGTTTTGAACGTTTCGCTTTGATCGGCAGTCCAATACCGAACCGTGGCGTAATGCTCGTTGGGATCGACGATTATTTCGTCTGGAGTCACGGACCGGGCAGCTTTGTTCCGAACATAGATGAAATCAGACTGGTACAAGCCGATAGCCGGGGCGTCCGCCAACCACTGCTTGGCGAAGGCAGCGTACTTTACCGCACGCAGCGCTTCGTCCGATCGGGTTCTGGCACTGGATAGCGCATCGTCGCTAACTTGGTTGCTATAGCTTGAGAAATTCAACAACCCCTTTGAGTGCCAATACGCGAACACGTCCGGGTCAGGGCCTATCACGAGCTCGTCAAGCAACACGTCGTAGTTCCGCTCTTGCAAAATCTGCTGCGTGAAGTTCTGGCCGGTACTCGTGGTATCGACCACCTGGACAAGTACGTCGATCCCTAACTGACGCCACTGGCCGGCAAGCGCTCCAAGCGCCTTCTCGTAATCGCTGTTCTTGCGGGTAACGACGCGCAGTTGCAATGTTTCCTCGCCTTTTTTCAGTATGCCGTCCTTCATGGTCCAGCCTGCCTCCGCGAGCAGCTTCGCTGCGGCGGCCTTGTCGTATTTTGGCGCAGCCAAGGCGTCGCTGCCATCAACCTGGCGAACCGCGAACGGAAGATGCATCGCTTGCGGTTTGCCGTACAAATCGTCACGAATCGCCTGGGTATTCGTACCTGCTTGCAGTGCACGGCGCACCTGCGCGTTAGCGAGCAACGGCTGGGTGGTATTAAAAATGGCATACACCCCGTTGTTAATCGGCTTCATGATAACGTCGTACCTGCTTTTGTCGACCGAGCTCGCGACGGCGCCCGACACGTCGCTTGCCGCGCTGACCTCGCCGGTACGCAGGGCGCGAGCAAACGAATCGTCGTCGCCGTACGCGTGAATCTGCAACCTGTCCAAGCGTGGCTGACCAGCGTAGTGATCCTTGTTCGAAACCATGTGAACGACCTTGCGACCGGTTCCCGTGCCTATGTTTTGCAGAAGACGGAGCGAGAAGGGTCCGCTGCCGATAGGCGCGTCGCTAAAGCCGCTCTCCCGAAGGCTCGCCGGCTCCACCGACTTCAGAAGATGTTGAGGAAGTATCGCGAACGTCAGCGCGTGCGGAAATGCCGCGTACGACGCAGGTAACTGGAACCTTACCGTATATTCGTCGACCTTTTGCGCCTCGATGCCCCGCCAGCTCGCCGTCATCGTCGAACGTGCCGCCGGGTTCTTCATGAGATTCACGGTGAATATGACGTCGTCGGCATTGAGTGGCAACCGGTCGTGCCAACGGACGTCCTTGCGAAGCGACACGGTAAACGTCTTGTCCGCTTCGTTCGTCATGCTCGTGGCGATGTCTCCCTTGACATTACCCGAAGCGTCCAGCTGGTAAAGCGACGAGAATAGCAACCGCCCCGCCGCTACCTCTGCCGGAGTCGTGGCATACAAAGGGTTCAGCGTGGTAATCGGACCCTTCACGGCTTCGGCGTACGTACCACCGTTCGTTGGGGCTTTGGTTACGTAACTTTGCTGGAACCATAACATTTGCAGGCCAACGAGCGCGATCAACAACCCGACGCCGCTCAGCCACAATATAATATGCAGGCGTACTTCCCGAATGTTCTCCCAGCGGTTAACGACGAATCGCTTGGCATGACGAACCGTCGCGTTCTCGGCTTTGCGCGCGTGTTTTTTCAGTTTTTTGGAGCGATGTTTGAGCTCCAACCGGTTCCACACCCTTTTGTCGTCGTCACCCATGGTCATCAGCTACCGAAGTCAGGCAGGAAGAAGCAGTCCCGTGAGGATTGACAGCACGAACACGACCGCAAGCACGATCGTCGCTTCGAACAGGTTCTTGTCGAGTCCGCGACGAGTCGTGTACAGCTCGCCTGAGCTACCGAACCCAGCGCCAAGGCTCGCGCCCCGCTGCTGCAGCAGGATACTTGCCACCATGAGCACTCCCGACGCTATCGTCACGAATTGTAAGATTCCATCAACTGTCATATTCTCTCCCTTTGGCGTCCGTTTAGTTCGAACACGCTACTTACTATATAGTTTATCAAACTTAATATCATTCCGGTAAGAATCGAGTTAAAGAACGACATTTCGAGTCCCGGAGTCAGTATGACCGACAAGTAGACCATGAGGCCGTTCACGACGAGCATGAACAAACCGAGCGTGATAAGAATGGCTGGCAGCGAGAAGATGACCACGATAGGCTTGATGACGCTGTTGATGACCGAAAAGATGAGGCCTGCAAGCAAGAAGAGCGCGATGCCTGATTCGACTTGCGCTTCGCTGTACCCCGTACCGAGCAACCGAACCGCAACCCATAGCCCGAACGAATTGAGCAGCCACCGAACAAGAAAGATTCCAAATTGCCGTCGTATCATGTACGCACCAGTATACCTTGCCGCCTAAAAGGTTGTCGAGAGCTTCGCGCTCATGTTTTTCTTGCCCGATTCCGTCACGAGTATGTCGTCTTCTATGCGGACGCCGATTCCTTCGTCTTGCAAATACACGCCCGGCTCGACCGTTAGCACCATGCCGGGCTGGAACTCGCGCGGCCTTCCGAGCGCGTCGTGCACGTCGATGCCGAGGCCATGGCTTAGCGCATGCGGCATATGACGCCTGAACGCTTGCTCGTCATCCGGTCCGTTCATGACCCCAAGCTTGATCATTTCTCTCTTGATAATAGCGTCAGACTCGCGCTGGTATTCCTCAAGCGACACGCCCGGTTTTATGAGTTCGATGATTTCGGCCTGCATGATACGGACGGCCTCGTGCACGCTTGCCATGCGCTTCGTCGGCTTGCCATATGCGAACGTGCGCGTCAGGTCGGCAGGATAACCGTTCAGTTTCGCGCCGACGTCCATCATGACGAACGTCCCTTTTTTCAACGCGGCGTTGTTCTGAAAATAATGCGCGACGGTAGCATTCTTGCCGCTCGCGACGATAGGGTCGAACCCGTGCGTTCCGCCAGCCTTCCGGAACGCGTACCCCAGCTCGGCATCAATGTCGTATTCATGACGGTACGACTGCAAGTTTTCTTTGACCTGCGATAATCCTGCCATGGTCACGTCGATCGCCTTTTGCATGGCGTCGATTTCCACGGGCTGCTTGATTGCCCGAAGGCGGGCCAACGGGAGCCTAAAATCCTCTACTTTCACGAAGGTCCGCTCGAGCGTCGTTTTCATGTCGGCGATGGCCGGGTTGAGCGCGAACGTGAAATGCTCGCTGTACGGCGATTGCCCGACGGTATGCACGAGCGAGTGGGTTTTGGCCAGGCGGCGCAACATCGTCATGGCAGCATCCCGACTGAGCACCGTGTCGACCCCGCTCTTCGCTTTGGCGTCCTCGGCAGCAAGGCTTTCGGTGAACAATCGTAGCCGCTCGTCGATCGTCGGCTCGACCAGCCATGACTTGCCGGAACCTCCGTCCATGATCAGCCACCAGTCAGGGAACTCGATCCCCGTCAAATACCACATGTTCGATTCCTGAGTGAATCGGAACTCCTCGTCGTTGCTCTTCTGCATGCCAGTATAGCCGGCAATTACCAACAGACCTCCCTGCAGTTTATCCATGGCAGCGCGGCGGTTACCGGCAAAAAAAGAAGCGTCAAGCGTTTTCATAGCATTACTAAGCGTATCATAAATACGGTTTGATTTTCGCGGCCTTGTCCTTGCCGATCGCGGCGACGAGTGCCGACTCGTCGGCAGCTTTGACGGCACGAAGACTGCCGAACGTGCGAATGAGTTTTTTGCGCGTCGCCGGTCCCACGCCAGGAATTTCTTCAAGATCGCTAGCTGTTTGCTTTTGCCGCTTCAAAACCGTATGATAACTGACCGCGAACCGATGCGACTCGTCACGAATCCGCTGGAACAATCTGACCGCGTCGGAATGAGCGCTCGTCACGGAGCCTGCACGCAGGTTTTTCGAATGCGATCCGGCATTGCGCTGACCCGGATGCAAGTTCACGACGTAATACCCGCCCGATACCTCGACGAACTCGTTCTGGGTCGGCGTTTTGCGCAGGCTCTCGATCATTGCCACGTCCACGTTCGAACGCACAGGGTCAACGATGATTTCCTCCTCACGCTTCGCGATACTGATGACAGGCACTACCTCGCCGCGCTCCTGAAGAGCTCTGATTGCCGCGTCGAGCTGCCCCTTGCCTCCGTCGACAAGTATCAAGTCGGGTCGACCCCATGCTTTGACGTTCTTTTCGCTGAAGCGACGAAGCAACGTCTCGTGCATGTTCGCCGTATCGTCGTTACGTTCGATCTTGGTTTTGAACTTGCGATATTCACTACGATTGCTCACCCCGTTCGTGAACACCACCATGCTGGCAACCACGTTCACGCCGCCCATATGACTGATGTCGTAGCCTTCGATCCGCGCGGGCACCTTCGGCAGTCCGAGCAGCGTCACCAAGTCGCTCAGCGCTTTGTCTTTGCTAATATCCAAAAACTCACGGTCGCCGAACATGATCTTGCGCTGCAATTCGGCAAGGTCACGCAGTCGGTTACGCAGTCGTGCGGCAGTTTCGAAATCATGGCCTGCCGCCGCTTGGCGCATTTCCTTTTCGATTTCCTGCGCCAGCTTTTTGCGCCCGCCCTCGAAATACCGTATGAGCTTGCGGAGGGATGCCTTGTATTCTTCGCTCGTCGTACCATGTGCCGGGCTCAGACCTATATGCGAATCAAGGTCCGCACGTTCGCTTTGTTTTGGCGGCTTTGTGTAATACGGAAACACGCGACGAAGATACCGAAGCGCTTTTTTGATAGCGAACCCATTGTAGTACGGGCCGAAATAGTCTGCTCCATCGTCCGCCGGATTACGCGTGAAACAAACGTAGGGCCATTCGCTCTTCATGTCGATACGCACGTACATTTGCGACTTGTCGTCCCGAAGAAGAATGTTGAACCGCGGCATATACCGCTTGACCATTTCGGATTCAAGGAACAACGCGTCGATCTCGGATTCCGTTTCTGTCCAGTCCGTGTCCTCGATTTCCGCCACCAAGGCCCTGGTTTTTATGTCCATATCGCGTTGCGATTGAAAATATTGGCGCACACGGTTCCGTAGCACAGCCGCCTTGCCCACGTAAATGATCTCGCCCGAAGCGCTTTTATGAAAATAAACGCCAGGGCTTGCCGGCAAGGTCTTCAGTTTCGCTTCGAGGTTCTTATTCATCACTCATTATTATACGCGTATAACTGCCTAGGCGGTTGCGACGCCAAACAGATGACCGACGCCGTACGTGACAAGCGCGGCAAAGAGAACGATGAGCAGCTGGCGGATTGCGCCGTAGGTAATGTTTTTGCCGCTCGATCGTGCCGTATAGCCGCCGACGAACAACGCGCCGACGCTCGTCAATAGGATGGCGACGATGATTCCCTGAATACCACCGAGGCCAATGACCCACGGAACAAGCGGCGCGATCGCGCCGGCGGTGAACAGCGCGAACGACGAAACCGCGGCGACCCACGGCGATCCGAGCTCGCCTTCGTTGATGCCGATCACCTGAGAAGAGTACATTGCCATCAGTTTGCTGTCCGACATCGCGACGTCTTCGGCCGCATGCTTCGCCGTTTTCTCGTCAATGCCGTTTTTTTCGAAACTGAGCGCCAGATTTTTGACGAGCAGAGGCCTGTCGTTCTTAACCGCGTCATGAAGATCGCTCAGTACTCCCTCGAACAGCTCGACCTGCGCTTTTACGGAAATCCATTCGCCGGCCGCCATGGAAATGGCACCCGCAAGCAACCCTGCGAAGCCCGCGAGTAGCACATGGGCGCTGTCGCTGCCTGCCGCGGCCACGCCAACGACGATACAAAGCGTACTGACGAGCCCGTCGTTCACGCCGAGCACCGCCGCACGGGCGCCACCGCGCTGCACTTGCATGGCGCGCCGTTCAAGCGACGCGGTTATCGTTTCCTTGTTCATTACCGTTATTTTACCATGAGCCGCTTCGTGTCTTATACTATGACGAGTGAAGCGCAGTCATCTCAAATCACAAAATTTCATTCGTCGGCCCCAATTGGTTCGCACGCTGGTTGGGCATAGTAACCTGAAGAAAAGCGACACCGTTTACGATATCGGCGCCGGCAGCGGTGTCATTTCCTCAGTTCTGGCGACAGAGTGCAAGAACGTGGTCGCCGTCGAGTACGATGAGCGTGTCATCGAAAAGCTGCGCGATAACGTCGCGTCGTTCCCGAACGTGGAAGTCGTGAACGCCGATTTTTTGACGCTTCCTTTGCCAAAAAACGATTACAAAGTCTTCGCGAACATACCGTTCCATTTGAGTTCGCCTATCCTCCGCAAGCTGACCGATACCAGCACGCCGCCCTCGGCGACGTATTTGATCGTACAAAAACAGTTCGCGAAAAAACTGATCATCGGTGGCACAGCCTCGTTCACGGGGCTCCTCGGCGCCATGATCGCGCCGTGGTTCAAAACGAGCATCCGCTACAAATTGGAACGGACCGATTTTTGGCCCCATCCGGCAGTTGATACGGTTATGATAGAAATCATTCCGCGCAAAGACCCGTTGCTCGACAGAAACAGCAAGCCCGCGTATGACTCGTTCGTCGAACGGTGCTACGCCCGGCAGAAGTACTTCGCGACCCTGCCGGTGACGCTCACCAAGAACATGCGGCCGTCACAGTTGAGCGCCGACGATTGGATAGCGCTTTTTCAGTCCTCCAAAAGCGCGTAGAGCTTGCGCGTCGTCGTCGAGCTGCGCATCGACACCGTTTTGTATTCGTCGGAGCCAATGATCTTCGGCAAACGAGCCTTGCCGTACCGCCGCATGTCGACCGTCCAGAACACGACGTTCGCTGCCGACCCCACGTGCTCGTATTCTTCGTTGACCGGCCCGACGGCGTCGATGACCGCCCGTGCCGTTCCATGCCGCAATACGAACAGCGCGTCGCTGCGCAGGTTTTTGTCGTCTGAATGACCCCACCATGCCGGCGCGTTGTCGACAATTCGCCTGTACTGCACCGACGACAGCACCACGCAGGCGACAGGGAACCCGAACGCCTTTTCTATCAGCGCTTCGCAGCGCTCAGCGATGCCATTCGCGTCTTTTGACGAATTATCGAACAATACGTTGCCGCTATTGATGTACGTCTTGACGTTTTCAAAACCGTCTTGCTCAAGCGTGGCTTTCAGGTCTGCCATGCTTACCTTGTTTTTGCCGCCGACGTTGACGCCTCGTAATAGCGCGATGTATCTCATGTATCCAGTATACGCCTCACGTCGGTAGGGCGCAGCACCGCGGACGTCAGATGATGTTCGTGACCTGCCACGGCACTTCGTTGATGTCGGTCAGCTTCATCGAGGACGGCTTAAGGATATAAAACGAATTCGCAGGGTTACTCCTGAAGTGACGCGCGAATGGCAGCTTGCCAAAATGCCGCTCGGCATGATCGGCGTCGAATTCCTCGTTCGTGATTTTCGTGACCGTCCCTTCTATTTGTATCGTCCGCTTCGCCACCTGGTCGGTAATCGTCATGGCAGCACGGCCATCGCGCTCCAGGTTCGCCGCCTTGCGCGTCCCGTTGTCGGTCGCGAACACGAACGCGAAGTCATTCGTATGCGAAAACGCCACCGAGGCGGCATTCGGGTAGCCGTCAGCGCCGTTCGTCGCCACCACGCATAACATCTGCCCGTTTAAAAGTTCATGTGCGACGTCATTCATACTCGTACCTCCATTTTTTGCTTGCATTCCTCGGTATGGTACAGCAGGTCGGGATTCGTTTTGCATGTTTCGCAAATAAGCACCAGGCTGTTGCAGTTCGGGTTGGCACAATTTTCGAAGTTGCTCGTTTTGCCGGTGCAGTGCGTGCACTCGCCGATCGTCTTGGCGTGATCGCTGAAGTTCACTGTCATCCGGTCGTCGAACACGCGCAGCGCACCTTCCCAAAGGCCGTCGTCTCCGTATGCTTCGCCATACTTCACGATTCCGCCATCGATTTGGTACACGTCGGTAAACCCGCGCTTTTTCATCATGGCGCTGATCACTTCGCAGCGGATGCCGCCCGTGCAGTAGGTTACGACTTTTTTGTTTTTGATGTCGTCGTATTTGTCACTCTCGAGTTCGGCGATGAAGTCCCTCGACGTGTCTGTATTCGGCACGTACGCGTTCTTGAATTTGCCGATCGACGCCTCGTGGGCGTTACGACCGTCAAAGAACACGACGTCGTCGCCGTACTTTTCTACCAGTTCGTGCACCTGCTTCGGTTTCAAATGGACGCCGCCGCCGACCACGCCGTTCTCGTCAACGGCAAATTCGTCGTCGCTGTTCTTGAAACCCACCAACTCCCGTCGGTGCTTCACGCTCATGCGCGGAAAGTCATCACGACCGCCATCGGACCATTTGAAGACGATGTCTTTGAAACCGGGAAACTTTTTTGTTTCTTTGACGTATTTTTTCAAATCGTTGATATCGCCGCCGACGGTACCGTTCAGGCCATGATCGCTCACGAGGATACGGCCACGCAAATCAAGCCCGTCCGCAAGCGTTTTTTGCCACAGCGTGACTGTCTGAGGGTCTTTTATCGGAGTGAATTTGTAATAAAGAAGAATCTTTTGCATCCCTGTTATTGTACCATTTTTCGTACTATCATGCAGGCATGAGCGGTTCGCGCGGCTTCGATTCCCGCTCCACTGTGTGCGCGAAAAGGAGGCGCTGATCAAGTTTTTGCGTAGTATTCGGAAAGGTTTCGGTACGCCCGTGACATGAACGCGAGCAGCACGATGATCAGCATCACGAGGCTGGCAAGCAGGAAGACCAGCGCGATGCCTCTGGCTTCGCCAGGCCCGAGCAGCCATCCGAACGTATCAATACCTTCTTTAGTCTTCATGTACGGCAGAATGATGAATTCCGCGATGGGGCCGATAAGAAACGCGCTGACCGGCGTCGACGCGGATTCGACCGCTTGCGCCAACCCGAACACGCGGCCTTGGCGCTTGAGCGGTACGACACGCTGGATGATCGTCTGTTCGGCCGCCTCGGCGATCGGCATTATAGCCATGAATATCCAGATGCCGATGGCATACAGCCACCAAAACTCGCGGATCGTGAACGTCATGCCGAGCAGCGCCACGCCGATGTTCACGAGAAGCATCGTGCGTACGGGGTTCTTGCCAAGCCCGAATTTCGCGACGACCAAGCCGCCAATGATGAAGCCGGTACTCGTGATACCGAGCACGACCCCCCACCATTCAACCGAGAACAGCGTCAGGCCGTACGGATCCATGAGCGCCATGAACACGCCGCCGACCAGATTATTGAACGTCGTGAACAGGATCAGCCAAAGCAAGCCCGGCACCGCCTTGATCGCAGCTATGCTGCCTTTGATATCGACCTTCTTGCCCTCCAGTTCCGGGTCATGAGCGATACGCTTTTCGGGAATCTTGACGAACAGCAGGTGCGCCAAAGCGATACCAGTGAACGCGATGGCGATCGCCAGGGTCCACCCCATGCCAAGCAGTCCTATGGACAAACCGCTAAACACGCTCGTCACCATGAACGCGACGCCCTGCACGGTACCCACGAGCCCGTTCGCTTTGTCGCGACCTTCCTTAGGAACAAGCAAGGTGACCATCGTCGAAAGCGCGATGTTCCGCATGTTCTCGACGACGCCGCCGATCAGTATGGTGCCGCTGAACAGCCAGAACATCCACGACTGCCAATCGATCAGTTCGCTTTTTGGAAACGCCAGATACATGACGCCCGCGAGCAAGAACGCGACGAACGTGAAGATGCTCGATCCGACCATGACTGTCTTTTTGCGGTTATGATCGACGATGGTTCCAAAGACGATACTGAAGAGCGCCACGAACAGCATGTACGCACCACCGATGATTGCCGTCGCCAGTACCGAACGGGTTTCAAGATATATCCAAAACGTCAGCGCGAACCATAAGTAACTCGTCGTCACGTTCGCGATCAAGGTATTTAGAAGGACTTGGTAGAAATGCTTCACTCCACCATTTTACCCCAAGAAACAACGGATTACACAAACTGCTTGCACTCAGCTTAAAGGCATGTCATAATTAACGCACTATGATCCCGCTTGGATCCTCTGTACGCACAACGTTTGGACGACCAAACCAATAGCGACCACTTTGCAAATAAACCTCGTACCGTTCACAAGGAGAATCATGAAAAGCCACAAAAAGACAAGCGCAGCCGCTGTCAAAAAAACGCTACGGACATACAATTCCATTATCATACGCGGTTGGCGGTACACGTTGCCCGTCGGTCTTGCCGTGAGCATCGGCAGCCTGCTCGTTTTTTACGTGCCGCCACTGGCCATCGCGGCGCTCATTAGTCAGACGGGTCCGGTCACCCTTGCCTCCGCCTGGCCGCTCGTCGCGGCCTTCGGATTCGCGTGGCTCGCCGGCGAAATGCTCTGGCGACTTGCGTTCCATTTGCTCGCGGCGTTCGAAGCGAAAACTATCCGCCATTTGTACAAAAGCGCGCTCGATTCGCTCGTGGAAAAGGAGCTGGCATTCTTCGCGAACCGATTCACCGGCACCATCACGAAGAACCTGCTTTCGTATGCCCATAGGTTCGTCATGTTCCTCGACACGATCACCTTCGAAGTCGTGTCGAACGTCATACCGGTCATCTTCGCCGCGGTCGTGCTCGCGTTCATTTCGCCGTGGCTGTCGCTCGCGCTTATCGGCGCGCTGGTAATCACTGGGTTTATCATCGTGCCGCTTATCCGCCATCGGCTTGGGCTTATCCAAAGCCGCGAGGAGGCCCATGCGGCAATGGCCGGCCACGTGTCGGACGTCGTTACGAACATCGCCGCCATCAAAGCGTTCGGGTCGGAAACCTCGGAACGCGGCGCTCATGCAGCGTACGTGGACGATTACGTCAACAAAGCCAAACGCAGCTGGGACTATCAAACGCTGAAAATCGACATGAAGATATCACCTATATATGTCGCCACGAACGTCATCGGCCTGGTAATCATCCTCAGCCTCAGCATCGACGCGGCGTCCAAAGCGGCGCTGTTCATCGGCTTCAATTATTACGCCACGATCACGCGCTTCCTTTGGTCGTTCAACAGCGTCTACCGACGGCTCGAAGAATCCGTTACCGAGGCGTCACAGTTCGTGGAGTACCTGATGGAACCAGCAAAGGTGATCGACGCGCCAGGCGCGAAGAATTTGTCCGTCGCGGACGGCACCATAGAGTTCCGAGCGGTCGGCTTCTCGCACGCCGACAACCGCGACGCGTTGTTCGACGGGTTTGACCTGACTATCAAACCGGGCCAAAAAGTCGGGCTGGTTGGTCATTCTGGCGCCGGCAAATCGACCGTCGTCAACTTGCTTCTGCGCTTCATGGACGTCGACGCGGGCGGCGTGTTCGTTGACGGAAGCGACATCAGCACCGTCACGCAGCAAAGCCTTCACCAATCGATCGCGTTCGTGCCACAAGAACCGCTGCTGTTCCATAGGTCACTCCGCGACAACATAGCCTACGGCAAACCGGACGCGAGCGACGAGGAAGTTCGCGAGGCGGCCAAAAAAGCCCATGCGCTGGAATTCATCGACAAACTGCCGGACGGATTCGCGACGCTCGTCGGCGAACGCGGCATCAAGCTGAGCGGCGGCCAACGGCAGCGAGTAGCGATCGCCCGGGCGATTTTGAAAGAAGCGCCCGTGCTCGTGCTCGACGAAGCCACCAGCGCGCTCGACAGCGAAAGCGAAAAGCTCATCCAGCAGTCGCTCGGCACGCTCATGAAAAACCGAACGTCCATCGTTATCGCGCATCGTCTCAGCACCATCGCCAAATTGGACCGCATAGTCGTGCTCGATAACGGCAAAATCATCGAAGACGGCTCGCACGCCGAGCTGCTTGCGCGAAACGGCACGTATGCCAGGCTGTGGAGCCATCAGTCAGGCGGGTTCATAGAGGAATGACCATGAAAAAAGACAAGCCTGTCGCATCGCCAAAGGAAATCCTGTCGTTCTTCGCGAAAACGGCGTTCGCGCAAAAACTCGCGTACGCGAACCTGTTCCTCGTGCCATCGACTGTCGTTCTTGAACGGTACGTCGCGCCGCTTGCCATCGCCGCCGTGCTCGCCAATATCCAGTCAGGTACCGTGACCCTCGAATCGTCACTGCCATTGATCGCCATGTACGCAGGCATTCAGTTCTACACGCAAATCATCGGCTACCGCCTCAACCTGTATGCCATGTGGACGGTGCAGGTAACGGGCGCGCATAGCCTCTATCAATACACCTACGAAAAACTGACGCTGCATTCGCTCGGTTTCTACGCGGATAACTTCGCCGGTTCGCTCGTTTCCAAAGTCAACAAGTTTTCTTCGGCGTTCATGGCCTTTTGGCATACGGCCGTATTCCAAGCGCTGTTCATCGTCACGTCGCTCGTTGCCAGTATCGTCGGTCTCGCCTTCATTTTATGGCAATTCGCCCTGTTGCTCGCCGTTCTTGTCGTGCTCTTCGCGGCCGCTTCGTACTACGGCACGCGGTTCATGCGCAAGCACTTCAAAGCGCGTTCGGAATCCTATACGAAGATATCGGCACAACTCTCTGACTCGCTTTCGAACATCCTCGCGGTCAAAACGGACGGCCGCGAAACGTTCGAGCAAAAGCGCTTCAAAAAATCAGTCGACACCATGCTTCATAACGAGTCGAAGGCACGGAACGCCTTCATCGGCGTGTCGTCGGTATACTCGGTCATCATCGCGACCATGCGCGTGTTCGCGCTCGTCGCTGCCATTTGGGCGGTCCAGGTGGGCATCGCGGACGCGGCGATCGTATACCTGTGCCTCACGTACACGTTCAACCTCATCCAGGAAATATGGAACATCCATAGCTTGTTCCGCGATTACTACACGATCATTGGCGACTCGGAAGAAATCATGGAAATACTCAAGCAGGATATCGGCGTGTCTGACACAAGTACCGACAAATTAAAGGTCACGAGCGGCGCGATCGCGTTTTCGAACGTCGGGTTCCGCCATGACGCCGCCAGCGAAATATTGTTCGACGACTTCACGCTCACGATAAAACCGCACGAACGCGTCGGTATTGTAGGCGTGAGCGGTTCGGGCAAAACCACGCTGACCAAACTGCTCATGCGGTTCACCGACGTCGACTCAGGGCGCATCACGATCGACGGGACGTCAATAGCCGACGTGTCGCAGGAATCACTGCATCACGCCGTGTCGTATGTGCCGCAGGAACCGCTTCTGTTTCATAGGACACTTGCCGAAAACATCAGTTACGGTAACCCCGACGCCACCTATGCGCAAATCAAAGCCGCGGCGCGCTCTGCGAACGCGCTCGACTTCATCGAAGATCTTCCTGACGGACTCGAAACGCTCGTTGGCGAACGCGGCGTGAAACTGAGCGGCGGCCAACGGCAGCGCGTTGCTATCGCCCGTGCCATTTTGAAGGACGCGCCAATTCTAGTACTCGACGAAGCCACCAGCGCGCTCGACAGCGAGTCGGAAAAGCTGATCCAACAGTCGCTCGAAACGCTTATGAAGGACCGCACCTCGATCGTCATCGCGCATCGCCTTAGTACTATCGCCAAACTGGACCGGATCGTCGTCATGAACAAAGGCGCCATCATCGAAGAAGGCACACACGAGGAACTCCTGAAACGCAAAGGCACTTACGCCAAACTTTGGGGACATCAATCAGGCGGATTCATCGAGGAGTAAAGTCGACTTTACTAGATGCCTATGGTTGCATCGGCTACGCTTGGTTCGTAGCATAAGGAGACACGATGAGTTACGAAGCGACGATCCATGAAACCCAAATTGCCATTCTGCGCCATTTGCTTTTTTCGCCAAGCGCAGGGTTCGCGCAGTTGCAAAAAGGCACGAACCTGACCAGCGACCATTTCAACTTCCATATCAAAAAGCTCGTCGAGCGCGGCTACGTCACGAAGAATGGCGATCAGTACGCTTTGGCGCCGGCCGGCAAAGAATACGCCAATCGGCTCGATACCGACGAGAACGAAATCGAACGCCAACCGAAAGTTTCGGTAGTATTGATCGTGGAGCGCCAAAACGGCGAACGCCGCGAGTTCCTCTGCCAGCAACGGCTCAAGCAACCCTACTACGGTTTTTGGGGACGACTCGGCGGCAAAGTGCGCTGGGGCGAAAGCTTTGAGGAAGCAGCCGAACGCGAGTTGCTTGAGGAAACGGGCATGACGGCCACGTTCGAGTACGCGATGCTCTTCCATAAACGCGACTTCAAAAAGGAATCGGGCGAGCTTTTGGAAGACAAGGTCTTCGTGATCATGCGGACGAAGAACGCGACCGGCGAGCTGACCGTCGATTTCGAGGGAGGCCATAACGAATGGCTCACCCAAGAAGAATTCGTCGCGAAAGAAAAGACGTTCGAAAGCGCCCGCAAATTCGTGCGTCTTATCGATGACGGCGTTTCGTATTATGCAGGAGAATACACCTATGACGACACTGAATACTAGCAGCGAACGCGTCGCCGAGCTCATGCGCGCCAGCGACCAGATTTACCCCATCTTGGAGCAAAAGGAATATCGCGAAATACGAGCCAGGCGCATATTGCGGCTCGGCATCGCGAGCATCGCGGTCGCGCTCCGTCAGGGCGAGTCGCAAAGCGCCGCGGGATCGCGTTTCGACGAGCGGCTGTCGTACGAACTGAATAGCGTCGACTTCGGAGCGTACGAATCGTATCGCACCAAGACGGTTGCGTCGCCTGCAGAAACGGATGTCCCGCAGGATATCGGACGGCTTGCCAACAATTACGGCGGCATCCTGCGCATGACATGCCTTGCCGACCGTAGCCGCGAACCCGATTCCATCCATGCGCTGCATCTGACCGCCCTCGCCGTGCCGTACGCACGGGCTCATTACCCGGATCTCGACGTCGGCAAAGTAGCGCTCTACGGTCCACTCCACGATTTGCTCGAAGCGTACACCGGCGACGTGCCGACGTTCGCGATCACGCCCGAAGGCCTCAACCGGAAGAAGCAGCAGGAAGAAAACGCCCACCGGCTCTTGGAACTCCAGTACGGGCACCGCTGGCCCGAGCTCGTCGCCACGGTTGAGGCGTACGAATCGCTTGCCGACGATGAAGCCGCGTTCGTGAAGGCGTTGGACAAGAACGACCCAGGCTACACGCATTTTCGGAACGACGGCTATGCCTTGAAACACCATCACGGCATGCGCTCGGCCAGCGAGTTCCGCAGCCAAGCCGACCATAACACGGCGCGCACGCTCCCCTACGCAGGCCGCTTCCCTGCCGTACTTGCCGACAAACGGGAGCTGACCGCGCGTATTGCCAATTTGTTCGAACAAGAAAATCCCGCCGATACGATCGGCGGGTAATCCGGAGTCAGGGACATACGACGTTTTGCGCTGCCCACTCCATGGCAGCATGCGCGCGGACGCGGGCTTCGCGGGCCGCTTTGGTCGGACGGTCATCCCCCCACCAGCGCTTCCACGGCGCCGGGTCCGGGTTGACACACTCCAGCTGGTCGGCGTGCTTGAGCGTGCCGTCAACGAACTTGTCGTTGCGCTTCACGTGGGTCACGTAGTAGCCGGATTTTTCTAGAGCCCTACGGCTGCCTTCGTTGCCCTGCAGTACTTCCGACCAAATGCGGTCGATTCCCAGCACGTGGAATGCGTACCATGTGCGTGCCTTATGCGCCGCCGACGCGATTCCTTTGCCCCAATATTCAGCGTTGAATATGAGCGAGCCGCTTCCGGCGCTAAAGAACAGGCCGCGTTCGATATGGTGCAGGCTCGACGTACCGATCAGCTCGCGCGCATCGTCCGCGCCGATGATCCATATCCCCCATACGAGCGACGTGTCGTCGGTTCGGGTCTTGTCGTACCATTCGTATTCGTCTTCAAGCACCTTTGCCTGAGTTACCAAATACTTCGTGACGGTCCACGATTGCATGCCCGGACGAATGAATTCGCCCATGACGTCGCGACTGAGCGGCGCCATCTCGATAGACAACTCTCCCGCGTTAAAACGCATGATCGATCCGAATGCCATGGTCTTCCCCTTCTGCCGCGTGCGCGGCGGTTACGGTTTCATTTTTGAAACCGGATGCACCTCCGACTTCTGGGATCAAAAAACCTCCGGAGTCGGAGGCATATCTCGTTTCATAAATATGTTGGTTTACGATTCCAGACATGCCACATAGCGAGCAACGCCGCCAGTCATAATGGCGTACTTGTCGTTCTGAATGTGTGACATGAATGTATTCATAATTGCATTATAACAATAAAAAATACTTATGTCAAATATTTCCTTATGCTTGCGATTTCGCTTGCGTCATGGTATATCATAGACAGCCTCATCCATACTATGACAGTATGGCTAGCAGGACCGCTAGAGTGAAGCAGTTCATTACCAGGAAGGCATGCGCGATGTTGACACTGCTGATTGATCCTGATGAACTTCTGGATACGCTGCAGCCGCAAACACGGCAGAGCCGACGAGAGGAAATTAGAGAGAAAAGAATAAAGGACAACCGGTTGCGAAAGACGCGCCGCGTCAGCCTCGATCACCCGGCACCCGCGACCAGCAAGAAGGAGCGTGCCAAGGCCGCGTACCGCCACGAAGCGCGGTCGGCAAGAGCGAAGAAAATCGGCTTTTCGGACCATTGCCTGCACGTCGCCGGCATGATCGTCCGCATCGCCAGCGATCTCGAACGGCTCGCCGACGAGGAACGGCAGTGGTTCGCCGACGGCAATCCCGGACTCGTCGATTCCCTGGCCAGAGTACATCACGTCGTCGATAAATACCGGCTTGCCGGTTCGCCGACGGCGGTCTACGAACGGCAGGTCATCGAGGCGGCTCTCGAACTCTGCAAGCTCGACATGCTCATTGAGATCCAGGAGAGCGTCGGCTACGTCCGCCTGAACGTCCTGAAAGAAGCGACGTACTG